>CAZHZR010000106.1:0-10099 GCA_964537095.1 uncultured Roseivirgaceae bacterium
CTCACCCAGTTGTATAAATTCTCGTATCAACTACTTTATAATCAGTATTTTAAGTCCTAATAAATAAAACAGTATGCCCGGTTCTGTAGTGAAATCAAAGGGTGTATAATTTTTGGTTGGTTCCTTGCCCAATGTTGTTCGCGATACTCTGTCGATGGCTAAATTTCGCGGATGGTTCCAATTTCTACAATTTTATGTCCATGTGACTTCTTTTTAGAAACGCCAATTATTAAGCTGATCAAACCCCTTAGATTTACTCTATACATTAGTCAAAAGTTTTATAATTATGAAAAATATTACTAAAAGGTTAAGCTTATGGGGTCTAAGTTGCTTGCTTGGACTAACGATTGTAGCCATGACTTCATTCGGGCCCCAGGAAAAAGTCAGGATTGGATTTCTGGTTCATGATCTGGTTTCTGAACGCTGGAAAACGGATATGGAAAATTTTTCAAACGAAATTGAAGCGCTTGGCGGTGTGGCGATAACAAAAAACGCTTTTGGTGATGCCCATACCCAAGTAGCGCAGGGTAAGTCGATGATAGATGAGGGCGTGAAAGTGATTGCAGTTGTTGCTCAGGACGGAAAGATTTTAGGTGAGTTGGTAGACTATGCTGAAAAAGCAGGAGCTAAGATTATTGCCTATGACAGGATGATTTTAAACTCTAATCTCGAATACTATATTTCTTACAACAGTATTAGAGTGGGTGAACTCATGGCCGAATATGCTTTGAAACTAAAACCGACAGGGAACTATGTAATTATAAATGGGCCTTCTTCGGATAATAATTCACTGTTAGTGAAGCAGGGGATAGAGAACAAACTTGGCAAACACATTGAACGCGGCGATGTGAACGTTGTCTTTGAGAAAGAGTCAGATGCTTGGTACTCATTAAATGCTATGTTGATGATGGACGAGTTTCTTGCTTCTCATACAGATGAACCCTTAGATGTAGTCATTGCAGCTAGTGATGATCTTGCCACGGGTGCTATCGATGCGATCAAATCCTCTAATAGAGGCATTCCTGTCGTTGTTGGACAAGATGCGACCGTTGATGCATGTAAAAATATAATACTGGGATATCAGGCCATGACCATTTATAAGCCGATAAAAAATCTTTCGAAGGAAGCAGCAATTCTAGCTATGAAAATAGCCAGGAAAGAAAAAGTAAGTTTTACCACCAAGTTGAGCAACGGGAAGGTAGACGTGCCAAGTATTTTGTTTGACCCAATCGTGATTACTAAAGAGAACCTACGAAAAACGCTTGTTGCTGATGATCACATCAAAGAATATGATCTAAAGTAACTGAAAATTGAGCGCGAGATATGGTGCTGAAATTGCAATATTCCTCAATGGGGATTGGATGAACAAGTTTCAGTATGTTAACAAATAAAAAAACCTGCGTGATTTGCGCAGGTTTTTTTATTTGACTAAATCTTACTTACTATGATTCGCTTTCAGTTGCTGCCTCTTCTCCTTCTTCTGCCTCGTCTTCTCCGTCAGCTGCTTTACCTCTTAGCGCTCTTGGAACTTCTACTGCTACTATGGATTTAATAGGATCCAATATTATTTGATAATTAGCAGGTTTCAAGTCGGCAATTTTCACCGCTTTACCAAGTTGCAACTTGCTTATATCCACATCGATGTACTGAGGAAGATTTTCAGGAAGTGCTTTTACTGTTAAATATCTATGTTTGATGTATAATTTACCCCCTTTCATTACACCAGGAGCCGTGCCTTGTAATCTTACCGGAATATTCATCTTCACTTCTTTTCCTTTTTGAAGTTCAAGAAAATCTGCATGAAGAATGATCTCGTTTACGGGATGAAATTGAATATCCTGAAGAACGCATTTGTAAATATCGCCTTCGATATTTACTTCAACCATGTGAGCATCAGGCGTATAAACAATATTTTTAAACAATATCATGGGTGCATAAAAATGGTATTGTTCTTTACCACCATATACTACACATGGTACGTTACCTTCATTCCTAAGCCTCTTGGCTTCTTTTTTACCGAGATTTGCTCTTTTAAACCCTATAATCTCTACTGTTTTCATAATTAGTTAATTTTAAGATTGAACGCCCCCGCTATAGCCTCAATCGTTGTTTAAATGTTTTGCGGGAATATCTATATAAAAAGAGAGCTAATCGACCCATGTCCATGAATGGCTTTGATCGCATCAGCAAACAAATTAGCTACTGTTAAAATTTTTATTTTCTCACTCTCCCTTTTAGCAGGGATAGTATCTGTTACTACTATTTCTATCAATTCAGAGTTTTCCAGATTTTCATATGCCTTTCCCGATAAAATAGGATGCGTACAAATTGCCCTGACCGAATTTGCTCCTTTCTCTTTGATAATCTGTGCGGCTTTGCAGATAGTTCCGGCTGTATCAATCATATCATCAACCAGCACTACATCCATGCCCTCAACATCTCCAATAACCTGCATAGAGGCCACTTCGTTCGCTCTTTTTCTATGCTTGTCGCACACGACCATCTCTGCGTTGAAATATTTCGCAAAACCTCTGGCCCTTCCAACACCCCCAACATCTGGTGCCGCGAAAACTATATTTTCTAATTGTAGCTGTCGCAAATAGGGAACAAAGATGGCTGATCCGTACAGATGATCTACCGGGAAATCAAAAAAGCCCTGAATCTGACCTGCGTGTAAATCAATGGTCATCAAGCGATCAACGCCTGCGGCAGATAGAAGATTGGCGTTTAATTTAGCAGCGATAGACACTCTTGGTTTGTCTTTCCTGTCCTGACGGGCATAACCAAAGTAAGGCACAACCACGGTTACATACTTTGCACTGGCTCGTTTAGCGGCGTCTACCATCAACAGCAATTCCATCATATTATCAGCAGGGGGGAAGGTAGATTGTATTAAGAATACATCATTTCCTCTTACTGACTCATCGAAACTGGGTGACATTTCGCCGTCACTGAATTTAAACACCGTGAGTTCGCCTAATGGTCTCCCATAAGCGTTCGCAATTTTTTCCGCAAGATATCTTGAGTTGGTTCCTGAGAAGATTTTGACCTTAGCCATATTGTGGTGTTTGCAGCTATAATGAGTGCTAAATAAATTGATCCCGACTTATTGCCGGGATCAATTTGAAACTTTTGGCAGATATTGCTTAAATGAACGGTTTCAATTTAAAATATTCTGCTAATAATAGAGCTTTGGATTATCAGAAATATTCTTCTTGTTTTTCTATTATCCTACAATAGTTTCGGGATATCCGAATATTGTTTTTTTGTTGTCCGACTAGGGCTCGAACCTAGACTCTTCTGGACCAAAACCAGACGTGTTGCCAGTTACACCATCGGACATTATACCCTTCTTTTTCGGAGTACAAATGTAGGATTAATTTTCTAAGTTTAAAAATATTGGCAAAAAATTTATCGAAATTTTCCGCTTATTTCTCGTTCACCTTGGTTTTAATCCAGTTTTTTGCGTTTACAAATGCCTCAATCCAAGGAGATACCTCGTCGGTATTTCTGGTATCCGGATAATGTGCCCAATTCCAGGCGAATAAAGACCGTTCAATATGCGGCATAATCGCCAGATGTCTGCCATCCTTTGAACATAAGCTTGCTATGGCGTAGGTGGAGCCATTTGGATTTGCAGGATACTCCTGATAGCTGTACTTGGCAGCAATTGAATATGCTGACTCTTCATAAGCCAGGTCAAACTTGCCTTCTCCATGTGCTACCCACACCCCCAGTCGCGTTCCTTGCAGGGATTGAAGCATCACAGAATTAGTTTCTGCTATAGTTACATTTACAAAGCAGGATTCAAATTTCCCGGAGCTGTTGTGTTTCATTTTTGGATGAACCTCGTGTTCGGGATAAATCAGCCCGAGTTCTGCCATTAGCTGACAGCCGTTGCACACACCAAGACTCAGCGTATCAGATCTTTTATAGAAATTATCAAGTGCAATTTTTGCTTTTTCATTATACAGGAAAGCACCTGCCCAGCCTTTTGCCGAACCCAACACGTCAGAGTTTGAAAATCCGCCTACAAAAACAATGAGATTGATATCTTCAAGTGTTTCTCTTCCGGAGATAAGGTCTGTCATGTGAACATCCTTCACGTCGAAGCCGGCCAGGTAAAGAGAGTAAGCCATTTCCCGATCGCCATTGACACCTTTTTCCCGGATGATCGCAGCTCTTATTCCTGTTTTAGCAGGCCTGTCCGCACTTAAATTATACTGTGCTAACTTGCCGGTAAAATGTTGCGGAAATGTAAAGTGCAGTGGTTGCTTCTTGTAATTTTCGAAACGTTGGGTAGCGCATTGCTCGCCGGCCTGCTTTTTATCAAGAAGGTAAGATGTTTTAAACCAGGTGTCGCGTAGTTCGTCAATATCCAAAGCTAAATTACTCTCGCGGTGCTTAATGTTAAGTGCCCTTCCAGGGGTTGGGCGTCCTAAATGTGTGTATGTAATATTTTCCTTTTTCAGTATCTCTTCAACACCCGAATGATTGTCTGCCTGAATTAGTAAGCCCGGGTTTTCGCTGAAGAGAATTTTTATGAGGTCATCCTCCTCTATTTTGTCCAGGCTAACTTCCAGACCGCCGGTTTCATTTGCAAAATTCATCTCCAGAAGTGCTGTTATCATTCCTCCTGCCGAGATATCATGTCCTGCTATAATCCTGCCTTCTGATATGAGCCTTTGAATGATATCAAAAGCTTTGGCAAAATAAGCACTGTCCTTAACAGTAGGAGTTTTATCGCCAACTCTGTTCAGGGTTTGAGCAAAACTACTGCCGCCCAGGGCGTATGCATCCTTTGAAAAATCTATCAGAAATACTGAGGTGTTTTCCTTTTGTGACAAAACCGGACTGATGACTTTTTTAATATCTTCAACAGGACCAGCAGCGGATATAATAACAGTTCCCGGGCTGTAAACTTCTGTTCCATCCGGATATTTTTGTTTCATGGAAAGCGAGTCTTTGCCGGTGGGTATGTTAGTTCCCAATTCGCAGGCAAAATCGCTCACTGCTTCAACCGCCTGGTAAAGTCTCGCATCTTCCCCCTTGTTTTTGGCTGGCCACATCCAGTTTGCGCTCAGCGAAACGCCCTTTAAGCCGTTGGAAATCGGGGCCCAGATTATATTGGTCAATGCTTCGGCAATGGATAATCTTGATCCTGCAACCGGATCTATCAAAGCACTTACAGGTGCGTGTCCTATCGAGGTTGCAATGCCTTTTTTACCTCTATAGTCGAGCGCCATTACGGCCACATTGTTCAGAGGCAATTGTATGGCTCCCGCGGTTTGTTGTTTTGCTACTTTTCCGGTTACAGATCTATCTACCTTGTTGGTAAGCCAGTCTTTACAAGCTACTGCCTCTAGCTGCAATACGTTCTTCAGATACTCTTGAAGGTGAACTGTATCATATTGGATGGATTGAAAATTAGCTGGTATAGATTGGTCTTCCATGACGGTTTTGGGTGACTTACCAAACATATGATCCAGCTTCCAGTCTATGGGATTTTTGTCGCTTTCCTTATCAACAAACCTAAAATTTCCGTCCCCGGTTACATGGCCCACAATGTACATTGGAGCCCTTTCGCGAGCCGCAATGTCTTCCAGAAGATGGGTGTCTTTCGCTTTCATAATTAACCCCATTCGCTCCTGCGACTCATTGCCTGCAATTTCCTTGTGTGAAAGGGTAGGGTCACCTACAGGCAATTTGCGAATGTCAATTTCACCACCTGTTTCTTCAACCAACTCTGACAAGCAGTTGAGATGGCCGCCTGCCCCATGATCATGAATCGAAACCACAGGGTTCGTTTCAGACTCTGCCATGGCTCTGATGGCATTGCTGACGCGTTTTTGCATTTCCGGATTGGCACGCTGTACAGCATTTAATTCAATAGAATTGGCGAATTCACCCGTTGCAACGGAGGATACTGCGCTGCCTCCCATTCCTATTCTATAGTTATCCCCACCTAAAACTATTATTTTATCTCCTTTTTCGGGCGTGTCTTTCATGCTACTCTTGACTTTTCCATAACCGACGCCGCCAGCAAGCATGATTACTTTGTCGTAGCCATATGTTTTTCCGTCCTCAGCGTGTTCAAAAGTCAGCACACTTCCGCATATCAAGGGCTGCCCGAATTTGTTGCCGTAGTCACTCGCTCCATTGGACGCCTTAATGAGCAAGTCAATCGGTGTTTGGTACAACCATTGCCTGGGCTGGGAATTTTCCTCCCATTTTCTCCCTGCTTCCAACCTGGAATAAGGGGTCATGTAAACGGCGGTGCCGGCCAATGGGATGCTGGCTTTTCCACCCGCCATTCTGTCTCTTATTTCGCCGCCCGTTCCCGTTGCAGCACCGTTAAAGGGTTCAACGGTGGTAGGGAAATTATGTGTTTCCGCTTTTATGGATATAACCGACTCAAATTTCGAAACTTTGAAAAAATCTGGTTTGTCTTGTGTTTCAGGAGCAAATTGTTCTAACTCAGGACCTTTAATAAAAGCAACATTATCTTTATAGGCAGAGACAATATTATTGGGATGTTCCTGGCTAGTTTTTTTGATCAGTTGGAAAAGTGAAGCTTCTTTTTCGACACCGTCTATGATAAACCTGCCATTAAAGATCTTATGCCGACAATGTTCCGAGTTAACCTGAGAAAAGCCGAAGACTTCGCTGTCAGTTAATTTTCTGCCCAATTGAGCACTCACCGTTTCAAGATATAAAATCTCATCGCTGCTCAACGCTAAGCTTTCTTTTGTATTGTAATCTGCGATATTATCGATGTACAGAATAGGTTCAGGTTGTATGTCAATGGTAAAGATATGCTGATTCAGACCGTCGTAGATCACCTGTAGCATCGGGTCAAAGATGGTTTCGGAGGTAGCAGCATGAAATTCTTCTATTCGCTGTATACCCGATATCCCCATGTTTTGGGTAATTTCTACAGCATTTGTACTCCAAGGGGAAATCATTTCTTTTCTGGGTCCGACAAATGATCCCGTTATCGAAACATTTTCTACCTGTTGTGCATTTCCAAAGAGCCAGGATAGTTTGCTTAAATCATTTTCTGATAACGTGGTGGATGAGGCAACTGCATAAACAATATCATGCTGACCCTGATAAAATAAAATCATGCTCTAACTTTTTAATAGATTAGCTATTTGCTGGCAAATTTAGAAAAAAGAAATCAACATTAGACAATCGTCGTTTATTTAGGGAGTTTTATTTCGGAAGAGCGCAAGCAATATGTAAGCTATGGAGCGTTTAAAGTTTTTATAATATCTGGAAGAAAGTATATTTGTTTTTTAATATTTACATTTTTTAATGATTCTAGTAAACAAACCTGCGTTCTGGCTAGGCATATTCGCCATTGTTAATGCCGTCATAATTATTTGGAGCCCATTATTGCCTTTTATAGACCTGCCAAATCACCTGGCTGAAGCTACAATATACAGGTACTATGGTGAACCCGGCAATTTATTCTCGACCTATTACCAGTTGGTTCCCTGGTATTTTCCCAACCAGTTTCATATTTGGTTTTGTTCGTTAAGCATATTTCCCACCGTAGAAATTGGGAATAAAGCTTTTTATGTGCTCTATACCACCTTACTTCCACTCTCGGTCTATTTAATCGTGAGAGAGTTAAAGGGGAACTTGTGGATATCTCTGCTGTCGTTCACACTGGTTTTCGGCTACAATGTGACTTATGGCTTCTCGGGGTATACCATTTCAATACCGGTCATTTTTTTCCTGTTCTATGTGATGCTTGTTGATTTTGAGCGTAATTCCCTGCTGCTGAAATTGATCATTGCGATGCTGCTTATTTTGCTTTTTACCATGCATGCGCAGGTGGCTTTGTTTGGCGCTTTGATCTATGGCGCCTGTTCGCTTTATAGGTGCCGAAAATCTTTTGCGGGTTTGAGCTTGGCTGTGGTGGTCACACTTCCATTGGTGTTTTTGGTTGTCAATTGGTGGCTGCAGAAGGGGGCTGACCCGGAACAAAGTACCTTGGCGTATATATTGAATTATTATTCTTCAACTTTTTTTAGGGATTTTCCGCCAAGACTAGGTTTGGTGGCGTATGAGCATTTTCCCTTACGTGAGGGACTGGCAGGTAAAGGGCTTGCTCTAATGATTACGGCTTTTCTGGTATTGCCGGCGATTGTTAAAGGAAAAGCATTCTGGCATAATTTGCTGAACAATTTTAAAAAGGAGCATAATGTATTTGTGGGCATTTTTTTCGTTATTACCTTTTGCTGTTTTTTTTTATTGCCTAATGAACTTCCGGGACAATCTCCTATCTCACAGCGGTTTAGTATTTTCTTTTGGCTGGTTTTTGTTTTATTTGTAAGCATCTATTTACCGCGCTTCCAATTCAAGTTTATGCTGATATATACTGTCTCTGTGGTTTCTTTGTACACGATCTTATGGGCAGAATATTTTGTGGCCTTTAATAAAGAAAATAAAAATTTTAACAAAGAATATTTTGCAGGCATCAATAATGATCAAAAAATGAGCGCACTGATTTTTGACTATACTTTTAGAGGCCGATCTGCGTATATGCATTTTCAGAATTATTTTATTACCTGGCAAAAAGGGATTTCTTCTACCAAAATTATTGATTATAGGTTTGGTGTGATAAATAGAAAAGTGGACAAATCAATTCTCCCTGAACATTATGATTGGAGCTTTCAGCAAAAAGGGTTTCTTGATACTCTTCCTTACAACGAAGTAGACATATTGCTTGTAAAGGGCGAATATCCTACCAGAGAAGACCATTTAGAATCATTTTCCCTACTGTCCAAAGAAAATTCCTGGGAGCTTTATAAGAATAAATCAGCAGAAAAGCCTTTATCCGAAGTTTTTTTGCAGGAAGAAATTAAGCCAGGGAATATCGATAAATAGAAGTGCCGTTGTAAATAAACCAAAAAGGATTAAAAATATCATGAAATATTTGTTGGTGTACAGTTTCTCTGGCCGCTGAGCCGTTGAATCCGTCCTTAAAGCAATTCTCAGGTACCAACTAAACATTAGCGCGAATAATGGGAAGGTGAGAAGGAGTTCAATCCTGTGCTTTATTAAAAAGATACCTAAAAAGAAGGTGGCAGTTAAGGCGTAAAAAAAAATTGAAATGAGCAGGGAATTTTCTGTGTAGGTTTTAAAGGACTTTCTATATCTTCCAGCAATTTCGGGGTCATTAATAAATCTATATTCTGAGAACCTCTTGCATGCCATAAGAAAAGCACCCCCCATCCAATAAGCTAAAAGTATACTGATGGGAGGAAAAACAGTAGGAGCAAAAACTAACCAACCTAAGATGAATCTGATAGGATTGTTAACGGACTCTGATAAAACGTCCATGTAGGCCCGCTCTTTTGTTCTAAAGGGCCTCACATTATAAAAGAATCCCATCACCAGAAGCAGCAGTGCCGTGTAGAAAAACATCATGGAGAGATATAGAGCAATAGAAAGCCCTATGATCGCGAGAATAGCATATTCGGTGTAGATAATTTTCGGATCAAGCGATTTTAAAACTGACGGCCGTAGCTTTTTTACCGGGTGGTGTTTGTCAAATTCTGCATCTAACCATTCGTTGATCACGTAGTTGGCCGATGCGATTAAACAGGTTGAAACTACAGCTAGCATAAGCTTGCCCAACAGTGCTAAACTTAAATCGGGATGAAAGTACATATAGGCAAACACCATTCCCGGGATCATAAAAACATTTTTGAACCAATGGTCGGGACGAGCGAGCTGAACATAGTCCTGGATTGATCCACGAGCTGTTTTAATTACACGAGATTCTATTTGTACTTTAGGGTTGTTCATCATCAGGTGGAAAAGGATAAAGCGACTAAGTATAAAAAAATGAAACAAAATTTGGAATGAAAAATGTTGCCTAACAGGCGTTATCTTCAATCAGGGCAATTTTTATTTTCGTGACCAAAAATAATTGCCCTGCATAATAAAGCAGTGGGCGATTATTTCTGTAGGATGCAACCTACTTCCCCCCCAATATTCAAATGATAGCGTGTGCTTTTCAATTCACCGGTGCGTGTTAAGATTTTTTTGTCGACAAGGCCCTGAAGATCACGTGTGGCTGTTG
>CAZHZR010000107.1:0-10074 GCA_964537095.1 uncultured Roseivirgaceae bacterium
GATTGCAAACATATTGCAAAAGATAACGAAATCCGCCGACATTTTGATTATAGATCGCCTCGAAATGAGGTGCCTCTACAAGTCACAGGTGCGTCAAAGACCAAGGGGCAAAAACTTAGATGGGAATTTATACTTTGAACTGGAGGCAGTGAGGTAAATGGAATGGGGTTCCATTATCCAATGTCAAAATATCTGAAATCTAACATCTGATATCTAATATCTAACTAACTTTTAATCTCAACTCTCTGACAAATAATCGTAGTGTTTTCCCTGATGCGGTTGGCCAAAACAGTGTGTTCAGGATGAATATTACGGGTAGTGCTAAATACGTTTGGCTTCACGTAAAACGACCACCCCCAAGGTTGGTTTTTCTCGTCTTTGTAGGTAATAGGCGATTCAGGAGTCCTGTAATTATAATCGTTGATAAAATGGTAAAAAAATTTGCCAAAATTCATATTTTCCGGAGCTTTTGCTTTAAAAATGGACTTTGGAGCGTTGAGCGTTTTGTTAAATTCAAGCGATACAATGCGCAGGTTACGCAATTCATCATTGTCAGGTAAAGATATATTCCGGCTAATGGGGTAATACCATTTCTGATAAATGGGTACAGGAAAAGTTACCAGTACGTTCCACATGCCACTAAAAAATATCGGAACCAGAAAAAGGATGATGGTGGACAGGTAGAAAAAATGAAATCCATTGGGTCCAAACAGCGCCGCCGAGTTTAGGAAGAAGACTGCTCCAATCGCCAGCAAAATGATGGTAAATATAATTTCGGCAGAAGCTTTTATGTCTTCCTCCCAGGTGAGCAACTTATTCAGCGCCACAATATGGAGTATCCCAAACAGCATAAACACGCAACTTAACACAGTGTAAGCGGAAAGGAAGCCTCCTCCTAATAAATTTTCGGTAGTTAAAAAGCCGGCACCAAAAAACAGCGCTGCCATTGCTAAGAGATAGAATATGCCCTTCTTGCCATTGGCAGAAATCACCAGCTTCAGCTTCTTGAAAATCAAGATTATTAAAGTGCCCACCACCAGAAAAACCAACCCAAACTGTAAGACACTCGTGTTCATGATATTAAATTTAAATATTATAAGGTCATGGAATACCCCAATACTCCGAGATTGGTTTCATCTTCTGCCCTTGAAGATGGATCCATTACAATTTTAGTAATTACTTCCGATTCGAAGGGAACCGTATATTTGAAAAATTTCTGAATAAACTTGTCTGCTTCACCACCCGGAAGAAACGCCGCCAATTGATCTGCGGCCACCGGACCAACACTAAAGATCGAATAAGGAACGGCATACACGCAACTTCCCAAGGTAAAATCCCTACCCAGCCTTGGTTTGCCTATAACAGCATTTTCAGATTTAAAATGTACCGTTCTGTGCTCTATCCTATAAGACACCTGCACACCTAATATACTGCTTAAGCAGGTTGTAATCTTATCAAAATCGCCGGCTATTTCATGCAAAAAGGGCATAATGTTCAGCAGTACAACTTCATACCCGGGCTCAAGCTCCCCTGCTATGTTCCAGAAATCTGCAAGGAAATCATGAAAAATAGAAGATGAGTTGTACAACATATCATGCTCTTCCTGCTCCAGCCTTACACTGTGAAAGAAAAACTCCTGCTCAAATGGTCTGAAGAATTTCCTGGCAGCAGCCTCTTCACTCTTTCGAACTTTGTACCAGTTCGTCAGCGTGCTCACTTCTTCTGAACCTCCGTCCGGAACTTGTTGGCGATGAGTTACCGCTTCCGGCAGTAAATCATAGATGCCGTTCCGGGACAGTCTGAGCCTCAGCAACGTTTCATGTCTGTACCAATCTATAGCCGATGCCTCCAGCAGGTCTTTACTGTAGGGCCTCGCAAAATTGCCCTGATTTTCAATCTGTATTTCTTTCGGAGAAATACCAGCTTTTAAAATACCGGCAACAATAATTTCAGATTTTATATTATCAGAAATACCCCTGATTTCTTCGGCAACGCGTTCTATCTCTTCCAATTTACTCATCCCGATCAACTTTGGCTGCCGTTAAAAAATACTGTTCCTGCAACTGACCGTAGGACTGAAATTGTAAGCTTCCATTCACGTCGGGGTATACCACAAAGTTATTTTGAAGGTAAAAAGCTACCTTTTCAGGCTTATCCTCATTCTCTCCGTAAAATATCAGATCGCCCGGGCGCAGGTATGTCAGGTTCTTAAATAAATATGTTTTACGATCTTTATAAAGTAGATGAGCATCAGCTGGAATTTTTGTTCTGAAGGCAAGGTAATACATAAATTGCCCAAAAAGCGCATCATTATTTGAGCCAATCTTATCGGGATGGGTGGTAACGAATTCCGGCCATTTGTCCATGACCTCATATATTTGGATAAACTCCAGGCTATCTACCGACACCCCTAATTTTAGCGCATATTTTCTGGCCAAATTCTCAGTGGCGGGATCAATGTAAGCCTCGCTACCAGGGTTTCCGGCACTTTGAGAGTATGCGGCACTTCCTGTCACCAGGAAAACACAAAACAGGATATTCAACATTAGAAAAGTCGAATTTGGATGGAGCGTTCCCGTTTTATTCAAAATCGACAACAATAAGATGGGCACTTTTACCATTTTAGCTGATCAAATTAAATTCAAATATAATAATCTTTTTAAAATGAACCACCGCCAGTGTTTCAAAATTCTTCAGTCATATTATTTTAGACACTCCGAAAATGCACGAAGCACTTGCACTATCCTGACACTTAGTTACTTCAGGTAAAGCATACTTAAAAAATAAATTATGGCTGCAAAGGAAACAACGAGCATTCTCCAAAGGTAAACTCTTATTTTTTACTTTCTCACGATAAATGATTCTCTTCCCAGGCCATCTTTTTCATATTGTGCTATTACAAGGGAATTGTAGGATTGATCGAAATTTTCTTCTCCTGCTCTTACATCGGTAGGATACTGTCCATTCTCCAAAAAGAAATACACTTTGGTATTTCCGTATTTATTATGGGGCATAAACCCGGCGTATTTCTCCATTTCTTCCCATACGGTATCAGAAACTGTAACAGCATACACCCTATTAATTGGCCCGGTATTATTTTCATTTCTATAAAAGGCAACTTCCTTAAAGTCTGCCTCCAGGTCTGAAATGCCCGGCTGCGAAAAAGTGGTGGTAATAACGTATACCGCTACACCCGCAATCATTACAAACAATATATACTTCAAAGCCTGGTTCATATCTCTTAGATGGGGAAGGTGTCGCTTAAGAACCAATTTTAAACTGACAAGGTTTGGCATAAAACTACTGCCTTTTTTGATCTCTCTTTCAAAATCAAAAAAGGCAGTTCAGGCTAAAATAGAAGAAAATTTAAATGCTTAGCCAAACATTGCCTTCTTTTGAAGACTGCACTACTTTCTCAATGAACTTCATCCCTCTCACACCGTCGTTAATGGTAGGAAATTCTCCATCTTCTAACTGCTCTCTTCTGATCGCTTTGGCTGCTCCTCTGTACAAGTTACCCATCGCGTCAAAAATACCTTCTGGATGGCCAGACGCCATTTTGGTGCTGTCTTTCGCAAACTGTGAATTGTAGGCATGCCCCGGCTTCAGCACCTGAGTTGGCTTATCATCGGTAATCCAGTACAGATAATTTGGATTTTCCTGCTCCCATTTAAGGCCGCCTTTATTGCCATAAACGGCTATGGTCAGATTGTTTTCTTCACCTGTAGCAATCTGGCTCGCTCTTACCACTCCCCTTATATCATCTTTAATACGGAGCAAAACAGTGCCGTCGACATCCAAAGGATTATCATTATAAAGCGTTGAAATATCTGATAAAATCTGCTTTACTTCCAGACCTGTGGTGTATTCAATCATATTAAAGGCGTGGACACCGATATCTCCCATACAGCTACTGATACCCGCCTTAGCAGGGTCCAATCTCCAGACCGACTTTCTCAATTCTGGCGTATGAATCACAGGATTGATCCATCCTTGATAATACTGGGCATCTACCTTCTGCACATCACCGATGACACCCTCTGCGATCATTTTTTTCATTTGTCTGACCATCGGATACCCGGTATAGGTGTGCGCCAGGCAGAAAACCACTTTGTGCTTTCCAACCAGCTGCTGCAACTCCAAAGCTTCCTCAGAGGTAGTGGTAACAGGTTTTTCGCAAACCACATTAAATCCTGCCTCAATCAATTTCTTAGCCATTGAAAAATGAAGAAAATTTGGTGTCACGATAGAAACCAACTCAATTCTTTCTTCTTCAGGCAAAGCCGATTCCTTTTCTACAAAAGTGTCAATGTCTTTGTATACCCTATCAGCATTTAAACCTAGTCCCTCAGCAAATTCGAGTCCTTTATTGTAATCTACATCAAAAGCTCCTCCCACTAAAACGTATTCCTCTCCTATGTATGAGGCGATTCTGTGCGCTATCCCGATAAAAGCGCCAATTCCTCCTCCAATCATTCCCATTCTTATTTTTCTTTTCATGTCTGAATTTGTTTTGTTAAAAGTTAAAACCCGATTTATAAAAATATTCGTAGTGAATTACTAAAGTAGCTTTGAAAAAATTTTATTCCAAAAATAGGGGGATAATATAGGAATACCTATCTGTCCTACAATAAATCATAGGAAAATCAGGACGAAAAATCGTCATTCACTTCAATCCAGTAGCCATCCGGATCCTGAAAATATATCTGCTTAATTCCATCTACTCTTACGTTAGGTTCTTTGGAATCTCCCGCCCAGTTTTCACGAGCTACGTTATGCTTGTTCAATGTTAGGATAAAGTCGTCGATAGAAGGAACGCTAAAACACAGATGAGAATTTTTATCGTGACGCTTTGCTTTTGCCGCTCCCTGAATCAAATGCAACTGCCCGGCACTGCCCAGAGAAAACCATGTATGTCTGCCGTCATGAAAGGGTTCCGGTATTTGCTGCAGTCCCAATACATCTTCATAAAAAGATGTACTTTTTTCTAAATCCAAAACATACACTGCTATATGATTCAACTTTACCCGGATTTCAGTTTTCGCAGGTACGGATTGGGCACTGACCCAATGAGACGACGCCAGTATAAATAGGATGAAAAACCAATTTCGCTTCATATTACATGGGATGTTAAGGAACAATATTACTGCCAGACTCAAAATAAATCCAGTCCAGATTAAATAAAGGCTGCCCCTTGTTCTGGTCATGACTGAATACAAGATACAAATCATGGCTACCCTCATTCGCCGTAACAGGAACTGTAATTTCGTGATATCCATCTTGTCCCCGCGCCTGCTTGTAGGAATGCCTGCTTACCGCTTCGCCCGCAGGACTACCCCGCCGCAAAGTAATGACAGCTCCTTCAGCAGCAGGGTTGGTAGCTTCAATTCTGTACCTGATTCCAGATATTCCTGCCAAATCGATATTCTTAAACTCCATGTACGATCCATCGCTAATACCGCCTACATAGGCAAAAGCACCGCCTTGAGGCCTCAATCTGGAGACATTGTTGAATCCCTGGTAAGATTCTGCCTGTACTTTGGGGTTTTGCAGCATCACCATTTTTCGGGATGTGATTGGAGGCATGTTGTTGGCTCCTTTGTCTGTATAACTCACTGTCATATAGTATGTGCCATTTTCGTCCCCGGGGTTATGTTTATTCAACACCAACGTGCTCTCTAAGGAACGATTTTCCTGAGCACCTTCATCTGCCAATGACAATATGTACTTCACCATTTCAGCGGCATCCTCTTCTGCAAGCTGTGGGTGTGCGGCCATCAAACTGTGTCCCCAATTTCCGTTGCCCCCCACGATAATTTTCTCTGCCAGCATTGAAATGGTTTCAGGATCAACCTGATACCTTTCAGCCACCGCTAAATAGCTGGGACCAATAGAATTTTTTTCCATATCATGACAAGACTTACAATCGCTGCCATCAATCAGGTTTTTGCCTTTTATAAAAGGAGAAATACGGGCAGCATTTCCGAGAAGTGCCAAATCCTTGCTTTCTTTCAAATAGTCAAAGCTCACCTGAACCTCGGAAGGGTCAATCTTGCCATCAGCAGTGCTGCCATCTTCCTGATCGGTCACCTCTATGCGATACGGAAGTTGCTTGCGATCATAGTAAAAACTTTGGTTACCTTCAAATGCAATGTTTATCTCCGGCGGTGCATTTCCTACTAAAAGTTCCATTTCCGCTACTCGGGAATTTCCGTAACTATCTGTTACTGTTAATGCTGTCTTATATCTACCGGGCTTTTCAAATGTATAGGAAGGTTCGGCTTCGGTAGACTGCACTTGGCCTCCTTCAAACCTCCATTCAAAAGATAATTTGTCTGCCGCATCATAATCATAAGACCTTGATGCAGAAAAATTTGCAGTAAAAGGAACAGCGCCAGCTTTTTTATCCACTTCAATGACCGCCACAGGCTTTCGGTTTCCTTCAGTATATTCAATTTTTACCAGGCGTGCTTCATCATTATCGGCAAAATAATTAGCACCATAATCAAGAAAATACATGGCACCATCCGGGCCGAATTCCAAGTCAATAGGTTTTGAGATAGGCATATCCGGCAAGAACGGTTCTAGTTTGATAGGCTGACCCTGCTCGTTAAACGTCACCACTTTTATCCAGCTCCGGGCCCACTCATAAATGAACAGCTTTCCGCTATAATATTCCGGGAATTTCACATCAGATTTGTAGCGATCCGCATGATATACAGGCCCGGCCATTGCACTCCGTGAGCCGGTACCCAAATTAGGCCAGATCTCAGAATCTCCATAGGGATACCACATCATAGCAGGCTGGGCTGGCGGTAACTTGTTGCTGCCGGTATTATTAGGAGAATCATTGATAGGATTTTCTGGATCAAAGTAAGGTCCTGGCGTATTGGTTTCAAAATCCCAATCGGGGTAGGCGATGTTATCTGCTACAAAATATGGCCAGCCATAATTGCCTGCTGCCCGTGCCTGATTCCACTCATCAAAGCTCTCGGGGCCCTGTTCACTGGCTTTGCCCACATCAGGGCCCACATCACCCCAGTAAACCCAATTGTTTTTCCAGTCGATAGAAAACCGAAATGGGTTACGTACGCCCATGATATAAATCTCTGGTCTGCCCTCAATTCCATTTGTTGGAAAAAGATTTCCTTCAGGGATGCTGTAAGTGCCATCAGCGTTCACTTTAATCCGAAGGATCTTTCCTCGTAAATCCATCGTGTTTCCAGATGATTTCTGAGCATCATAGGGGCCGCGACCAGGTCGTTCATCTAACGGGGTGTAACCATCCGATTCCTTTGAACTGGTATTATCTCCGGTTGATAAATAAAGCAGGCCATCAGGGCCAAATTGAACAGCTCCCCCCGAATGACAACAGGTTTCTCTCTGAACCGGAACTTCGAGAATGGTTTTTTCACTGTCCAGCAGAAGACTGTCTCCCACCATCCGGAATTGCGAAAGCCTGTTAACAGAGTCAGGATCTGGTGCTGAATAATAAAAGTATACTTTGCTGTTTTTTTCAAAATTCGGATCTATAGCCACACCTAAAAGTCCATCTTCATAATTTCCTTCGGTGGTAACATCAAAGGTGGCCAACAATTTTACAGTATTTGTTTCCGGGATATAGAGCTTGACCTCGCCTCGGCGCTGTATGTATATAACACGGCCATCCGGCATTACATCCAGCTCCATGGGTTCATTAAGCTGATCATCCAGCACAATGCGAGTAAATTTATTTGCATCGGGAACCGCTAAAGACTTTGATTTTCCGAAATCGATGATATTTTCCCCAATCGCAAAATCAAAAAGCTCACGAATCTGATCAGAATTGCCGGCAGCAAGGCTGGAGAGGAAGACTAACCTTCCACCGTCAAAAGCTCCCCTTACACCTGCTCCGGGATCGTCAGTGTTATTTTGGCCGCCCTCTGCATTTTCCTTATATTTTACCTGCTCTATCGGAGCATTCGGAGTTTGAACCATCTCCAAGCTTTCTGCCATGGCCACATACCAGGGCCACTGATATTGAGGCGTTAGCTTTGTCCCGATTCCTACGATCGCGCCTCCCGCCTGCACATAACGCTCCAGTTCGGTTTGGCTACGGTAATCCAACTGATCTGCCGGAAAATGACTGAATATCACCGCACTATAATACCGCAAAGTATCTTCCTGAAGCAAGGCCGTATTTGATGTGGTATCAATGATGACCTGCTGCTCTTGTGCAACCTGTCTTAATTTCTCGACTTCCTCTGTGGATGAAGGTGCTTTGGTATCCACAAAAACCAATAATCTCTTTTCGTCCAGCCCCCGGCTACATCCAAAGAAAAGAACCAGCCCCACTAAACCTATCAATTTTTTCATACAAAATTCTCGTTACTTCCAGATAACAGGAAGTGATTTTCCATTTTCAACAATCTCTCATTTACTTTTCTTTCTGCTTCATTTCACAGCCAGAACTTATTTTAACGGGCAGGATATTAACACCAGCATTGAACCTGCTGGTGTCAGTATCTTGCCTCGTTAGATTTTAAGGGTGGATAAATAATTGTAGTTTTCTTCCATCGCCTCCATAGAAGGCTGCGTAAAGCTTTCCTGTTCTACAAAAAAGTGCTTCATCCCGGCATCCTTTGCCGCCCTCAGAATTTTCGCATAGTCCATCGTACCCTTGCCAATGACATCGTTTTTGGTATTATCTGCCTTGCTCATGTCTTTTACATGCCCCAGTGGAAATCTGTCCGGATACTTCTCGAAATAGGCGAGCGGATCTTTTTTAGCTGCTGCAAGCCAATACATATCCAGCTCCATTAGCACCAGCTCGGGATCAGTATTGTCAAGTATATAATCATAAAGCACATGCTCGCCCACTTTTTGAAATTCGAAATCATGGTTATGATAGGCAAATTTCAATCCTGCCTTCTTACAGATTTCTCCTGTTTTGTTAAATAGTTCAGCGGTCTTCTTTAAGTCATCCGAAGTTTGCCTCAGGCTTTGATCCATCCAGGAACATGTGAGGTAAGTCTGTCCGGTTTCTGCTGCTTTTGATACCAGCGTTTCGAAATCGCTCAACATGCTCGCCTCGTGCCAATTTGAAGCTTTACTTTCGTACGATCCTGATCCAAAATGACTGCTCACCAAAGTCATTCCCATGTCGCTTAACATTTTTGAGAATTCTTTGGGTTCCATTCCATAATAATGGCCTCCTACTCCAGGGTAAGATTCCACTTCTGTGTAACCCA
The DNA here is from genome assembly GCA_964537095.1 of uncultured Roseivirgaceae bacterium. Classification (GTDB taxonomy): domain Bacteria; phylum Bacteroidota; class Bacteroidia; order Cytophagales; family Cyclobacteriaceae; genus CAMPJM01. The sequence continues at coordinate 9,231 of CAZHZR010000107.1, forward strand.
TGTCAGCAAGCTTTTGAAGCGTACCCTTGAGGTCCTGGTCTAGCACATCTTTAACAGAATAAAGCTGTAGTCCAATGGCACTTAGCACCTCACCTTCCTCATTGCCGGGATTGGCTGGCAAAGTATCGTTTTCTGCAGTCTGCGTTTTGTCACTTTGGGAATTGCATCCCGGTAGCAATAAGGTGCCCAATGCAAATGCACCGGCATGTTTAAAAAAAACTCTTCTCTTAATCATAGTTTATGTGATTTGTCAATTACGTTGAAGTAAAAATTCATTTCTAAAATTTCGGATTTTCAAAAATGGGTAAACAAATGGAAATATAACAAGGGCATTTATCTTTATTAGGGGCGGTAAATAGTACAGTTTTGTCCCGAAGTTAGCAAAAATCAACAAAAAACATGACACTATAAAAAATACCTGATACGATTTAGCATCAACGGTTCGGATAAACCCTTGGAATTACACAGGAATGCTATCCCCGACTGCTTAAAAATTGAAACGGTAAGGTTATGTCTAAAATTCGTCTCCGGCTTACAACGCTGCTACTTCACGATGGTAGTCATACTGAAGATCCTCGTCGAGCTTCTCAACGGACTTTTTTATTTTCCGTACCTGCGTTTCATAGATATTATCAAGTTGAACGCTGCCATGACGAACCAGCTTTGCTTCCTTTAACTTCCGACAGAAAAAAAGGAGCAGCTCAATTTCTGTAGTTTTTAAACCCGAAAAGCGGATGTGCTTGTTCGTCGCCCGCAAAATTTTCCGAACAGTCTTTTTAGCCCAGTAAAAATTCCTGTGGTTAATTTCATTAAACTGATCTTCCATTTCCTCTTTGACGCTTTC
>CAZHZR010000108.1:0-5503 GCA_964537095.1 uncultured Roseivirgaceae bacterium
GTTTTATATCGGTTTATGACCCCGAAAGGGTCAAACATGATTAGCCTTGGGTGTAAACCCAAGGATTAATAGATAGAATGTTGGAGTTTTGTCACCTTTTTTGCCCTTTAAAGCAAAAAAGGTGACAAAACATAAAGAAAATATTTATATGCGGATTGCCCTGATAAAGAAAGGCGGTATGAGGTTGAGATGGCGCCACAAAAAAAGGAGATGAAAACCCCATCTCCTTTTTATCCACTTTGTCCTCAAAATTTCACTTTCCTCATGCGGCCTCTTCGGCCCACTTCTTAGCCCTATCCAGACTGTCAAATAATTGCACTTCAAGTGTTGGCTGGTTCAAATCTTTTCTAAAGTTATTCAAAGAAACCTGAGTAAATGCATTCTTTGGCAAAACGAACCCATAATATTTAAGGCCGTTCTTAATTGCTGTTGGAATGGCGTTTATTGCCGCCCACTCTGTATCCTCTTTTTTTATGACTGATGATTCGCTGATATCCACCAAAAATTTGGTTACTGGTTTTTGCTTTTCAAAAAGAGCATTTGTCTTATTACACCCCTCTCTGAAGAGTTCGGAACTAAAAAATCCCTTCCAGACTTGAATAACGCATTTTAACTCTTCATCATACTCTAAAAACAGGTGTTTTTCATCTACAATTACCATAAAAGTGTGTGTTTAAAAATAGTTTAACCATATAAAGGATTCTTATTTTTCTTACTGATTTTAGCTAAATAAGTTAATCCAGTTTCTTCTTTTGTAATCAATATGTCGCTATCAGCCAATTCGGATTCCTTATGGATATCCAGTAAGCCTTCACGGGTTCTTTCAATGAGCTCCCAGTTGAAACAGTATTCCATCCACAGTCTGTAAGGATTTCCCCTGGCAATGTTGGTAAAAAATATCTCACCTCCGTCTGATAAGTTCTCACTGTAAATTTTCTTTAAGACTGAGATAATGGTTTTGTCGGTAAGATAATCAAAAACGCCACCTATTACGATCAAATCAAACTTTTCATCGATTTTTTTAACCAATCTAATCAAGTTGCCTTGTATCAGGTTGCACTTTTCACCAATCGGCTCAAGCTTTTCTTTTGAACAGGCCAATGCTCCCTCATCCATATCAAACAGCGTAATCTGCACATCTGTTCTCTTTAACACATTCTGAATTTGTCTGAGATCTGCAGAACCACCACATCCGATTGACAAAACTTTTGCATTGTTCAAATCGAGGGTTTTGTCTAATATTAATCGCGCCTGATGGCTGACTTTGTTCCTATGCTGTTGAACAATCGGACTATTGAGAATGATTGACTCCAGATAAAAGCCTAAGGAATAAGGTGCAGACTTATTTTCTCCATTGATGATGTATTCAATAGTTTCGAAATCACCAGCATAGCCTCTTGGCCAATCCTGGGTTCTCACAAAGAATGGAGACTGTCTGTGAATTTCCCTTACTTCGTGTAGTCTGGAGATGATATCCTCTTTACTACTGTTTTCCTCAGCTATAAGAATGGCATCTAAAAGCTTGTGGACTACCGTAGCAGTCTTCAGATAGTTCTCTGCTTCGTTCGAGGATAGGTTCTCGTTTAGGAATAGGAACTCGTTAATAGCGGCATTGAGCAGATTTGTACCAATAGGATCTCTGAGAGCTGCAAGTCTTTCAGATTGTTCGCGTTGAAACTGTGTAGAGTTGTCATCTACAATTTTCGAATTTACGAAGGTGTTTTGATCAATCGATCTTTCCATGTTTACTAGGTTTAAGGTTTTAAAAATTTAAAACCACTTATATTCACCCAGGCAAGGCAAAATAATAAGTTTAAAAAGGGATACGATACTAGTTTACAGGTAAAAAAATCGCCGGTTGTATAAAGTAGTGCTATAAATGTAGTCGCAATGCATTATAGAGATTGTGGTAATTGACCGTATTTCTAAGCCATGTAAGAATAAATGTTTAAACACACAGTCACAAAATGGCCAAAAAATTTCACAAAACGGATACTTCCTGATAATCAGGCACAAGTATTTTCTGAATTGGAAGTAGAACCCCAATTAAGTAACCCTTCTCGTACACATGCAGCCATTTATCCATGTAGGATTTTGTACAAAAAATCGTTTGCGGGAATAAAACAAGCAAATTTTACGGTGAATCGATACGAATTCTTACAAGTACAAATGTGAAATATTGTCAGAATTTCACAGTTGTCTTCCTGATATAATCGCTTGCGAGCCAGAAATAATTCAAAACCCCAATGATCCTATGACCAACTGTGTCTCAAAGGAATTGGCCTGAGGAAGATATGTGTAGCGTACGCCCAAATTTAACAAAGGAAGAAACCTCATAAAATTGAAATCGACGGACAGCTCTAAGCCTATGGATTCGAACAAAAACATGTCTTTAAAGCCGGGATTTGTTCCCCAGCCCCTATCATAAAAGGCATTACCTTTTAATCTTTGGAAGTAAAAGAACGGACCGACACTCCAATCAGGATAAAACAGCGGCAGGGAATAGTTGGCCGAAGCGACGTACATGTTCTCCAGAGATAAATAATTATATCCTCTGGGATAAAACATGCTACTCGCGAAGCGGTAATTATTAGAAACATCCTGATGTTGAAAGCTTCCTTTTAAATAAAATGAATGGTGTTTGAATAAACCAGGATTATACAAAATAGCCTGAGCATTGAAAATATCGCCTTTATAATCACCATCTAAAGGAGTATGTTTATATCTCAAATATAAGTACTGACCCCAGCGACTATAAAGGTCTCTTTTGCTGGTCCGTAATAACCTTGAAAACCGAATGTCATATTGCAATGCCTGCAAATTACCGTCAGCTTGCTGGTTTGTTTTACGAAGGTTGAAACTGTAGCTGTCGATATGAGTATATTCGTATTTAGAGCCTAATTCGAGACTTCTAAAATACTTTGAACGGGTCAAATTCAGAGGCACTCTCAGCCCCAGCGATGCATGCGCTTCGTTCCATTCAACCTTCTGGTCACTAATAATATCATCCTTTCGAAATTTCTCCTCCACACGTCTGTTTCCGATTCTCGCTTCCAGATCAATGACAGGCAAAAATCCCTGATAACTTACCCGCCCGTACGCGTGCCCTGCATTTTCAAAAGGATTGTGCGCGTACCCAGCAGAAAAAGCCGTGGTGCCTAAAACATCTCTTGATCTTATCCCAAAAGCTATAAAATTGTCGCTTTCGGTCAATAAAACTCCCCAGCTATGAATATTAAAAAGGTCACTGGATGGCTTATATTTCTCAATTTGAAGATTTCCGGCAGCCTCCGAGAGTCTCTTGTCAATATTTCTTTCCTGTTCGATGACAGGCATTATAAAACTGTCTTTAGAACCGTCTCCATCATTTAGTGTCGCCGTTTGCCACCTATCCGGCAGCAGCGGTATCTTCGCAATGTCCATCCCATTTACCTGATAATCATTGTAATAAATCGAATCCATTAAATGGTTAGCAGAAGCATTGAAGGCTCCGAATCGACTTGAAGTGACTTGAAAGTGCTGGCCGGAGTTCAGGTCATAGACGAACAGGTTATCAATACCGTTTCGTGCGAGATTATACAATACATAGTTTTTGATCTGGACCGGATGCCCATAATTATTGTTGGAAGGGGGGAATAATTCGCGAACAGCTGGATTTTCTACCGATGCCTGAATAATCGTTTTGCCGCTGGCAGAAGTTTGCAATGCCACAATGTAGGCTCCGTCAGCTGACCACCTTGGCATTGACAAAAAATGATTTTCAGGGTTTGCATATTGGTAGATTTCAGCCCCGGATGTGGCATCAAGAATGCTGAGGTAGAATTTGTTGGCTTCAGTCGTATGAATGGTGGCAATTTTTGTTCCGTCAGGGCTCAATGCAGCAGCACTGTACCGCGTTCTTTTTGCAATGGCAGTGACCTTCTTTGTTTGGAGATCATAAATTTTGATATCATTGCTGGTACGCGCTCCCCACCTGGGATCAGGTCTGTACTCTACCCACACTGCTTTATCGTTCGCCGCTGACAACATCCCAGAATTGGCTAATAAACCCGTAATAACTTCTAATTCTTCCCTCCCGTCCGGCTTTATTCTCACCAGTTGAGAGGCATCTGCCAAGCCTTCTTTAAAAGCCAGAATGTCGCCGTTTGGCAATACCTGCGGATACATATAATTTGTGAAGGTACGACGTTCCGGATCTGTCACCACAACAGCATCTGTGAGTTCAGACGCCTCCTCCGTTTCCCGCCATAGACTGTCCATGGCCATCGTCATTTCGAGATAGCTCTCCACCACATTCTTTCCGGTATGTCTTTTTATAGCCCTGGAGAAGGCAAAGGGAATATAGGGTCTGGAGAAGGCATCATGGGCAATGGGGCTCCAAATATTAAAATCATGTTTTCGTCTTAAGTGGGCCACCAGGTAGTAACCTGTAACGTAATGATCTGGAATAAAATCTTTAAATGACCGCAGGTACTGCTTGTTATAGCTAAATGCACCTCGTTCCAGAAGATTTGCCCGGAAGGCCATGTTGAATTCCGGGATCCTGCCCCGGCCTGAGTGGGTTAAAGCGGTCTCTGTCACTACAGCATCGCCCTCCCAGAACCACTGAGGCACGGCGATATGTGACATTCCCGCCAGCGCTTCCTGCCCGAATAAGGTGGAGAGCAGCTTGTTGAAGCCTCTATTGGCTTTCTCAAATTGAACCACATGCCTGAACTCATGCACCGCAAGAAGATCGAGCCAGCTGTTGGTGCCTACGAAATTATAGTCCTGGGGAGGCATTGTAAAAAGCTCGGAACGGCGCGGTGCCAAGGTTACAAACCCGTTGGGTATGGTGGTTTTAGATCGTAGAACCAGTGATAGCTTTCGGGGACGGACGTCGAGGGAGGCAGATACCCGCGCGTATTGCGATTCCAATCTTCTGGTGAGCCCGATGGCTAAAGAATCAATACCATCAGGATATATCACCTTGAAACGGGGTGTATTAATCTGAGACCACCGCTGAGAAGATGGCTCCTGGTCATAAACAGGATACTGGGCGAAAGAAGCCGTAAAATAGAAGCTAAAAAATATCAGGGGTATTATCCGGACAGCAATTTTCATCCTTAAAGATAGCAGGAAATTTAAAATTATGGTTCGCCACTTTTCAGCTTTGGGTGAGAAGGCACGAAAAATATGTTAAAGAAAGTCCACGTTCGAGATCTACAACATGCTCATTAACAATAATTTACAGCGACCTGAATTACGTCGCCTTCAATGTGATTTTTCACGCACACTCTTTTAAAAAACTCTGGTGAAGCAAGTTTCTTATGAGGAATTTAGAGAACACGCTGCGATCGCCACGTATAAAATTCGCTGCGGCGCTACGGGGAAAAAGCACTTCGTGCATAGGTTTCACGCAAAGACGCAAAGACAAACCACGCAACGTCGCAAAGAGGTTTTCATACAGATCGATAAATTGCACAGGTGCTTCGACGAAGTGGTAACCGGGCCACACCCCGAA
>CAZHZR010000108.1:5603-10004 GCA_964537095.1 uncultured Roseivirgaceae bacterium
GCCACACCCCGAAATGCTTCAGGGGCAGGCGCTAGCGGCGGTGCGCACGGAAGGGTTTGAGCGAGGGGGCGTCCCAAATCACTCTCCAAATATTTAGCTGCTTTCATTCGGAGAGATAAGTCATCATGAGTCCGAATAGATTTCCGGACCCGAGATTTAATCAAACAAAAAACTTTAGGCGTAGGCCACTTCCGGCGTCGGTTTTCCGAGCTTTTTTAAGGTGTGGTAGTGGCTTTCCAAAGCTCCCATAAAGGTTTCGCTCTCGATGTATGGCACCCCGCACTCAAGTGCTGTGGCTTTCACGATTTCGGATATTTTGGTGTAATGTGTATGGCAGATGGTAGGAAATAAATGATGCTCTATTTGAAAGTTCAATCCACCGCACAGGAAATTAGCCAGTCTGTTTTTTCGGGCAAAATTGGCGGTAGTTTGCATTTGGTGCACAGCCCAGGCTTCTTCAATATTTCCTTCTTCGTTCGGAAATGGAAACTCAGTACCTTCTACCACATGCGCCAGTTGGAATACAAGACCGAGCACAAAGCCCTCTGTCATATGCAAGGCGAAAAACCCTATTAGAAATTGCCACCAGGTAATATCCAATACAACCAATGGGATGACTATAAATATAATATAGTAAATTGCCTTAAAGAAAAACAGATTAAAGTATTCAATTTTTGGATGGTTGGTATTGTCAAACTGTCCGATCTTCTTTTGAAAAAACTTTTTATAGTCTTTCCGGAATACCCAGGATAAAGACGCCAGTCCATATACGAAAAAGGCATAGTAGTGCTGGTACTTCATAAAAGGTCTGAATTTTTCGAGGGGAGACAATCTTATCAAGCCCGGAGCGACATCTATATCTTCATCATGATCCGGGATGTTGGTATAAGTATGATGAATTTTATTATGGGTAATACTCCAGACATAAGCATTTGCTCCGACCAGGTTAAAAATCAATCCCAGGCTTTTGTTGACCCACTTGTTAGAAGAGTACGCACCATGAATGGCATCATGGCACACGTTGAACCCAATAAATGCAGTAAAAGCACCAATGCCGATAGATAAGGCAAGCATGGTCCACAACCCAAACTGACCGGAAATAATCATTGCATAAAAAATGGAGATACCTCCCAGAAAGAAAACAGTTTTAAAGATCATTTCTCCATTGGCATGTTTGGAAATATTGTTTTCTTTAAAATATTCGTTCACCCTTTTTGTGACTGTTGAAAAGAATGGAGATCTTTTGGTGTCTACAAATCTGATTTTACTCTGCATAACTTAACTTTGATAGTATCTGTGGTGCTAAATATATGAAAATATTGAAGATTTGGAGCAAGTTTAACACATTATGCCTTTATTGTCAATGTGCCTTTAACCTCAAAAATGAAAAATAATCCAGAATTTCCGCCTTACAAATCTCCGCACTGGTTGTACAACGGGCATTTGCAAACAATAATTCCATCTGTTTTTCGAAAAGTTGGAAACCTCCCCTACAACAGGGAAAGAATAGAAACGCCGGATCATGACTTTTTAGATCTTGATTGGTTAAAAGACGACAATTCGCGGCTGGTAATTATAAGTCATGGATTAGAAGGAGACAGCCACAGAGGTTATGTAAAGGGAATGGCCAAGGCCTTTGGTTCCCGCGACTGGGATGTGCTGGCATGGAATTTTAGAGGCTGTAGTGGAGAAATGAACCAACTGGCGAGATTTTACCATAGCGGGGATACGCCTGACCTGGATTTTGTTATCAATTATGCGCTGAGAGAATCTAAATATCAACAACTGCTTTTGATAGGCTTTAGTTTGGGAGGCAATATGACGCTTAAGTTCCTGGGCGAAAAAGCCGAAGCCCTGCAAAAAGAAATTATTGGAGCGGTCACGTTCTCTGTTCCGCTGGATCTGCATGGCAGTTGTACTATGATTTCCAGGAAATCAAATTTCATTTATAGCTATAGATTCCTACGGCACTTGAAGAGAAAAGTGCAAGCAAAAAGCATGAAGATGCCTGAACAGCTGACCATGGACCATTTTAGCAAGATTAGAACTTTAACGGATTTCGATAATTTGTATACGGCACCCTTACACGGCTTCAAAGATGCGCTGACTTATTATAATGACTCCAGTTCGCTGCCCTATTTAAAAGCAATACGTATCCCCACGCTGATTGTCAACGCCAAAAACGATCCTTTTTTGTCCGAAAAATGTTATCCCGAACAATTTACGCGTGAGGGCGAATTTGTAAAGCTTGAAATTCCCGCGGAAGGCGGACATTGTGGCTTTCCGGAGTATAATGGAGATGGTTTGTTTTGGTCTGAGAAGAGAGCATTGGCGTTTGCGGAAAAGTTGGACAAGAAGGATTGAGCGGCATGGCCGAAAAGAATAGCTATTTTCGGACTAATAAGCTTCAACATGGACGGGTTTATCCAAAGAAAACACTAAATTTGACCAATCCATAAAATACACGAGACAAAAAACTATGTGTGGTAGATACAGTATAAGCACTCCTGCAAACAAGCTGGCAGAACGGTTTAAAATAGATGTTCCGGAAGGCTATACCCAAATATACAATGCCTCTCCTACCCAAATATTGCCCGTTATTACCAATGAACACCCCCAGGGTTTATCTTTTTTCTACTGGGGTGTAGTACCTGCCTTTGCCAAAAACAAATCGGTTTCTTCTAAATTGTTTAATGTCAGCGCCGAAACCATTCTGGAGAAAACCTCTTCTTTGAAAGGTTTAAAATCGCGTCGCTGCCTGGTTCCCGCTGATGGCTTTTACGATTGGAAAAATGTAGGTAAAAAGAAGAAAATCCCTTACCGGTTTGTTGTGAATCAACCTGAAATATTTGCTTTTGCCGGTATTTGGGAAGAATATGAAGACGAGGACGAGGGCATGGTGCACACCTTTACCATTATTACGACAGCCGCCAATAGATTAGCCGGAGAAATGAACAATGTGATGCCCGTGATCTTATCTCAGGAAAATGAAAAAAGATGGCTTAGTGAGGGTTTGGAGGATGAAGAATACATAAAAATGCTCACAGCGTTCCCAGCAGAATCTATGAGTTCGTTTACGGTTTCTTCGTTAATCAACAATCCCGATTTGAACAAGCCTGAATTAACCCAGCCTGCGCCCCCCTCTGACCAATTTGGAAACTACACATTATTCAGTTGACCAGAAACAAATAGGCTAAACATTGCTTTATTTAAGTATCATATTGGTTAAACCTAAATACAGGTATCCCATCTATAGTTGAAGTCTCTTTGTTGCTGAAGGATAAAACGTTGTTTGGGATCTTAAAATTGAAGTTACCTTGAGACATTCAAAATATTAGTTGATGAAATATTCGAAGATTAAAGGCATTGGCCATTACGTGCCGGAAAGGATAGTTACCAATGACGACCTTAGCAAGTTAATGGACACCAACGATGCCTGGATAACAGAAAGAACTGGAATTAAAGAACGGAGATTTTTTAATCCCGATAAAGATACCGTAGCCGGAATGGCTGCCAATGCCAGCAGGATGGCGCTGGAAAGGGCTAATCTTAAAGCAGAAGACATTGATTTTATTGTATTTGCTACAATTACACCCGACTACTTCTTTCCTGGTTCGGGGGTGTTGTTACAAAGAGAACTGGGCTTACCGGGAATCGGCGCGCTTGACATCAGAAATGCCTGCTCAGGTTTTATATATGGCTTGTCTGTTGCAGATCAGTTTATTAAAACCGGAATGTACAAAACAATATTGGTGATTGGTGCGGAGATTCAATCTTCAGCCATGGATCTAACGGACAGAGGAAGAGCTGTTTCGGTAATATTTGGTGATGGCGCAGGTGCTGTAATTCTGCAAGCCGATGACAAGCCTGGCATATTATCCACCCATTTGCATGCTGATGGCCGGTTCGCTGAAGAACTTTACATAAAAGATCCAGGAAGCAGCAGGAAGGTGCGCTTAACAAAAGAAATGATAGATGAAGATGGGATAAGGGCGCATATGAATGGCAATACAGTTTTTAAGCATGCCATCGTGCGATTTCAGGAAGTTGTGATGGAGGCGCTGGCAGCAAATAATCTGGCAAAGGAAGACATCGATCTTTTGATTCCTCACCAGGCGAACTTAAGAATTAGCAAATACCTTCAGGAACAACTTGGTTTCAGCGACGATAAGGTATATAACAACATCATGCGGTATGGCAACACGACTGCCGCGTCCATCCCGATTGCGATGAGCGAAGCCTGGGAGGAAGGGAAGATTAAAGATGGTGCTTTGCTGTGTCTGGCAGCATTTGGAAGTGGCTTTACGTGGGCGTCCAGCCTTATCCGATTTTAAAAGTTAGGTAACAAGAAGAATTACACATGTTTTATAACAACCACCTCTTAATCTCCTCCTTGGACAA
>CAZHZR010000109.1:0-9952 GCA_964537095.1 uncultured Roseivirgaceae bacterium
TAAATTTAAGTTCATGCAGCAAAAATCTCAAAAAGTACATTTTATTGCGATAGGTGGTAGCGTAATGCATAACCTTGCGATCGTTCTCAAAGAAAAGGGTTATCAGGTAACGGGTTCAGATGATGAGATTTTTGAACCCTCTATCTCCAGGTTAAAAACCGCAGGAATTCTACCTGAAAAGTTTGGTTGGTTTCCTGAGAAAATCACAGAAGACCTGGACGCCGTGGTACTGGGAATGCATGCAAAAGCGGACAACCCGGAACTATTGAAGGCTCAGGAACTAAATTTAAAAGTATATTCCTATCCTGATTATATTTACGAGCAATCTAAGGATAAACAGCGGATTGTCATTGCAGGAAGTCATGGTAAGACTACTATCACTTCCATTATACTGCATGTTTTGAAGTTCCATAAGCGAGAATTTGATTATTTGGTGGGGGCTCAAATCGAGGGGTTTGAAAACATGGTTAAAATTAGCGACGCCCCTGTGATCATCATAGAAGGCGACGAATATCTTACATCCCCTTTAGACCGGACACCAAAATTTTTAAAATATCATCACCACATAGGCTTGGTGAGCGGTATCGAGTGGGACCACATCAATGTTTTTCCTACCATTGAAGATTATGTAAAGCAGTTCGATTATTTTGCAGATGCGACCCCTAAAGCCGGGACGTTGATATATTGTGAAGAAGATAGCATGGCTACTGTGGTCTGTAGCAAGGAACGCGAAGATGTTCAACGGATCGAATATAAAGAACATGCTTCTAAAATAGTAGACGGAAATACTTATCTGGTCACCCAGTCTGAGGACGTTCCTGTACATATTTTTGGCAAGCATAACATGCAAAACCTGAATGGGGCCAAAGAAGTACTTAAAAAAATCGGTATTACCAATAGAGGGTTTTATAAGGCTATCAGCAGTTTCAAAGGAGCGTCCAACAGGTTACAGCTGTTGGCTAAAAAGGAAGACAAGGCTGTATTTAAAGATTTCGCTCATGCACCCTCTAAGCTATCTGCAACTACAAGGGCGCTGAAGGAGCAGTTTGATAACCGAAAACTTATTGCCTGCCTTGAACTACATACTTTTAGCAGTTTGAACAAGCAATTTTTAACCCAATATCAGGGAACGTTCAATAAGGCAGATATTGCCGTTGTATATTTCAATCCTAAGAACCTCGTCCTGAAAAATCTTGAAAATTTTTCTGTCGCAGATGTAAAGCTGGCATTTAACCGGGAAGATCTATTGGTCTTCACCGATATCATAGAATTAAAGCAGTATCTGTTAAGCCTTGATTGGAAAAATAAAAACCTGCTGATGATGAGTTCAGGAAAATTCGACGGTCTTGATTTGCACGCATTGAGTGAGGAGGTTATGGCCTGATTAGGTTAGAAATATAACATTGCATTCAAAAGAGGTGCTATTGTTGAAATTCCGTATATTTACAATCTACTCTTTGCAGTCGACAATTTGCTTTTTGCTAATCGACCATAAATTTATAATCTATAATTTATAATTTCCACATGTCTCTTCATTTGCGCAAGCCTTTGGCTATTTTTGATCTTGAAACTACAGGTACCAACATTTCTACAGACCGAATCATAGAAATTTCGGTATTAAAAGCCATGCCCAATGGAGAGATCTTTACCAAGACTGCGAAAGTGAATCCCCAGATGCCCATCCCACTGGAAACAAGTTTGATTCATGGAATATATGACGAAGATGTGGCAACAGCCCCTCCATTTAAGAACATAGCAAAAGAATACGGAAAATTCCTTGAAGGTTGTGATTTGGCAGGTTTCAATATTATTCGTTTTGATGTGCCCCTTTTAGTAGAGGAGTTTCTTCGGGTGGGTTATAGCTTTGATTTGAGTACCCGTCGACTCGTAGATGCGCAGAAGATATTTCACATGATGGAAAAAAGGACACTTTCTGCAGCCTATAAGTTTTACTGTGGAAAAAATCTGGACAATGCGCACAGTGCAGAAGCGGATACACTGGCTACCTATGAGGTGCTGAAAGCGCAGGTTGAAAAATATGACGGTCACGAGGTAACGGACAACCTGGGCAAAAAGCTGGGGGTAATATCTAATGACATGCAGGTGTTACATGACCTTACCTCTACTAAGATGGTTGATCTGGCTGGCAGAATTGTGTTTAATACTGACGGTGTGGAATGCTTCAACTTTGGGAAACACCGAGGCAAAGTTGTGGCTGTAATTTTTGAGAAAGAGCCCTCCTACTATGACTGGATGATGAACGGTGACTTCCCGCTGGATACAAAAAAGAAATTAACCGAAATAAAATTGAGAGCTTTTAATAGAAAATAAGGCTTCTAAAATTTTCGCTCCCTTCTTCCGAAACCTTCCCCATAATGGGCCTTTTTTCTCCTCAAAGGAAGTAAAAAGCCGATTGCTTTGGCTTTAATGGACAAAAAAAGCCTTACCTCGAAAACAAAATCAGGATTTAATAGCTTAAGTGTTTGCACATTATAAGGAGTATGACGATATTAAAATTCGCTCATGAATAATTAAATTCTGTGATAAAATATTATGGGAAAGACCATTATAGTTTCCAATAGATTACCGGTAAAAGTATTAAGAAAAGACAATGAACTCCACTTTACACCCAGCGAAGGTGGCCTGGCAACTGGATTGAGTACAGTGTTCAAAAGTGGCAACAGCAGATGGATCGGATGGCCGGGGTTGTACACCGAAAATGACCAGGAAAATAAGGTTATCACCAAAAAGCTTGAGAAAGAAAGCATGTTACCCGTTTTTCTTTCAGAGGATGAAATTAAAGATTACTACGAAGGTTTTAGCAATGGCACGCTTTGGCCTAATTTCCATTATTTTACTGAATTTGCTATTTATGAGCAACCGCTATGGGAGAGTTATGTTACGGTAAACCAAAAATTTGCCAAAGAAGTAATAAAAATTGCTGAGCCCGGAGACACTGTTTGGGTCCACGACTATCAGCTCTTACTAGTACCGGAGCTACTTAGAAGAAAACTCCCGAACATTAGCATCGGATTTTTTCAGCACATCCCATTCCCCTCCTACGAGATATTCAGGTTGTTGCCCTGGCGAAAAGAAATTATGATGGGAATGTTAGGCTCTGACCTGATTGGATTCCACACCTATGATGACATGCGCCACTTTTTAAGCTCAGTGAGCCGTATTGCGGGAATAAGCGCCTCCCACGGACACCTTGAACTAAAAGGCCGGAGAGTAATTGTTGATAGCTTCCCAATGGGGATTGACTATGAAAAATATGCCAGCATTGCACAATCAACTGCTACAAAGGATAAAATCACCATGTTTCGAGCCTCTTTAGGAAGCCAAAAACTGATGCTTTCCATTGATCGCCTGGATTATTCTAAAGGCATTACTCAGCGATTACATGCGTTCGAGATGTTTTTAGAAAAATTTCCTGAATACAGGCAAAAGGTTTCTATACTGATGATAGTGGTTCCGTCACGGGACCAGGTGGAGAAATATAAAGAATTAAAAGAGGAAATAGATGAGACTGTAGGGCGGATTAACAGTAGTTATGGCCGGATAAGCTGGACACCCATTCACTATTATTACAGGTCCTTCGCGCTGGACTCCCTCTCCGCATTCTATTGCCTCGCCGATGTTGCTTTGGTTACTCCCATGCGAGACGGCATGAACCTGGTATGTAAAGAATTTATAGCCAGTAAAATCGATAAAAAGGGTGTTTTAATCTTAAGCGAAATGGCTGGTGCTTCCAAAGAACTGTCCGATTCATTGCTGATAAACCCGAATGATATCAATGCAATTGTTGAAGCCATGCACAAAGCGCTCACGATGCCGGTATCAGAACAGGTGAAGAGAAATACAATTATGCAGCGCTCCTTGAAGAGATATACGATTCACCACTGGGTGGCGCTTTTTATGGAGCGTCTAAAAGATGTGAAAGCACTCCAGCGATCAATGACAACCAAACAGTTAGATTTGGAAACGGTTGCTCAAATACGGGAAAAGTACCGAAGCGCCAACAGGAGATTGATTTTTTTGGATTACGATGGAACGTTATCTCCTTTTCGGCCCGATCCGTCACTGGCAAAACCTGAAATACGCCTTAGGAAAGTTCTTAAGAATTTAAGTGAAGACGTCAGGAATCGCGTAGTTATAATCAGCGGGAGAGATAGAAGCAGTCTTGAGAAATGGCTGGGAGAATTCAAGGTCGATCTCATTAGTGAACATGGGGTATGGCTTAAGGAATATGGCAAAAATTGGGAAACCATCGCAAAATTAAGAAACGACTGGAAGGACGAAATGCGGCATGTCATGGAACTCTATGTAGACAGGACGCCGGCTTCGTTCATTGAAGAAAAAGATTATTCTCTGGTCTGGCATTTCAGAAAAGTGGAAACAGGTCTGGGAGATTTAAGATCAAGGGAGTTGGCTAGCCACCTGAAGTACTTATCAGCCAACAACGGCTTGCAGGTACTGGAAGACGATATGGTGGTAGAGGTAAAAAATATTGAGGTGAATAAGGGCCGGGCAGTAACGCTTTGGCTGGAAAAATACAGCGCTGATTTCAAAATGGCGATTGGCGACGATTCAACAGACGAAGACACGTTCGATGTGATGCCTGATGATGCCATCACAATTAAAGTAGGATTGGGGAACTCAGCAGCAAAGTATAGTATTCAATCCTCCAGTGATGTAATGACGTTCCTTCAGAAAATTAACGGATTAGTTCCAGATATAGGTAAAGAAAGTTAAGCGAAAAAATCACGTTCCCAATCAAAACCGCTGAAAAGTAGTCTGCAATCCTCATTTTCGGCGGATTTTTGTGCGTCTGTAAAATTAGATTGAGACTTACGAGCGATATAACCCCGGTGAAAAATCCAAGAATAAAAACACTTATCAGATCGGGTTTAGCCACCCGCATCATCCAGAGCCAGACATACACACCAGCGACCAATACGCCGATACCGTAATATATTGCCAAGCCGGTAAAAAACGCCTTCCTACTGGTAGAGAGGTTGCCTCTTTTGGTAGTCTCTTTGGTTGCCAACGTTCCCATTAAATACACCGGCTGAAGGTTCGATTTCGTGAGCAAACCAAACAGAAACAAAAATATGTTTTTGATGAGGGTGGCTATGAGACCGGCAAAAACAACCGCTATAATATTGAATTCTACCATAATGCGTTTCTGAAAGCTGGCTTTATATTACGATTCAAAAGATACGGAATTATCTCATAAAATTTGGTTTGTTGAGCTTATTTGTAATTCTATATGCAGCATTTACAAGTCCTACATGACTATAAGCCTGCGGGAAATTGCCCCATTGACTCCCGGTTGAAGCATCAATATCTTCACTCAACAGACCAAGATGGTTAGTATACTTTAACAATTTCTCAAACTCCACGGCCGCCTCATCCACCCTGCCTACGCAAGCCAGTGCTTCTACGTACCAGAAGGAACAAATCATAAAAGTAGATTCCGGAAGTCCAAAGTCATCAGCGTGCTTGTACCTGTAAAATAAACCTTCTTTGGTTTTAAGCTCCTTTTCAAGTTGTATCAAATGTTGTTTTGCTCTTTCACTTGCCGGATCCAAATAATTCATCATGATCAACTGCAAGGTGCTGGCGTCTAAGTTTTCTGTGCCAATTGCCTGGCTGTAGACGCCCTTGTGCGGCAGATAACATTTTTCTATCATCCCAGCAGCTTCATTTACCACTCTTTCGGCTAACTTCATCATCTGCTTGTCATTCAAAAAATGTGCGATTTTAAGGCCGGCTTTGGCCCCCGCCCAATGAAAAAGATAAGTATAGCAATGATACTGGCTTAGGGTTCGGAATTCCCACAATCCAGCATCAGGTTCATGCATGGTGTCGCTGATCTTATTAAGCGTGTCAGTAATCAATTTATGAGATCGGGTTCTTTCCGCATCAATAAATCGCCGATCTCCATATAAGGGAAGCAAAGATATTAGAATCTGTCCATACACATCATTCTGAATATGAGTATAAGCTTGATTTCCAAGTCTTACTGGTTTATTCCCAAGATAGCCTTCCAGGTCTAACAAATGCTCATCCAGATTTTCTTTTCCGCTGAGGGAGTATAACGGCTGGTACCGTCCTTCTTCATTGGTGGGCACATTGGCTATGTATTGAAAATATTTTTCCATTTCCTCAAAATGGCCGATGTTGTTGAATGCGGTCAGTATATAATATGTGTCTCGCAACCAGCAATACCGGTAGTCCCAATTTCTCCCACTCCCAGGCGATTCTGGTAAACTGGTAGTAGCTGCTGCGATGATCGCTCCTGTATCTTCATATTGATGAATTTTCAAAACCAGAGCCGAGCGAATCACCTCTGTTTGGTAATAGTCACTAATACTGGTGCTTTTCACCCACCTCCGCCAGTATTGTATCGTTTTGCTAAAAAATTCCTCTACTGTACTTACCAACGGCGCTTCAAGCGGAACGCCGTAGGTCAAAACCAGATACTTTGCTTCGTTTAAAACAAAGTAGTTATGTTCCATGATGTGGGTTAATGAAATATCTGTAGTAAGTCGCACATGATCTCCGAAACCCGTAAAGTTGATGTGACTGCTTCCCCGTCTTTTAACAGGAGTCAGGTTCCCATAATCATACGTGGGCCGGCAAGTCACCTTGATTCTAGGTGTTCCTTGTACCGGTTCTATTTTCCGGATGAGCATCAACGGTCGGAAATAACGGTCGAACTGCAAAAACCTGGGCGCAATATCTGTTACTTTATATATCCCATCCGAGCAGGTGATCTCCGTTTCCAGGATATTTGTGTTTTCGATATACGATTGACGGGAGGCGTATTTCTCGCTCTCCGGTAATATCGAGAACTCGCCTCCTTTTTCTTTATCCAATAACTGACCAAACACGAAACTGCTGTCGAAGCGAGGCCAGCACATCCAAGAAATATTAGTTGACTTATCGATGTGCGCAAGAAATGCGCAGTTACCTATTACTCCATGATCATATATATGCTTCTTCATTAAGGAAATGTTTTTAGCCACCTACACTTGGCGGAAATTCAGTTTAACAATAAGAAACGCTTCGGGTACCACGAGCCCTTTCGTAGAATTGAAAAAGAACAGAAGCTTTACCCCAGGCACTCTATGTTGCGCTTTTTAGTTCACAAATTTCATACAACTACTGCTGAAGAGCCCCGAAACCACGCGTACAAGCTGGCAACTTAAAGCAAAATATAAAAACATGAAAGGTAAATTCTAAAAAATCCCTGAATTTTTAGAGAATGAGCACAGTTTGTAAAAATGATTAAAATATTACATGGATAATATTACCGCGGAAGTAGAAAACTAATACTTCTTTAATATATTCAATTTTATCTGGACTAATAATATTCCCATGAATAAACGCACGGAATTTCTCTCACTTAAAAATAGCATCGCACTTGAAAACCGATTGTTATTTCTTCGAATAGGTCTATCCATAATCGGGACATTAATTCTTTTGTTTCTGATGATATTTATCTTCGGACGTTCGTTGCAATCTAAAGCAACACCTTCAGAACCGACCTCTCAGGTTGTAGAAGCAACATTTGCAGATGGCGACGACATGCTGAATTATCGCCCGGCAAATTATAAAGACGTATAATAAGCATGAAAAAATCGTTTTTTAGCTATTTCTACCTTTGGAAAGGAGCTTTTGTGCATACAATCAATTCTGGGGATTTCCTGGCTGTGGAAATAAACACTTTATCCGCGAATAACGAGGAGATATAGCAATGAAAACGATGCAAAAATTATCATCAAAGGTTCAGACAGGGGTGACACTTAGGCGCGCTGTTGTTTTCCTTTTCGCAGGCTTGGGAACAATGTTTGCGTTATTTTTGATAGCTTTTCTAGTTTACAACCTTGGCAGCTCAGAAAAGTCACTAGCAGCAGGATCCATTTGTTCTGTAAAAACGGGTTTATGGGTAGACAATAATACCTGGAATGCCAAAAGAAGGCCTTCCAACCATGAGGAAATAATTATTGCGCAAAAGCAAGAGGTGATTATTAACCATAACCTGAACCTTGAAAACGTGACCATTAAAGTATACGGTACTTTAAAATTCAGGAATGGCAATCTAAGGCTTGATGAGAGATCTACCATTTTGATAGCTAAATCTGGCAAGATAGCCAATGAAGGA
The DNA here is from genome assembly GCA_964537095.1 of uncultured Roseivirgaceae bacterium. Lineage (GTDB taxonomy): Bacteria > Bacteroidota > Bacteroidia > Cytophagales > Cyclobacteriaceae > CAMPJM01. The sequence continues at coordinate 8,174 of CAZHZR010000109.1, forward strand.
CCCGGCAGTAACATGTTAATAATAGGCAGTGAACCTTGGATTGGCAATCAGATCGATGCGATCGGTGCTCCTGCACAGCTCACTTCGAGCGGTGCCTCGTCGGTGGATTTACTGCCCGTGGAGATGGCGTATTTCAGAGGAAAGGCTACGGACAACCGCACCGTCCTGTTAGAGTGGAGCACCAAATCCGAACTGAATAATGCCTATTTCACGATCGAAAAGAAGGTGGGCGATAGTGATTTTATACTGGTAGATACCCTACGAGGTGCTGGCAACAGCAATCAAGAGAAATATTATGAGTATGAAGACAAGCACGTCTTTGCCTCATCCGTGTATTACCGTCTTAAACAAACAGACTTCGATGGCGACTATAAGTATTTTAATATCATCAACGTAGCCACCAACAAGTCCGTTAATGGCGGAGTCGCCCCGTTAAAAATCCTCCAGGCCGGTCCCAACCCATTTACAGACAAGTTTATTTTGTTGTATAATTCTTTAGGCAGCAATTCGCTACAGCTGAAAATAAGTGCGATAAATGGAAAAACAGTGCACCAGGAAGCGCTTCAGCCAGTAGATGGCGAAAACGAATTTATCCTTCCAGAAAATGTCCATTTGGAAGCCGGTGTTTATATTGTAACGCTTACTCAGGACGGCAGGTCAGAATTTGTGAGGATGATAAAGAAGTAGGCGGTAGTTGCGCTCCTCACAGATGACTTCCGAGAGATAAAAAAGGTGCTTTTTACAGCAGAAAGCAGGAATGGATGGTTTAAAAGCTTTGTAACCTACTTCGTGGCGACTTTCCCAGTAATTTCCAGCAGATCAGTCTATTATATATCCGAGAAAACGCGAATTAGAAGTTGGCTTTCAGATTAGAAGTTCAATCCTAGCTGGGAGCGATGATATCTCCCTTTCTTTGGCTTCTAAATCTCACGCCGAGCGAATATTCCCACCGAAAATTTTCAAAAGTTGAACATAACATACGTTGTCCATTTATGCCTCCAATTGCAAAAGGCTGATTACAACCATAAATAAGACCTCCTGCTCTTCTAATATTGAGCATTTTTTCAGCTTTTGTTACACAGGTAATTGATCGTTGAAAAATATACCGTGTCACCTTTTAACCTGTTATAGTATACACGATCAAATAAAACAATATGAAGAATAAACTTCAAATTTCAAGTACGATACAACTAAAGAAACAATTACTTTATGCATCGGTAGGAATTGGGGCAATAGTTCTGGTCAGCATACTCATCTTTCTCTTTTCAAGTTTAGGCAGACCCGACAAGGCTATTGCTAGAGAAAGTGGTTCTTGTGCCATGACTGTTAATTCGGCACTGGGCTACGGCATCAGAATTACTGTGGAGCCAATAAGATTTGTTGATGTAGTCTGTTATAATGGAACTTATAACTATAGAATCCAATTTAAGTATGAGATTGAATACTTAGGAGCCGGCACTCCAGCTTTTTATGATCTTAAAGCCAACTTTACATATGACGGAAAATCCAATGAATTTCCGATGGGAGGTAGAACGCGGGGTATTCACTCCTCTTATTCATACGTAAGTTCTTCTGCAGGCGACTGCTCAACAGCGAATTTAAATTTGATTGACAACATAAAGATTCTCATCCAGACAGATGGAATTACTGCTCAAACAATCCAGTGCTCTGAAATCCTCCTCCCAATCACACTTACCGATTTTACAGCAAAAAAAACAGAATCAGGAAACTTGATGCAGTGGGAAACATCTTCTGAACTTAACAATGACTTTTTCTCTT
>CAZHZR010000110.1:0-9942 GCA_964537095.1 uncultured Roseivirgaceae bacterium
TTAAAAGGCCAGGAATCTTGTTCAGGATTTGATGCGGAGTCTCATACATAACACTCACTTTAAAAACTATTCTCCGCGTTCCCATTCTTTTGTAATTGTGAATCCTGCTATCGGTAAGATCGCTGTTCGAGAACACAAGTTGCTCGCCGGAAAGGCTTTTTACCCGGGTTGTTTTTATACCTATGTATTCAATTGTCCCTAACTTATCGTCTACTATTATAAAATCCCCGATTTCAAACGGCTTATCGAAAAATATCACAAAATAGTTAAAAAGGTCACTCAAAATATTTTGAGCAGCAAGCGCTATCGCAATACCTCCAATACCCATACCCGCAATAACCGCCGTCACATCAAAGCCCATATTATCAAAAAGGAAAATAAGACCTATAGCCCAAATGATGATGTTGATAATGAGCATAATTCCTCCCAACTGCTTTACCCTGTCCTCCCCTCTATCTGCATCGCTTCTCCTTTTTATATAAGATTCCAACAGGGAGAGTATTAAGGATGAGATAAAGCGGATAACATAAAAGGTAATAGCAACGGTTACAGCTATGCGCAATATATTCTCGACTTTTTGGGTAAAGGTCAGATAATTCAGACCAATATATACTCCCAGAATATAAAGTGCCGGAATGCCAAAACGACTGATACTACTTATTACGAAATCATCCACATGATTTTCGGTGTGGGATGTTAGCTTTCTGAGTCTGACAAGAAAAGTATTTTTAATTACCTTGATTAGAATAAATGCTACAATAATAATGGCGATGGCAATCAGATAATCCTGAACGGTGTTGTGATAATAAGTTCTTGCTAGTAAGTCATTCATATTTCATCTCTTTTCTTAGTCAGGCTTTATAACCACTAAAAAACCATATGGTTTTCACCTCTCTCTTTCCAGTCATACTCAAAATCCTCGAAAGGGCATTAAAACTCCACGAAACTCATCCACCACATGCCCTCGGACGAAGCACTAAGTTAAATTGCGAAAGTGCCGGTATCGTCAGCAATTAATGCCTCAGATTCTTAAACTTCTGCAGCAGCCACCCGGCGTCAAATCCTGCTTCCGGCAAAATGACAATTTTCACGAAGATTAATTCCTGTGTAAGCTTTTGAAAGATTAGGCGCAATTATTCACTTCGTAACTTGATAATTTAGCCTTTTCAATCAATTATTTTCCCATGAGAATTTTTACGACTTTACTTTTGACTGCATTTTGTGTTAGCCCCTTAATTGCGCAGGAAGTCTCTGATGAGCCTCAGTTCGAACTAAAGAGCCTGAGCAGAAAAGTAAATACGCGATATCACGATTCAGCACCCCTGGTATCGGCCGATGGTAAAATATTGTACTTTACCGTAAATGATCATCCGGAAAACACGCACTACAAGGGAAGCCAGGATATCTGGTTCTCAGAGCTGGATGAGCAGGGGCACTGGGGCAAAGCCCAGCATATGGGGAGCCCGTTAAACCAAAATAAATTCAACCAGGCATTAAGCTTATCGGAAGATGGAAACACACTCTTTATCCGAGGCGGCGCAGGTCGTGATAAGCTGGGATTCTCACTTTGCCACAGAGTGAATGGTCAATGGCAGAAACCCATTCCCCAGGATATTGATGGATTTACCAGGATGTGCAAAGGAAGGTTCAATGGTGCATTCATGGCGAGAGACGCCTCCGCGATCCTGCTCTATTTTAACGAAACAGAAAATGCAAAATATAGTGACTTATATGTGAGTTTTCCGAAAGGCAAAAATTCCTGGACTAAACCAGAACCTATTGCTTTCCTGAATACCCGTTTAGATGAATTTGGTCCTTATCTGGCACCGGACAACAAAACACTTTATTTTGCCAGCAACCGTCCGGGGGGCTTTGGCAATGCGGATATTTATAAAACCGTACGCCAGGATGATACCTGGCTGAAGTGGTCCACGCCGGAAAACATTGGAGCGCCTGTGAACACAGGAGGCTTTGATGCCTATTACGCCATTGGCAATTCAGATACGTTGGTCTTTACCACCAGAGCGCATATGTCTGCTGATGGCGGACATTTGGACATATATACGCTACAAAGAATTAAGCAGGAGAAAGTAAGTTTAAAATTAATCGCGCTAGCCGCCAATTTAAAATCAGGCGAAACAATCGGACAAGCAAATCTTACGGTAGCCATAGACGGCCAGGCGGAGGAAGAGTTGTTCGGACTGGAAGACGGGAGCTTTGAGGTTGACCTTACCAAAGGCGGCACATATAAAATTGAAGCCAATGCGGAAGGGTTTTTGGCCGCTTCCGATAGCTTTTATGTAGAAATGCCTCAGAAAGACTCTGTGATGTATAAGACAATTTATCTTCAGGCGCTGGAAGTAGGGCTGGCTGTGAGATTGAACAATATCTTTTTTGATTTCGACAAAACTACGCTGCGATCTGAATCATTTCCTGAACTCGACAAGGTAGTTACCCTACTGAAAGAAAACCCATCGCTGTTCATCGAAATCGGCGGACATACCGACGATAAAGGGAGTGATGAGTACAATGAAACCCTATCGCAGGGCAGGGCCGAAGCGGTAAGGGCTTACCTTACGAGCAACTGGATCGCCTCCAACAGGGTTACTGCAAAAGGATATGGAGAAAGCATGCCTGAGGTCGCGAACAGCTCCGATGAAAACAGGCAGATTAACCGAAGAGTTGTATTTACGGTTTTAAAGAACGACCAAAGCTATATAGTTTCGGAATAATATTAGTTAAGCAAGTCAGTGTCGTGCCTTCGCCCTAAATAACGGGTAAGGGCAGCATTAAATTTGGGTATAAGTCTCTAAAACTATAGAAAAAGGATGGTATGTAAAAGCATTCCAAATATTTGGTAGTTTAGTAAAGCAGAAAAAATTTTTAACTTTCGACATTGACGACAAAGGCTTTGTTATGAAAGTAAAAATTATGCCCGATGCATATTTAATCATCTTCATCGCAATATCCATTCTGCTCCATTTGGTATTGCCTATAGTCACAATTATTCCCTATCCTCAGTCTTTATTTGGCTTAGTAGTGGCACTGACAGGTTTACTGATCGTTTTTGCCACTAACTTTCTTTTATTAAAGAAAAAGACATCCATTCAACCGCTTAAAAAACCCAGCCATCTCATCACCCATGGTCCGTTCAAATATAGTAGAAACCCTATCTATTTGGGCATGGCGATAATACTTTTTGGAGTGACAATTGTATGTGGTTCATTGTCTCCGCTTATCCTTCCGTTTCTATTCATCGCGATCATTAATGGAAAGTTTATTCCAACCGAAGAAAGAATTTTATCGAACTTGTTTGGTCAGGAATATTTAAACTATAAAAAGAAGGTCCGTCGTTGGGTTTGATACCCACTAACATTAATCATAGCTAAAGCGTTGTAAGGCTATTACGCTTTGTTGAAAACATTGTGTTAAAATTTAACAAAAGATAAAAATGTATTAAATTTCGTTTGATTGTCACGCAAAACAACTATTTGAAAATTATTTTTTGATTTTTTCGACAATATTTATCGACTTTTTTATCGTTTTGTCGTTATATATCTAAAACTAGTTGTTAATTTTGTCAGGATATAAAAACAAAGAAAATGCACAACGCTAAGAGACATGCCAACAAGAAAGGAATCCAGAATATGGGAAAAGGTGGAAAATCCATTAGCATCTCCACTGTGCCCGAGGCCTACTATAGCAGAATAAATTCAAAAAGAGCGGTTACAGTTCATCATCCTATTTGGGAAGCACTAAATGACATCCTTCTGGTAAAAGGAGATCGTGTTTTTGTGAAAGAAAGGTAATATTGTATTCTAAAGCGATCCTGCTAAAAAATTGCTAATAAGATGCTACTACTGTCCTGCCTGTAGCATCTCAATAAACAGTAACTTCCAAATTATCCCCTCCAAAATTGAGAATGGTAGCAACACCTATTCTCAAGCCAATCTCCTGATAATTCGTATCCATAAAAGAGGCGGCTACTTCAATTCTTAAAACCCTGAAAACCTGATCGAGAGAATAGCCCACCTCCCAATAATGTGGTGAGTTTTCGTGTTTCAAATAATTAAGAAAAATATTTTCCCTCAGTCCTGAAAATCTAAGTTCGGGCAGCTGTGTAAAAAGAAATTTTCGGAACTGATAGTGCGTGTGTGCTGCAAAATAGCTCGATTTGGTACTAAAAGCGTAATAGTCCAACAGGCGAAAAGCACCTGCGGGTTTTAGACTGCTAAAAATGGTTCGATTGCCGTCGAAATGCTGATAGTCTACAAAGGTCATGTTTTTACTGTTGGGAAAAGCTCCCCCTCTTAATTCAAACTGAAGCTTACCACTGACGCCAAAACTAAATTGATGATCCACTCCCAATTCGATATGGTCAAAATCCACATCGCTCCCCAGCACACTTTTGACACCCTTCCTATAATTAAAAATTAGCTTGGGGGACTTAAAATATAAGGGAAACTTCCGCCCATTGTAGACACTGTATTTTTTTATAGGCCAGTAGGCGATATTTAAGTTTAGTAGCAGCGCTTCATGCATGGGAAAACCTGTATCGCTTAATTCATAATTAAAAGGTTGATTGGGCGTAAACTCTCTTTTCTTATCACCATAGAAAACACTGTACTCGTTTTGGTTGAACAAGGTGTTTCTTTGTGCAAACTCCACACCCGCTTCAAAGGTCCACCAATCTGAAGGTTTATGCATGGCTTCCAGGGATAGAAAGCGCTTTTCATACAGCTTCATATAGTTTCTTCTAAAAAGTAATGTACTGAAGGTGTTAATATGCGGGTGGATGGGTTGCTTGTTACTGTATTGGTCCACGAACTTTCCGCCGTCTACCTTTATCTCTGTGATTTTCCTATCTTTTTTACTATGATAAGAAAGCCGTCCGAAGGCATAAAAGTCTTCGCTGGAGAAGCCGTATCTCAACACGGGCATAAAACGAAGAGACTTTTTGAGACTATCAAATTCATATTTCAACGTACCCACGGCATTCACATTGACCCCCTCTACTGTGTTGAAAAAAGTATGTAGCAGCAACGGCTTGAAATCCAAACTCATGCGCGGAGAAAAATTGTAATTCCCTCCCAGAATGACATCGCTGAGCTGAAATTTTCCTTTTTTAATGCTATTGGTGGTGTCAACCCCAGTTATTTTTGCCTGCTTCACCCGCGCGAGGGAGTCATCTCTTTCATATCCTTTGATTTCTTTGATAGTCAAAGGTACGGGCCGGGTGTTGGCCCAATATGCTGAATCTCGCCTGCTGGCAAGGCTGTCGATTTTAAAGGTGGTTTCGCTGATTACCCTCGGATTTTCCTGTTCTTTTAAGGCCTCCTTTTCGTACTCGTTGATCATTTTCCGAAACTGCTTCCTGCTCATTTGATCTTCCGATTCCAGGATTTTTGCAACGTCTTCTTTGTCTCCGATCTGCACTTCCGGCAGGTCATTAGGCAGTTCCTGCACTTTCTCGTCAATAATTTCCGTATTTGCCAGCAAATCTTCATTTAAATCGACATCGTAATCACTCAATGATGCCAGAAAATTGAATTCTCCTGCAAAGCCAAAAGCCTTGCCTGAAAAATTCAATCTGTAGGTGGCAGGAAGCCAAACGGTGGGCGACACTTCAGTATAGTTTAATTTCAATTTCACCTGAAAGCCCATCACATTGGTCTTCAAATCCAGGCTGTGAATCGCCCAGAGATTTTCTATGATATAGATATAACCATCGAAAACCTGTTCTCCCTTCGACCTTGGGGTGACCCTTATTTTATTAATTTCATAGTCTCCCTCTATAAAGCTGCCTTCATACCTGAACCTATAGTAGGCAAAAGCAGAGCCTGCCAGCGGGGAAACCACATTTACAACCTGATCGTTATAAAAATTAGCTTTTACAAAAACACTGGGGGAAGCGCCTTCTATATCTTCCCCTGTAGTACGCACAGAGATTACCTTTTCCTCTATGGTATTCGGCTGTTTGAAGGTGAGTTCACTTACAGACTCTGTAGTGTATGCTTCTTTCAGCTTTACCCCGCCTTCCTCTTCTATTTTCTTTCTAAGAAAGAAGGGGGCTTTGTTCAACACACCAGTGCCTTTTGTATAAACAGTTACATCATAGGCGTCATATTGTAACAAGTGATACTTCCTTTTGGAAATAGCCTTCCTCATAATGGTATAAGCAGGGTCTTCCTGCTTGCTCTTCACATTCACCTGGTCGAGCAACAAGGTCTGTTCGGCAAGTTCGAAATGATGCTGCACCCAATTTGACCCAACTTCAAGTTGCGCCTGTACTTTTTCATAACCCACATATTGCACCTGGACCTCATAAACCCCGGGTGATAGCTTTACTTCATACTCCCCCATCACATTTGAGGAGGCTCCAAGGTTGAGCCGGGGGATATAAATGGTTGCAAAAGGTAAGGCTTCGCCCTTCTTGTCCGTGACTTTTCCTTTAATTCCCTGCGCAAAAAGAGAGGGAACTAAAACAACGAAGATCAACAGTAATGCAGATAAAAAAAGTTTTCTATTGCCGATGCACATGAAACGTAATATAACGTTTGAAAAACTACTCTAAAATATCTAAAAAAAACAGTGGATTAACAACAATCGCCTTAATTTATCAGCCCAAAGGTTTATGTTGTGAATACTTACGTACCGACTTTCGGATTTACAATGATTCGGCTAAAGCCAAATCTACGCAGGAAGAGCTCGTTTAGCTGCCTTTAAAATATTTTTTTTGACCCTGGCCGACTTGGGTATTGATCCCAGGGCAATCGAACTTAAAAATTTTCTGTATGTTTTGTCACCTTTTTTGCTTTAAAGGGCAAAAAAGCCGCCAAAACTCCAACATTCTACCTTTGAATCCTTGGGTTTACACCCAAGGCTAATCATGTTTGACCCTTTCGGGGTCATAAACCGATATAAAACATGGCCATTTTCGATAACCTTAGACCATGCGTTTAAATGCGATTGCCCTGCTATTGATCCATTTTATGACTTATATTTGCGCAAAAAAAATCAATGATACAGGTAAACGAATATTTTGACGGAGCTGTAAAGTCTCTGGGCTATAGTTCCCGAGAGGGTAAATCTTCCGTAGGGGTAATTGAAAACGGCGAATACGAATTCGGCACATCTACGCATGAAACCATGGTGATTATCGAAGGAGAACTGGACGTTCAGCTAAAAGGTGAATCGGACTGGAAAAAATACGCAGCAGGGCAATCTTTCGAAGTTGCCGCCAATTCTTCGTTCAAAGCGAAAGCGGCAAGGCAGACTTCCTATTTGTGTAAATACAGATAATCAAAAAAAAATAGGATTGTTACCAATCCTATTTTTTATAAACTCTTTATTTCTTCGCAGCCTTTGTAGGCGCTTTTTTCTTCGGTGCGGCCTTTTTCTTTGGTTTAGCTGTAGTTTTGGTTGCTTTTGCTGGTGTTTCTGTTTTCGCTGCTGCACTTTTAAAGCCGCCTCTACCCTTCTTCACCGGAGCCGCTTCAGCAAGTGCCAGGCAATCCTCAAGTGTTAAATCTTCAGGTTCCTTATCCTTAGGAATTTTCACATTTTGTTTACCTACCTTAATATACGGACCCCAACGTCCGTTTAATATCTGCACATCAGGGTTTTCCTCAAAGCCTTTGATGAATTTCTCAGCATCAGCCTTCCTCTTCGCTTGGATGATTTCAACGGATCTCTCGTGCGTTACCGACAGAGGGTCCTCATCTTTCGGGATTGAATAAAACTTACTGTCATGCCTGATATAGGGTCCGAAACGCCCAATGGCAGCTACCATCTTCTTATCTTCGAACTCCCCTACCTCACGCGGAAGCTTGAATAACTCCATCGCATCCTCAAGAGATATGTTCTCGATGAACTGACCTGATCTAAGGCTTGCATATTCCGGTTTTTCTTCTCCCTCGCTATCTCCAATTTGTACAATAGGACCAAACCTGCCAAGTCTTGCAATTACTTTTTTTCCTGACTTGGGATCGATACCAATTTCTCTGGAACTGCCTACAGACGAGCGTTCGACATTCTCTGTTTGTTCAACTCTGGAATGGAATCGGCCATAAAAATCATGGATCATTTTATCCCACTTGGTCTGGCCCTGCGCAATTTCGTCAAATTCTTTCTCCACCGTGGCGGTAAAAGAAAAATCGATCACATTGGGAAAATGCTTCACCAAAAAATCATTTACCACCATGGCAATGTTTGTCGGAAAAAGCTTATTTTTTTCTGTACCCGTAATTTCTGTGTTAACGGCCCTTTTAATCGCGTCTTTTTGCAGAATTAGTTCCCGGTACTTTCTCTCCTTCCCGTCTCTGAATTCCTTTACTACGTAACCTCTCTTTTGAATGGTAGAAATTGTCGGTGCGTAGGTTGAAGGTCTTCCTATACCCATTTCTTCCAGTTTTTTAACCAGACTTGCCTCTGTATATCTAGCAGCAGGCCTGGTAAAGCCCTCGCGAGCTTTCAAATGGTTCAATTCCAACCGCTGCCCGACTTCCAATGGCGGCAACATTCCTTTTTGCTCCTCTTCAGAATCTTCATCATCGGTAGATTCTATATAAACCTTTAGAAAACCTTCAAACTTTATAACCTCCCCTGTGGCTGTCAGCGTCTGAGGAACAGTAGAAATTCCAATGGTGGCAGTCGTTTTTTCCAACTGCGCATCTGCCATTTGAGAGGCAATGGCCCTTTTCCAGATTAATTCATACAAGCGTTTCTCATTATTATCGCCACTTACCTGCTGTACGCCAAAATCTGTAGGCCTGATTGCTTCGTGCGCTTCCTGTGCCGAAGCAGATTTTGTTTTAAAAACCCGCTGGTGTACAAATTCCTTACCGAAGGCAGATTGTATTGCATTGGTTGCGCCATTAATTGCTTCCTGCGAAAGATTCAAGGAATCTGTCCTCATATAAGAAATCTTTCCCGCTTCGTACAGTCTTTGCGCCAGCGTCATGGTTTGCGCAACAGAAAAGCCCATTTTTCTGGAAGCTTCCTGTTGTAATGTAGACGTGGTAAAAGGTGGTGCAGGAGACTTCTTGGTAGGTTTTTTCTCTAAGTTTTTGATACTAAAATCGGCGCCTTTGCATTTCTCCAGAAAATCCTGCGCTTCTTCTTCCGTTTTAAAACGCTCGCCAAGTTCAGCCTGTAGTACTTTTCCGTTTCCTAAATCAAACAGCGCGGTTATCTTAAAAGAAGACGTAGTTTCGAATTTTTCGATTTCCCGTTCTCTTTCTACCACCAAGCGGACAGCTACCGACTGCACTCTTCCTGCAGAAAGGCCGGTTTTTATTTTCTTCCACAGAATGGGGGATAGTTCAAAACCAACCAGTCTGTCCAGTATCCTCCTCGCCTGTTGAGCATTTACAAGATCAACATCTATTCCTCGGGGGTTTTGAATCGCATTTAATATAGCGCCTTTGGTTATTTCCCTGAATACTATTCTTTTTGTGTTCTGATCGTTCAGCGATAAAGCTTCTTTAAGATGCCAACTGATAGCCTCACCCTCGCGGTCATCATCACTTGCCAGATACACCATCTCAGATTCCTTCACGAGTTTCCTTAACTGCCTTACCACATCCACCTTGTCCTTCGTGATTTCATAAGTAGGCTTGAACCCATTCTCCTTATCTATTGCCTTGTCTCCCTTAGGCAAATCCCTCACGTGACCATAACTGGAAGTTACCAGGAAATCTTTTCCCAGGTAGCTTTCAATGGTTTTCGCTTTGGCGGGGGACTCGACTATTACTAGGTTTTTTGCCATTTTTATTCGGTTTTAGTGATATCGTGTTGGTCAAATATCAATAAATTTTTCTAATTATTACAAACCACATTAAATATATCCTGTAAAATCCTTACATTTAAAACCCAGATGAACTCTCAAAAGAATAAAAATTTACATTAAATGGTTCGAACGTTATACTTGATACGACACGG
>CAZHZR010000111.1:0-1268 GCA_964537095.1 uncultured Roseivirgaceae bacterium
AGTTAAACGAAAAAGTATAAACGGTTTTCATGCTAGTTGAAAAGCGCGGTAAGGCAACGCTGAAAAATAATTGAAAACTGTAAAGTCGATCAAATTGTAATATAACAAAAAAGACTAAAAAATAACAACAGGTTGAAAAAGTGGAGAAAAGAAAATTCAGAGCCAGGAATAGGCGTAATTACAGATGATAATTGCTGGTCCCGAGGTTACTAGGCTATTCATCTTGAAACCAGTTCGGGACAAGATGCTGACAGACAAAAAACAATAAATACATATGAATCCAAAACAGATATCGGGATCGCTTGTTTACCCATTAATTAAGAAGATTGCCATGATCAGACCAGAAAGTAGTTTAATACTTTTTTCACTTTTATTTTTTGCCTGTGAGCGAAATCAGAAAGATCAGGTGCCCGAGCGTATCAGGCAAAACTTCAACGAAACGTATACCAATGCTGAAAAAGTTAAATGGTCATTAAAAAAAAATAGTTACGAAGTTGATTTCTACCTTGAAAACAAACATATAGAAGCGGAGTACGATTTGGAAGGGAACCAAATTCAGGAGGAATCCATGATCGAAAAAGTAGAGCTACCCCAGCCCATAAAGGATTATTTAAATAAACACTACCCACAGTATCATGTTGGTGAAGCCTCCATTGAAATAAAAGGCGAAAAGAAGGTATATGAGCTGGAATTATTAAACGGGTTTTTTCGGGAGATCGAATTGGAATTTGATATGAACGGAAACCTCCTGAGCAAAGAGACTTTTAATTAATGAAAATTTTTAAACACTTAATTTAATCCATATATGATGTCTAATTACCACAAACTCACCTATAATCTTTTGGCAGCCGGCGCAGCTATTATTGCTGCAAATCTTGTAAGAAAAGGAATGGCCAAAACCTGGGAATCAATTAACCATAAGGTCGCTCCGGAAAATCCGGCCGATCCTGAAACCTCGTGGAGAGAAGCGGTAGTTTGGAGCATTGCTTCCGGCGTGGCTGTAGGTCTGGCAAGAATGTTCGCCGAGCGAGGGGCTGCAGCAGGATGGTACAAGTTTATGGGCTATAATCCCACCAGACTTAAATAATGTTCAGCAACGCAGTTATTATTAAAAAGTTCCTACCTTTATCCCCGTTTTGAGCAACTTTCGGCGAAGAAAATGACCTAAGGGCTACATTTTCCTCTGCCGAAAGGCTTGAATACAGGTAATCTATTTCATTGGTATGAAATAGTCATAAGCTAAACACACCCGAACGGAAATGTTCGAA
>CAZHZR010000111.1:1368-9933 GCA_964537095.1 uncultured Roseivirgaceae bacterium
AGGCAATGGGCCGTTCCATCTGGCAACCTAAGAACAATTTATATACAGATGAAAATAATTATTGCCGGAGCAGGAGAGGTCGGATTTCATTTAGCACGCCTACTGGCGACAGAGGCGCAGGACATTATATTAATTGACACTTCCAAAGAAAAGCTCGAAAGAGCGCAGTCTCTCATGGACGTGCAAACATTAAGAGGAGACGCTACTTCTTTCAAAATACTCAGGGAGGCTGCCGTTGAAAATGCAGACCTCTTGATTGCAGTCACTTCCTCGGGAGATACAAATGTCACCACTTGTATTATTGGCAAAAAATTAGGTGCCAAAAAAACAATAGCCAGAATCAACAATATGGAATATCTGGTGAACAAGGATATTCTTGATTTAAAGTCTATCGGCATAGACGAGTTAATTTCTCCGGAATCGCTGGCTGCGCGCGAGATCAAAAGGTTACTAAAAGAATCTGCGCTAACGGATTCTTTTGAATTTGAAGATGGAAAACTTTCTTTCATAGGTATCCAAATCAGAGAAAACGCGCCCTGCGTCAACAAAACGTTACGAGAAAGCGCTTACCTAAACCCTAAAAATAATTTTGTTACGGTGGCAGTGCACCGCAACAATGAAACGATCATTCCCCGGGGAAACACTGAAATTAAGCTGGGTGATCAGGTTTATTTCATAGCGCAGTCGGATGGAATGGACCAGGTATTAAAGTTCACCGGCAAAGAACGGGTGGAGATTAAAAACGTGATGATTCTGGGCGGAAGCAGAACGGGTGTGCATGCAGCGCGAAGAATATGCAAGCAATATAACGTCAAGCTCATTGAGCTGGACAGGGAGAAAAGTTTTGAATTGGCTGACGAGTTGCCGGAAGTGTTGGTCATCAATGGAGACGGAACAAATGCAGATTTGTTGGAGGAGGAGGGAATCCACAGAATGGATGCTTTCATAGCCGTAACGGGGAATTCTGAAACCAACATCCTGGCTGCGCTTGTGGCTAAAAAAAGAGGAGTGGCAAAGACCATTGCCATGGTCGAGAACATTGAATATATAAACCTTTCACAAAATATTGGCCTCGACACCCTGATCAATAAAAAGTTGATTGCAGCTAATTTTATTTCCAGATATATCAGAAAAGGGGAAGTAATATCACTGACCGGGATTCACGGGGTAGATGCAGAAATTCTGGAATTTAAGGTTACAGAAGGTTCCAAAGTCGTAAGAAAACCTATTAAGGATCTCAACTTTCCAAAATACGCCATCATTGGTGGTGTCATCAGAAATGGTGAAGGTTTGATAACCCTGGGCGATTTTCAGGTTCAACCGGATGACCGGGTCGTCGTTTTCAGTCTGTACAAATGCATTCAGGACGTAGAGCAATTCTTTAAATGACAGTCAATTCAAGGGTAATTATTCACCTGCTAGGTCTTTTAACCGCTATGAATGGCGGTTTTATGCTTTTAATGCTCCCTTTTGCCTTCTATTATCAGGAAGACTGGAAGTCAATAATCACTGCTTCTTTTGTCACCATTATTCTTGGTCTCATTATTTATTTTGCTACCAGAAACTATAAAGTGAAGGAGCTAAGAAAGCGAGAAGGATACCTGATAGTAACAATGGGCTGGCTCTGCATGTCTTTTACCGGCACGCTCCCTTATCTGACAAGTGGAGCCATCCCCGACTTTACAAACGCCTTTTTTGAAACGATTAGCGGTTATACAACCACAGGCGCTACTATCTTAATTGACATAGAGGTTTTACCAAAAAGCATACTGTTCTGGCGCAGCCTCACGCACTGGATAGGCGGCATGGGGATCATTGTTTTAACCATTGCTATATTACCGGTTCTGGGAATTGGAGGTATGCAATTATTTTTAGCGGAAGCGCCTGGTGGGCCTACGCAGGACAAGCTGCACCCCAGGATAAAGGAAACCGCGAAAAGGCTCTGGTATATTTACCTATTTCTCACTTTCGCACAAACTATTTTATTGATGATCGGGGGAATGACTTTTTTTGATGCCATAAACCATTCCATGTCAACCATTGCCACAGGAGGGTTTTCCACGAAAAATGCAAGCATTGCTTATTACGATTCCGCCTTTATACAATATACACTGGTATTATTCATGTTCATCGCCGGTACAAATTTTACATTGGTTTATTTTCTCTTCAAGGGCAAGTTTAATAAAATCACTTCCAATGAGGAGTTTAAAGGCTATCTTGTGTTCGTTATCATCATTAGCCTCATCACTGCGGTGGCTGTTTATAATTACACCGGACTTACCTGGGAGCGAGCTTTCAGAGATGCGCTTTTTCAAGTTACCTCAATCATTACCACCACTGGTTTTATCACGTCTGATTACACGGTATGGTCGCCTTTTACAACCATTCTCTTTTTCTTCTTGTTGTTCACCGGGGCGTCCGCGGGTTCCACTTCGGGAGGTATTAAGCTGGTTAGGCTTCTAATCTTACTTAAAAATTCGATATTGGAATTAAAACGCCAGATTCATCCATCAGCAGTAATCCCTGTGCGTTTTAATAAAAAGGCAGTCTCTGAGAATATAACCTACAATATTGCAGCTTTCATTCTTATCTACCTCACTGTGTTCACGATCGGATCTTTAGTAATGGCGCTTATTGGTCTGGATTTTGAAACGGCTATGGGGGCTGTTGCTGCATCTTTAGGGAACATTGGACCTGGCATCGGTTTGGTGGGGCCGGTGAATAATTTTGCCCACGTTGCCATTTTCGGAAAGTGGTTTTTATCCTTTCTTATGCTGTTGGGTAGGTTGGAGTTGTTTACTGTATTGATACTGTTTACACCTTATTTCTGGAGTAAAGATTAACATTTAAAGAAAACGTCTGAGGCTATCGTTTTTCAAAACCTTTTCAAAAGCCTTGCTAAACTATTTGTTCTTCTTTTTCAAATCACCATTTTTAATGGATTTGATAAACTTTGCCCAATTGATGGGATTTAAGAGTGGATTATTATAGTAAGGATTGCTAAACCTGTTATGCATTTGATGAAACTGCTGGTTCATATAATGGGTATGGTTCATGCTGCCGTCCATAGGCATATCCCTGAACATCCGGGCCAACACATCTTCTCCCATATTAGGGCTGTCCTTGCCTAATTGTTCAGGTAGTTCCAGCGCAAGTATTGCCTCTTTAAACAGTTCTTCGGTGGGGTACGGAAATATTGATACCGTAGGAAGGTAGGTTGTATCCGCAGTAAGTTCAACTACCACAGTGATGCTCTCGCCCCGGTCGCCCGGTACTATATAATGTTGCCTGCCGTACCCAATGGTGCTAATCACAATGCTATCTCCTTTTAAAACCGGCATCGAAAAATAGCCGTACTGATTTGAGGTAGTGCCCCTTCCTGCTTTCGGAACATAAATATGAACCCCTGGAACACCGGAAGTACTATCTTCTCCAACAATAATTCCAGAAAACTGAATTACCGGATTGCTTCCCTGCGCTTTACTCTCAAATAAAGGAGTAAGGAAGATTAAGAGAAAATATAAGCAACAATAGTATTTAAAGTTCAAAATTAACTGATTTACATCTTAAATGACCACCGGCCCCGGCTAGGGAGGGACAATTCATAGCGAAACTAAAACCTACAACTTATCAATCAACAAAGGTTTCGAGAAAATTAATCCTCTAATTTACCGAAATCTTTTGAAAAGCTCATTTAAAACTTATAAAACCGTTCTGGTTGTAATAAATTCCCAAAAAGGAAAGAAAATTAAAAACCCCGGTAACAAACCTCAGTAGTGGTCTCCATCGGTAATGAATATACGATCAAATCGATAGGATATAAAATTTTACGTTAAATTTGACTCAAATCCGAATTTGTCGGCCAAAAATCCACTACCAAACTATATTCGAATGCGCTTAAAAAATTTCAGCCTTAGTTTTGGAACCCAGATTTTTAAAGCCTTGTCCGATGAGTCCAGAATTAGAATACTTTCTTTAATTTACCAAAATAAAGAAATGTGCATCTCTGACCTGGAGCATATTCTTGATTTTACTCAGACGAAAACATCGCGACACATGGCCTACTTGAAGAATGCAGGCCTAATTAATCCCAGGAAAGTTGAACAATGGATTTTTTATAATATCAAAGACGAGGCTTATGATCTGCTAAGCCAGGTTTTTATTTATCTGGGTAAAGATCCATTGCTAACAAAAGACATGGAAACGTACAGGATATTACACTCTAACAGAGAGCTGGCAGAAAACAGAATAAAGACCAGGCAATGGTCGCCCGGAAAGAAATTATAATGAAGCAATTAACGCATGAGGGGAAAATATAGGCACGTGTTTTTTGATTTGGACCATACCTTGTGGGACTTTGAAAGGAATTCCTCAGAAGTTCTGGGGCATCTTTATGATGAACACATAGGAGAAGACGCAGTAATTTTTTCGAAAGAGGCACTTATAAAGCAATTTCGAGATACCAACAATTACCTATGGTCGCAATATAATACACGCAGCATCAGTAAGCGGGAGTTAAGAGATTCAAGATTTAGTTTGGTATTCAAAGCTCTGGGCCATCAAAATGACAGACTATCCACCGTATTTTCATCAGAGTACCTTCAAAGATGCCCGCAGATGCCCCATATTTTCCCGTTTGTGCACGAAGTTCTGGACTACTTGAAAAATGAAAAGCAATATGTGCTGCATATTCTCACCAATGGTTTTGAAGAAGTACAACATCTAAAATTAAATGCCGCTAATATTTCTAAATACTTCAATTCCGTAATTACCCCGGATGCGGCGGGCTGTCAAAAACCAGAGCAGGAATATTTTACTTATGCATTAACAAAAGCAGTGTGCAGATGTGATGAATCTGTCATGGTAGGCGACAACCTGGAGACTGACATAAAAGGAGCAAAAAACGCTGCAATTGATCAGGTCTTTTTTAATCCTGAACGCTTAAAGCATAGGGAAACAATGACTTATGAAATTAGTTGCCTCAGTGAATTGTTAACTATCTTATAGAAGCCGATCCAACGAGCGGAGCTGTAAATGCAATAAAATTTCCGGCTTCCTGAAGTCGGTATTTTTACGGTGATTTTAAAAAAAATAAAAATTTAAGTTATGCCAAAAGGAATATATGAAGTTCCGGTTCCTTCAAATGAACCTGTTTTAACTTATGGCCCTGGGTCAAAAGAGCGAGAGAATTTAAAAAAGGCAATTTCCGAAGCCAGAGCTTCCCAGGCGGATATCCCCATGTATATAGGAAGCGATGAAGTAAGAACGGGAAATAAAAGACCCTTAAACCCTCCTCATGATCACCAGCATGTGCTTGGCTATTTTCATGAGGGAGATGCAGAACATGTAGAGAGGGCTATTGCTGCTGCATTGGGTGCGAAGTCAGCCTGGGCCGATTTGAGCTGGGAGCACCGCGCAAGCATTTTTCTGAAAGCTGCAGAATTAATTGCCGGTCCTTACCGCGCAAAAATTAATGCTGCTACCATGTTGGGACAATCCAAAAATGCTTTTCAGGCTGAAATAGATGCAGCCTGCGAATTCATTGATTTTTTAAGGTTTAATGTCCATTATATGACAGAAATCTATGCGCAGCAGCCTCAGTCTTCACCCGGTGTTTGGAATAGGGTGGAACAAAGGCCACTGGAAGGTTTTGTTTTTGCACTGACGCCCTTTAATTTCACTGCCATTGCAGGAAATCTACCCACATCCGCAGCATTGATGGGCAACACCGTGGTCTGGAAGCCCGCTTATTCGCAGGTTTTTGCAGCCAATGTAATCATGCAGGTGTTAAAAGAGGCAGGGTTGCCTGATGGTGTAATCAACCTCGTCTATGTGGACGGTCCGGAAGCCGGAAATGTGGTATTTAATCACCCTGATTTTGGCGGAATTCACTTTACAGGCAGCACCAAGGTATTCCAGACAATTTGGAAGACGATTGGAGAGAATATCCATAAGTACAAATCTTACCCTAGGATAGTAGGAGAAACAGGTGGAAAAGATTTTATCGTCGCACATAAATCAGCAAATCCCCGGGAAATAGCAACAGCCATTGTAAGGGGTGCATTCGAATACCAGGGCCAGAAATGTTCCGCAGCCTCGCGCGCCTACATTCCTGCAAATCTTTGGGATGAGGTTCGTACTTATGTTCAGGAGGATCTTAAAGATATTAAAATGGGAGGCGTGGAAGACTTCCGGAATTTTGTGAATGCAGTAATCGACGAGAAGTCCTTTGATAAAATCGCTAACTTTATTGACAACGCCAAATCAAGTGATATGGTCGAGATCATTGCCGGCGGAAATCATGATAAATCAAAAGGCTACTTTATTGAACCCACAGTTTTATTGACCAAAGATCCTTCCTATGTAACCATGTGCGAGGAAATATTTGGGCCTGTAATTTCGGTTTATGTTTATCAGGAAGAAAGGTTTGAGGAGACCCTTGAGTTGGTAGATGCAACCTCTCCGTATGCCCTTACGGGTGCCATTTTCTCAAAAGACAGATATGCCATAGAACTTGCGGCCAAAAAACTAAGCAATGCGGCCGGGAATTTCTATATCAATGATAAGCCTACGGGAGCTGTGGTAGGGCAACAGCCATTTGGTGGTGCCAGGGGGTCTGGAACGAACGACAAAGCCGGATCCATGATCAATTTATTGCGGTGGGTATCGCCGCGTACCATCAAAGAAACTTTTGTGCCCGCAGTAGACTATAAATACCCCTTCTTAGAAGCTGAATAGAAAAACACCAACTTTCATTCCAGCCTGATCGGCCTGGGAGTGAGAGTTGGTGTTTCGAAATTATCGAAATGTATTAAGGAATTTTCTTGATGTCATTCAAGCCTTCACCTATTTCATCCTTGATCTCTTTGGTGGCATCTTTAAATTCCCGGATACCTTTTCCAAGGCCACGCGCCAGTTCAGGAATTTTTTTCGGTCCAAAGAATATTAAAACCACTGCCAGAATGAGCACAATCTCAGTTCCGCCCAAACCTCCTATAAAAAGCAATAGATCCATATAATTATAAATAAGATGTTTTACGCATAATTAACATACAAAGGTAGCGGTTTAGTTTGGTAATGGCTAAGAATAAATCTATGAATTATTCTTGGCCGTATTCGACCTGTTTCCCATCCATTTTCTCCCTCTTGTATTCTTTGAAACTTTTCTTTTCTGCACCCCCGGCTTTTCAGCAGGGCTGCTCTCCAAAGAAGATGCTTCCATAGGATACTCATGGTCATTTATTACAGGAATATTCTTTGCAATTAGTTTATGAATGTCTTTCAAAAAAGCTTTCTCCTCATGGTCACAAAAAGACAGCGCAATGCCATTGGCACCGGCCCGTCCGGTTCTACCAATGCGGTGAACATAGGTTTCCGGCACATTGGGTAACTCATAATTGATCACGTGCGACAAATTATCTACATCAATGCCCCTGGCTGCGATATCGGTAGCTACCAAAATGCGCGTCTTACCCGATTTGAAGTTGCCGAGCGCCTGCTGCCTTGCATTTTGCGACTTGTTTCCATGGATGGCTTCCGTCACAATCCCCTTTTTGTTGAGGTCCTGAGCTATTTTGTTGGCTCCATGTTTGGTTCGGCTAAAAACCAATGCAGATTGTATAGCCTCATCCTGCAGCAAGTCTATAAGTAGATTCTTCTTGTTTTTTTTATCTACAAAATAAACAGCCTGTTTGATAGTATTTGCTGTAGAAGATACCGGTGTAACTTCTACCTTAGAAGGATTTACTAATATTTTGTCTGCAAGTGTTACAATTTCATTGGGCATGGTAGCAGAAAAGAAGAGAGACTGGCGCCGGGCTGGCAGCTTTGCTATAACTTTTTTTACATCATGCACAAAACCCATGTCCAGCATTCGGTCCGCTTCGTCCAGCACAAACATATTAATATGTTGCAGGTGCACGAATTTTTGATCCATAAGGTCCAGTAATCTGCCTGGAGTGGCAACCAGAATGTCCACACCGTTTCGCAAGGCATCCGTTTGTTTTTTCTGAGGCACGCCTCCAAATATGACGAGATGTTTCAGGTTCAGGAACTTTCCATAAGCCTTAAAACTCTCTTCTATCTGAATCGCCAACTCTCTGGTGGGGGTTAAGATAAGTGCTTTAATAGTTTTCCGGCCATGGCCTTCAGGGGGTAGCTCAGAAAGCAGCTGCAAGATTGGTATTGCAAATGCTGCTGTTTTTCCGGTACCGGTCTGGGCACAACCTAAAATGTCTTTTCTTGCAAGGATCAGGGGAATTGCCCGTTCCTGTATAGGTGTTGGTGTTGTATAACCTTCTGATTCCACCGCTTCTAAAATGGGTGCAATGAGGTTTAATTCTTTAAATGTCAAACTGTAATTGTTAAAATGAAAATTTTTATAAAGCCTACGAGAGGATTGAATGTGTATTAATTCTGATTCTTAAAAGATGCTTTATAGAAGGGAATTAATCAAATGAACTCAGCAACCAGCCAATTGTTTTTGCCGTAACTGCTCATTTGCTGTAAAGGTAAACAATTCCTTCGCTTAAAAATTCCATAATGTAAAAAAATCATTTCATCGAA
>CAZHZR010000112.1:0-9916 GCA_964537095.1 uncultured Roseivirgaceae bacterium
CATTCAGAAAAAAACGCGGAATATGGCAAGCGTATTATCAACCTGCAGGATGGATACGTAAAAACAGACCGATCAAATTCAGTGACCGCTGAATCATAACCCAATACAACCAGGATACTTGTCTTGCTGTTATGCTTGGCATGTTAGGAAAACGAACTCGCCAAATAATATTACCATTTATTACATAACGAAAAAGCAAATTTCTGAAAAACATTTATTTAAAATATATAACCTGCTAAAACTGACTTTTTTACTATATCTTCGCTCCCGGTATTAAACAATAAGATACATTTGACATTTATATGAAACGATCACTCAATGAAAATTGAGGATCGATTTTTTGAAAATAATCGGTAGTGTAATATTATGCTTTTTGATCTTTTTGCATGTTTTGATTTCGGTGAAAATAAAGTTAAATCGACCAATCCCTTTAAGGAAATTGATCCTTATAAGAAAATGATCTTTGCACATCAGGAATCTCTCTCTGATGACGCCTATCTGGTCAGTTTGCATAAAAGGCATGACGACAATTCACCGGTTCACGATGACGATGACTTCCAGGTTCGTATTTTCGGCTATTGTTTCGCCCGTACCGATAGCAGCTACTTAAAGGACCGTAGCAGATTAAGCGCTAATCGCATAGCCCAGATTTTTGATGAGCACGGAGCTGCGTTTATCGAAATGATAAAAGGATCGTTCTCTATTTTAATCTTTGATAAAAGAAAAAAGGAGCTATCCGTATTTACTGATCCACTGAATGTCAGACCTTTATATTACACGCACTACGCTTCTCAACTGGCCATTTCATCCTCACTTGCGGTAATAGTAAAGTGGATGGATGACGCTGGCGTGGAGCCTTCTATAAACTATCCTGCTCTGATAGAATATAAGTTGTTTGGTTACATTCTCAACGACGATACCCTGTTGAAGGATGTTGCAACTATTCCGCCTGGAGCATCTCTTCGGTTTACCAGGGACGGGGTAGTGTTAGATGTTCATCGAAATCCGTTCGAAGCTTTTGGTTCTCTGGAGATTGAGCACCCAAATGAACAAGTTGCTGTGGATAGGTTAGAAGCTATCCTTAAGAAAAACCTTGAATTGCATCTGTTCGACTCAGATAGAACCTGTTTTGCACTTACAGGTGGTTTAAATAGCAGAACCAATCTGGCACTGTTGGAAAATAAGGCGAAAGATTTTCTGTTTTACACTTATGGAAACAAGGACAGCATCGATATTGCCATCGCAAATAAGATAACCACCGCTTTTAACCTCCGATCAAAACCTGTTGTATTTGATGATTCCTTCCAGAAAGGCCTTCAGAAAAACGTTGATTTGGCGTTGGGATTGGGGGATGGAATGTCAGACATAAGACACACATACGAACTTTTTGCCTACAAGGAAGTAGCCAAAAGTTACGATTATGTTATGACGGGTTTTTTTGGCAATGAGCTTTTAACGCCCCCTGTGCTACCAAATGCGTTTATTAATAAGTGGATGATGGCTTTGTTAAACGCTGATGACATGGAAGCATCGCTTGAAAACATTGTGAGTGCAGAAAATCTAAAGGGTATCAACGAAGAAGTTCTGCGGCAAAATAAAAGTGCTGTAGTGCAACGGGTTTTAGAGAACCCACTTGTTTCAAATAATTTAGATCCTGCCAAAAAATACTTCTTTTTTATGCTTATGGTCGCTGCAAGAAAAGAATTTATGAAAGCAGTAAAAGTTGAAAAATCTTTTGTAGAAAACTTACACCCGTTTCTGGATATTGAATACATTGAAGTGCTTCTTAAAACGCCTTTTTCCTGGGTTCATACCTGGAAGGGAGAGCCCAAAGACTCATGGGAGTCTGATAAACTCTACGCACTGCTAATAGACCGTAACAAACCGCGACTGAACAATATTCTTTCCACCGGAGGTTACACGCCGAAATATCTACTAAAAAGTCGGTTCAAACCGATAATGAAACTCGAGAATTTGTACAACAAAAAGAAGATAAGCAGGAATGAAAATTACGATTTCAATTCCAATATTGTAGATTACCTGACCAAAAGTTTAACTTCATTAGGACAGGATAACTCTTCTGATAATCAAGGTGTTGCCGACAATAGGGAGAAGGGATACATTCAGCGGAATGTAGCTTTAAATTACTGGCTTGAAAAAAACAATATAAGCTGACACGGTTCAAGCTTTTGAGCAAGAGGCTAGTCGTTGACGATTACATTTACCGGAAGTTCTATTAATACCGAAGTTCCTATACAATATTCTGTTTTCAATGACAGCCGGCCCTGCAGCTTTTCTACAAAATTTCTGGCGATGTATAACCCCAGGCCACTTCCGGGAAAATTATCATTGGCGCGATAAAACATATCAAACACTTTACTTTGGTATTCCTTCAAGATTCCTAAACCGTTGTCACTGATGGTAATTTGGTTTTTGTGAGGGAATTGAACAAGAGAAATCTTTAGTTCGTGTTTGCACTTATTTTTATCTCTAAATTTTAAGGCGTTCTCAACGAGATTTTCCAGTATAAGCACCAGAATTTCAGTGTCGGTTTTTAATATGGCATCTTTTTCGAAGTCCAGAGAAATATCCATTGCGTGCACATCGGAATATTTTTTTGATTCGATGACTTTCTGCACTATGGTGGCAAATGTAACTGTAGTATAATCTGGCTCTTCCTGCTTTATGCTGATCATGTCAATTAAAGTTCGGAGAATCTTGTCGAGCCTGACGGAGGTCTTGTCCATCATGTTCAAGTAATTACAGATGACCTCATTTGTAAACTCTAACTGGGCTACTTTTATTAAACCTATCAGTGATGCAATGGGGCTTCTCAGGTCATGAGAGGCTTTATAAATAAAGGTATTGAGTTCTCTGTTTTTATACAGCAGATCCTCTTTGGCATTTTTTGCATCAGTGATGTCTTGTTGAAATCCTACAAAATTTATCAATTTCCCTTCATCATCAAAAATGGGGTTGATCATCACCTTATTCCAGAAAGGCTCACCGTTTTTTCGATAATTAAGAATTTCGCCATCAAACATTTTTTGTTCCTGCAGGGCAGCTCGCATTTGCTTAATTGTTTCTTGATTAGTACCCTCACCTTGCAGGAATCTGATATTTTTCCCTATGATCTCCTCCTCTGAGTAACCTGTAATTTGTTCGAACTTTGGGTTGCTCATGATCACGGAGTAATCATTTTCCTTTGCGCCTGTTATAACCACACCTACACCCACTGCTTCAATGGCGCTTTTTTGTATCAGTAGCTTCTCTTTATTTAGAACGTCCTGAGTGATGTCATTGGATATCCACAAAAAGCCTGTTTTTTCATTATTTAGCCCAAAAAGATAGGTTGTCTTTAGGTCCAGCCAAAGTAGCTTTCCCGACTTGGTCACAGCCCTTAGATGCGCTACGTATGAATTGTTCGAATCGATCTCATGAACAATTCGCGCTAAGCGCAGTGATGATTTGTTATATTGAAGAGCAGCTATGCTTTTATGCAACATTTCATCTGCTTCATACTCAAGATTTACGGATGCACCTTTGTTCCAGTAGGTTATGTTACCTTCTAAATCTGTTACAATAACTATATCCGTGATATTTTTCAATATCTCCGCATGGAAAATGTTTTCTTGTTGAGCTTTTCGCTGTTCTGTGATGTCATAAGCCAGGTTCAGTCGCGCTCTTCGGTTATTAACAATAATATGGTGCCCTGTAATTTCCACAAATATTTGGGTTCCATCTTTTTTGATGTGAGTGGCCTGAGTCACAGTATTTCCAAAAGCAGCATTTTGAAGGGGTTTTTCCGCTACTTCACTATCAGAAGAAGGTCTAATATCGAAAATGGTCATTGACAGGAATTCATCCTCCGTATATCCATAATGATGTAGCGCCGCCTGGTTCACTACTAAAAACCGTTTGGATTCTAAATCATAAGCCCACATGGGAATGGGATTGTTCTCGAACAAATATTTATATTGATGTTCGGACTGTTTAATTATGTCAAGATTCCTCTTCCTTTCGATGCTATATCGTATGGATTTATCCAATAGAGAATAGTCAAAGTTCCCTTTGATCAAAAAGTCCTGGGCCCCTCGTTTAACGATTTCAAGGGCAAGCCTTTCGTCAACCATACCCGACAGCACTATGATAGGGATGTTTCCCGCTGCATCGTTTATGGCTAAAAATGAATCCAGTCCAGCGCTGTCCGGAAGCGTCAGGTCCAGAAACACAAGATCAAATTGCTCATCGTTCAGGTCATAGATGGCTTTTGAGAGATTGGTAGCATTTGTTATTTTTTCTATCTTCAGGGAGGTTCCGTAAATGATCTCTTTGAACAGGAAAAAGTCCGGAGGATTATCTTCAATAACTAAAACGTTTAATTTTTTACCTTCCATAGCATATTACTTGACCCCGACGAATAAAAAGATAAAAATTCACCATATAATCTGTTCAAAGTAAGATTAAATATCTATAACAATAAAAACAATTATCCTGTTTTCGCAATTGAAAACCTTTGCACCAACCGGACGTGCCTCCGGTTTTTAGCCGAAAACCGAGGCAGAAAAACTAGCAGTGATTTCAGCCGGGAGGCGCGCCTTCACGCTGACGTTTTCTCGAGCGTAAAATGAAATTCACTCCCTTCTCCTGGTGCTGAGTCTACCCAAATTGTCCCTCCATATTTTTCAACAATTTTCTTGCATATCGCCAATCCTATACCGGTTCCTGAGAATTCATCTCTGCTATGAAGCCGCTGAAATATTACAAAAATCTTATCATGAAATTTCTGATCAATGCCAATACCGTTATCTGCCACCGTAAATTCCCAGTTTTCACCCTTATCAATCGCCTTTATACGAATTATAGGCGCAGCCTTCCTTCTGTACTTGAGGCCGTTTCCAATCAAATTTTGGAATAATTGAGTATACAATGTCCTTTGGCCAACAACCTTTGGCAGACTTCCTATTTCCAATAGCCCGCCTTCGTCCACAAATTTATCCGCAAATACCGATTTCAGTTCACCAAGGAGATCATTTAAATCAATCAACTCCTTTTCCTCATCGTGGAAGCTGATTTTGGAATACCGGAGCAGGTCTCTGATAAGCGTTTTCATCCTTTCGGCACCGTCCATTGCGTATGCTATGTATTGCGCAGCGCTTTCATCAAACTGCCCTTCATATTTCTCATTCAGCAATTGTAAAAAGCTCGTTACCATTCTTAAAGGTTCCTGCAGGTCATGAGAGGCCATGTAGGCAAATTGTTCCAGTTCAGCATTAGATCGGGCCAACTCAGACGCGTAGTTCCTTAATTCCTTTTCACTCCTCATTCTTTCTGAAATGTCACGGAAAGAAATTGTAGTTGCATGTTGTCCTTTATATACGGATTTTACTGCTCTTATTTCAACAGGAAATGTCAGGCCACCGTTTGTCAAGCTGGCACCTTCATAGAATCCATCTTTTTCCATATCTAAATTCTTCCTGATTTCTGCCAGGTTATCATCATCGATGAATTCAAGAATGGATCGTCCTACAACTTTTCCCGCGCCTTCAAGAAAACCCACCATGGATAAAAATGCCTTGTTGCAATCTAATATCTCATCTTTTTCAACAATTACTATTCCTTCCAGGGTGGCATCCGCCAGGCTTCTAAACTGCGCTTCACTTTGAAGTATCTTTTCTTCTACTGACTTTCGTTCTGTTAGATCCATCATTGCACCAACCATTCTGGTAGCTGTCAGCTCAGCATCTCGTATAATATGCCCCCGGTCTACTACATACCGATATTCTCCATCGGCAGCGCGGTATCTATATTCATTTGTCCAGTAGGCTGCTTTTGACGCTATAGCATCTTGAATGCTTTTCAAAACCCTCACCTTATCGTCAGGGTGAAGGTTAACACTCCACCACTCAAGCGTTATTTCTATTTCCTGCAACGGATAGCCAAATATCAATTCAAAGCCTGATCCCCATTGTAGGGTACTGTTCCTAATGTCCAGATCCCAAATGGCTTCATTGGAGACATCCATCGCCAACTTAAACCTTTCATTTAGCAGCTTATAATTTTGTTCATTTTGCTTGTTTTCGATGAGAATTGAAATGATGTTCGCCGCCCTGTCCATTATCCTTACAACATCCTCATCAGGGTAGCCTTCGGTATGTTTATAGATAGCAAAAGTTCCCAACAGCCTCCCTTTTGAAGAAAAAAAAGGATATGACCAACATGCGTTTATATCATGCGCTTTGGCCAGATCAAAATAATCTTTCATGTAAGGGTGTTCCTGCGCATTAGGAATAATAGTGGTTTTTTTTAAATAGCCGGCAGTGCCACATGCACCAGAACCTTCTTCAATAGGTACTTCTTTCAATTTAGCAGACAGCGGACCAGGAAGGCTGGAACCTACGAAAAATTCCAGGTGTGTTTCTTTCGAATTTGCCAGCATAATCGTCAACATCAACGAAGGATGTAAACTTTCAATTTCCCTCAGGAACATGTCCAGTGCAGGCTCCAGATCTTGCCCGCCTACAATATTTTCAAGTACCTTTTTTTCAAGATTCAATATCCTTGATTGAATCTTTGTTTGGCTTATATCCTGCGCTATGCCGTAAATTCCTGTAATGTTGTTGTCAATAATGATGGGTATTGTGGTGATGCACAATGCCTTCTCATTGTTGTTTTTGTCTCTAAAAAAAACTTCTATTGTATTGGTATACCCTCTTTTTGCACGCTCCAGGGATTTTTGGCTCTTATCCTGTTCAGCATCCGGCAGGAGGGAAAGAAGTGTCATGTTAACCAGTTCATTTCTGTAAAATCCTGTTAGTTCTTCAAAGGTTGCATTGACTGAGTTAAACTTTCCCTCCATGTCCAGAGCAAAGACGCCGTCGGGGTGATTGTCAAACAGAGATTTATATTTCTGCTGACTTTCCATTAGCAGTATCTCATAAGTAAGCTCTTTGTAGGTTTGAACCTGAAGATTGTATATTGATGAGGCATCAGCGACATTGTACCGATGCAGTTGCGCCATAAACGGCTCGCCATTTTTTTTGTGAAAAATAAAGTCCATTTGCCCTGTTTCTATAGCCCAAGCATCGGCGGTGACAGGATTTTTGACTTTATCTAGAGGGTCAAGAAGATCAAAGGGGTTCTTCATTAAAATTTCAGTGGCCTGAAAGTCGGTTAATGCCAAAAACGCCGGATTGGCAAATGAAATCTCTGTTTGAGCGGGATTCTCTTTGAGAGATCTTACTATGAGAATGGCCTCAGATACCTCAAGGAAGATTTTCGTTAGAAGCGAAATATAGGCTTCCTGAGAATCAATACCCAATTGTTTTTTTAAATCTTTTGCTATGTGGTCCATTTCACCATTCAGTATCTGGTTCGATATTTTTATTACTAGCCAAAATCCTATTTCAATTTAACACCTATTTAATTAAAGAGTCGCATTATTATAGAAATAATTATGGTAATATTTCTGTAAAAAGCAACCCGAAACAATGCTTATTGTATAATAATTTTTAACTTTGCACTCCATTCGGGTGAGTGGCTCCTTTTAAAGGATGATGTTTCATGATTTTCAACCTGGTACTCAGAGGTTGAACCTCCTTTAAAGTATAAGCTTTTATGGGGGAATAAAATGGGTAAAATTAAAAATTCATGGCTAATACGCAAGAAGATTTTGACTGGGATAAGATTCAAACCAGAGGATTTGGTGAAGGGTATTCCGAAAAAGAAAGAGCCGAAATGGCTTCTTTGTACGAAAATACATTGACCCAGATCGAAGAAAAAGAAGTGGTTACAGGTACTGTTGTAGGTATCAACGACCGGGACATTATTTTAAACATTGGTTTCAAATCTGATGGACTGGTTTCAGCTTCAGAATTCAGAGATGTCCCTAACCTGAAAATAGGGGATGAGGTGCAGGTGTTCATTGAAGAGCAGGAAAACGCGAACGGACAGCTGGTGCTTTCAAGAAGAAAGGCTAAAATAGTGAAGGCCTGGGAAAACATTACCAGTGCACTGGATGACGACCTGGTAATCGAGGGAGTTGTAAAAAGAAGAACAAAAGGTGGACTTATTGTTGATATATACGGGGTTGAAGCTTTCCTTCCCGGATCTCAGATAGATGTAAAGCCTATTCGTGATTTCGATGTGTTCGTTGGAAAGAAAATGGAAGTAAAGGTCGTGAAAATTAACTACACCAATGACAACGTAGTAGTTTCACATAAGGTGTTGATTGAAAAAGACCTTGAAAAACAAAAAGTTGAGATACTCAACAACCTTGAAAAAGGTCAGGTGCTGGAAGGAGTTATCAAAAACATGACCAACTTCGGCGTGTTTATTGATCTTGGTGGCGTTGATGGATTGCTTCACATCACTGATATTTCATGGGGAAGAATCAATCATCCTGAAGAGGTGTTAAACCTTGATGAAAAAGTGAATGTTGTTGTATTGGATTTTGATGATGATAAGAAGCGGATTTCTTTGGGAATGAAGCAACTTACCCCGCATCCATGGGATTCACTTTCTGAGGAAATTCAGATTGGTTCCAAGGTAAAAGGAAAGATCGTTAATGTAGCAGATTACGGCGCGTTCCTGGAAATCATGCCAGGTGTAGAAGGTTTGATACACGTGTCGGAAATGTCCTGGTCGCAGCACTTACGAAATCCTCAGGATTTCATAAAAATTGGTGACGAACTGGAGGCAGTAGTGCTTACGCTTGACAGAGAGGAAAGAAAAATGTCGTTGGGTATTAAGCAATTGACTGAAGATCCATGGACGAAGCAAGACGTACTTACAAAGTATGGCATTGGAACCAAGCATTCTGGTATTGTAAGAAATCTTACGAATTTCGGATTGTTCATTGAATTGGAAGAAGGTATCGATGGACTTGTTCACGTTTCAGATCTATCATGGACTAAGAAAATTAAGCACCCATCTGAGTTTGTGAAGGTAGGTGAGGAGTTGGAAGTTCAGGTGTTGGAGTTAGACGTTGAAAACAGAAGATTAGCATTAGGTCACAAGCAGTTAGAAGAAAACCCATGGGATACCTTCGAATCTGTTTTCCAGCCAGGTTCTGTACATAAATGTACCATCATCAACAAGAATGATAAAGGTGCTGTGCTTGAGTTACCTTATGGTATCGAAGGCTTTGCTACCACTAAAAACCTGAACAAGGAAGATGGTTCTGTTGCTGAGATGGGAGAAAACCTTGAGTTTAAGGTGTTAGAATTCTCTAAAGATGATAAGCGTATCGTTTTATCGCACACAGCTGTTTTCTCCAAAGTCGAGGAAAAACCAAAAGCTGCAGGTGCGAAAACGGCATCCGGTGGTAATAAAGCCAGAACTTCGGACAAAGCTAAAGGAAGTAATGACGGTGAAAAGTCAACGCTAGGAGATCTTGAAGCACTTTCTGCGCTTAAAGAACAAATGGTAGAAGACCAGAAGCAAGCTTTAGACAAGAAGGAAAATTCTAAGAAGGAAAAGGCTGCTGAGGCTGAAGAAAAAGCCAAGACTGCATCAGATAAAAAATCTGAAGAGAAAGCACCGGAAGCAAAAGCTGATGATGCTGATGACGCAGAGAAGAAAGAAGAAGGAGAAGACAAAGCATAATCTTCGAAACTTTAAATCCAAACAGAAAAGCATCCCGGTAGTAGGGATGCTTTTTTTATGATATTTCGGTCCCGGGAGGATTCAAGATTTGATTATTTAATGTGAAACAAACCGCTTAAGCTTTCTGCTATTGAAGGGCGAAGTTTACTTCAGGCAAAGGTTGACCTTTCATGGAACTTTATTTGTCTTACACAGGCAAAATTTTTCTGAAAAAGTTGAAGGGTAGGGGATTATTCAGTATGTTTGCATCCATAAAAAAATGGTCGCGTGGCCGAGTGGCTAGGCAGAGGTCTGCAAAACCTCCTACAGC
>CAZHZR010000113.1:0-9861 GCA_964537095.1 uncultured Roseivirgaceae bacterium
AAAACAGGACTTTGTCTATTTCAGGCATGAAATAGGATAGCCCTTTTATAAATAATTGCTTCCCTCACGCGCGGACGTGGCGCAAAAACAAACCATTCCATACGATTAGTGCGACCCATATCATCAAATTTAAAAAGAACAATCATAACTTTTCTGGTGCAATCAAGACATTTTGAAGGGGCAAATGCGACAATTAAGAATTGGAAAGCACCAGCAATGTTACGAAAACAAGAATAGTTTGTAGTGCGACATTCAACCTCATAAATCCTGTATAATTTGATTTTAGTAAAACCTTTTTTATAATTTCGTATTTTGAACTTCAATTGTACATGTCTCCCCGTGAGATAGCTTAAGACCTAACATATGTTTAATGACGAAGACGACGAAGAAAAGAATATTGAAGACATGCCTCTATTCAAGAAGGGCAGAGAAATATTTGAACTTACTTCCAAAATCGCAGAACTGATACCGGAAGATGAGGAAATTCTCTATTCGTACAGAGGATTTATGCTGGAAGACGCAGCCCTGTTAACAGTGAAAGTTGCCGGAGCCGAAGGGGTAGATCTGTATGACATGAAGATGGAAAATGCTGCTATCATCAGAAAAGCTGGAAGGGATTTGCTCACCCATTGTAGTGGACTAAAAATGATGGGCTTTAAGGAGACGCACTATCTGCATCTGATCAGGGAAGCCATTGAAGAATATCGCCTGCTATTTATTGACTGGGTAAAGACTTTCGACCCCTGGACGTATTACATCGACCGCTGGGGGTTGTTCAATCCGCCTGGTGTAGATGCGCACGACCATGATCCTGATGATGATCTACCCTTCACCGGCTTTCCAGATCATTTGGACATGGGCGATGATGGTGATGATGATGATTAGTCATTAAATAGCTCATCATTTATGATGGCCTCGGTCTGGGCCGAGGCCTTCTCTATCCTATTCCAACCGATTACCAATTGCATGAGAACGCAGCCGAAATGGAGAAGGCAAGGTTAAATTAAATTTTTGTTGATGAACTGACCAGAGGGATTTTGAATAAGCAACTCCTCCAGAAATGTCCTTCCTGATTTATTGCAAAATTCCTGCTTATGCAGGTCAAGGTATGCTAACGTTTCTGACAAATCGAGGCTTTCCACAGCAGGAATACAGATAATCGGAGTGTTTTCTTTTGAAAGCAGCTCCCTGGAAACGCTTCCCACCTGATGATCTTTCTTATCACTTTCTCCTTTCATCCCGGTAATTATTGCCTTTGCACTCAATCTTTCTGACAACGCACATATTTCATCTACCGGAAATCCTGGTTTTATTAATCTGGTCACCGAAATACCAAACCTCTTGTTCATCTCCCGTGCCAGTTTATCCAGTTTCTTTTGCATCACTACTTCCGATTCAAATAAGGGTGTTTTGCCTTTTGATATGATGAGTGGTGACAATGCAAAAAAAATAACCAATCTAGCACCTATCAAGCGAGTAATCTCTCCGGCGCAAACTGCTGCAATTTGAGCATTTAAAGAAAAATCAGTGGCTAATATTATATTTTTCATAATAGTTTCAACAATCAAAAACCCACCAAATTGATTTTCAGCAAATTAGATTCTGATACGGAAGCAAAAATATCACTTCCGAACAGCTCTGGAAATGATCATTAACAAGACGTTTGATGATATTGATCATGTTCCGGCCCTAATCAAAAAATAGGTATTGATAGGATTTTATGACCAATTCGGCGTTAAAAGACGGCACTTACGAACTTATTCCAGCAATAAGCAGTCAACTTCTTACCTAAAATGCAAGATTAGTTGATATATTTGGCCATAAGTTGAACATGCATAGTATTCACGACATCTTTCACTTTGGAAAAACACACCCATACACCTGACGAGTTAGAAAGTAAATCGAGGTTGAAGGCGATTATTGATACGGCTATCGACGGCATCATCACCATAGATGTGGCGGGAATCGTTGAAACTATGAACCCTGCTGCTGCAAAAATTTTTGGCTATTCTCCGGAAGAAATAGTCGGACAAAATATTAAGATCCTGATGCCGGAGCCTGATCATAGTCAGCATGACGGCTATCTGCGTAATTATTTACGGACAGGTGAGGCCAAGATTATTGGAAAAGGAAGAGAGGTACTTGGCAAAAAGAAAGACGGCACCATATTTCCGTTTCTATTGAGCATCAGTCAGGTAAATCTTAAGGACAAGATCATATTTACGGGGATCATACACGATATATCGAACCTGAAAAAAGCTGAAGTAGCCCTCAAGGAAAGTGAAAACAAAATCCATTCTATCATCCATTCCGCAGTAGATGGCATTATCACCATCAACTCCAGGGGTATTATGGAGATGGTGAACCCTTCCGCAGCCAGGCTTTTTGGTTATGAAAGCAATGAACTATTGGGTAAAAATGTGAGCGTGCTCATGCCCGAGCCTGATCGTAGTAATCACGACGGATACCTCCATCGTTATCAAACCACGGGCGAAAAAAGGATTATCGGAATCGGTCGCGAGGTGACAGGGCTGAGAAAAGACGGCAGCAAATTCCCCTTCCACCTAAGCATTAGCGAGGTGCAGCTTTCTGATAGAATTATATATACCGGGTTTGTTCATGACATTACACAGCAGAAGCTAAACGAAGAAAGGCTGAGACGGTACGCGGCGGAACTGGAGCGAAGCAATCGCGAATTGCAGGATTTTGCCTACGTGTCATCTCATGATTTACAGGAACCTCTCAGGAAGATTCAGGCATTTGGAGACAGGCTTCTGACCAAAGAATATCAAAAGCTGAGCGACCAGGGCAAAGATTATGTCAATAGGATGCTCAATGCTGCATCGCGGATGCAAAATCTGATCAATGATCTGTTGTCTTTTTCCCGCGTTACCAGCAAACCGAAGCCTTTTTCAAGAATCAATCTTGATCAGATCCTTTCTGAGGTATTATCGGATATGGAGGTGACCATTGAAAAAGCCGCCGCAGAAATAATCCGATCTCCATTGCCCGATATAGAAGGCGAGCCAACACAAATCAGGCAATTGTTTCAAAACCTGATTAGCAATGCGGTAAAATTCAGAAAAGACAATGAAAACCCTATTATTAATATCTATGCGAAAAATCTCCAACGGCAGGCGCATCTCACCTCCACACCGGGAGATGAAATGGCTGAAATATATTTCGAAGACAATGGAATAGGTTTTGATGAAAAATATCTTGATAAAATTTTTAATATCTTCCAAAGGTTGGAAGGCCAAAAATTCGAGGGTTCCGGTGTGGGACTGGCTACTTGTCGGAAGATAGCCATTCGTCATGGAGGAGATATCACCGCCCAAAGCCAACCGGGCATTGGTACGCGGTTTATCGTTACCTTAGCTTTAAAACAACCCTCAGAATCCTAATTTTAATGTATGGAAAACAAAAGATCGATCGTTATTCTGATAGCCGATGATGATGCTGAAGACAGGATGCTATTACAGGAAGCCCTCGACGAAAGCAGGCTCAAGAACCAAATTCAGTTTGTAGAAAATGGAGAAGAGCTGATGGACTATCTTCATAGCAGACAGAAATTCAGTGACAAATTAAAATTTCCAACGCCGGGGCTAATTCTGTTGGATTTGAACATGCCAAAAAAAGACGGCAGGGAGGCACTAAAGGAAATTAAAGAGGATGATATGCTCAAACTCATACCCATTGTGGTGCTTACCACTTCCAAGGCAGAGGAGGATATTCTCAAAACCTATGACATGGGCGTAAGTTCTTTTATTACCAAGCCCGTTACCTTTGACTCTCTGGTAGATGTAATGAAGACACTTAGTAAATACTGGTTCGAAATTGTAGAATTGCCGAAAATATAGCTGTCCTGACAATGCTTGATAAGATCAGAATTCTATTAATTGACGACGACGAAGATGATTATGTCATCACCCAGGATATTATCAACGATATTCCAGGGAGAAACTATACACTGGAATGGTCAGACGCATTTGACGATGCCTTGCACATTATTAAAGAAACCAGGCACGACGTGTACCTTGTTGACTTTCGTCTCGGAGCGCGGGATGGTCTGGAATTGATAGCCAAAGCGATAGAGACTGGCAGCACGTCACCTTTTATTCTGCTAACGGGCCAAAGCGACAGGGAAACTGATGAAAAAGCCATGCGAGCCGGCGCTCTTGACTACCTGGTAAAAGGTACTTTCAGTGCCTTTGATTTGGAGCGCTCCATCAGATACAGCCTCGAACATGCAAAAAACCTGGAAGAAATACAGAAGCTAAACATGGAGCTGGAGGAGCGTGTGGAGCAACGCACATTTCAGCTTGCAGAAGCGATCAGAAAGTTAGAAGATACGAATAAAAGTCTCTATGAAGCCGAAAAAGAGGTGAGGAAGGCTTTGCAAAAAGAAAAAGAACTGAATGAGCTTAAATCCAGGTTTGTAACCACTGCCTCGCATGAATTCAGAACGCCCCTTAGTACTGTGCTTTCTTCGGCTTCGCTTATTGGTAAATACATAAACACTGAAGATGATGAAAAAAGGCAAAAGCATGTAGATAGAATCAAGTCTGCTGTTAGTAACCTTACGGTTATCCTTAATGATTTCCTTTCCATCAGCAGAATTGAGGAAGGCAGGGTTTCAAACCTTCCGGTTCTCTTTGATTTTGCGGCGCTGGCAGTGGAAGTTAAAGATGAGATGCAGGATTATCTGAAACAGGGGCAACAGATTATCTTTGAGCATGAAGGTGAGGAAAGATTAGTGATGCTGGACAAACAATTGATGAAAAACATATTGATCAACCTGTTGTCTAACGCCAGCAAATATTCTGATGATAACAAATCTATTTATCTGAATACTAAAGTCAATTCAGAAATTATTAATTTAGAAGTAAAAGACGAGGGGTATGGAATTCCAAGGGAAGATCAGGTTCGCTTGTTTTCGCCTTTTTTCAGGGCTGGAAATGTTTCAGATATACAGGGCACCGGCCTGGGCTTAAACATTGTGAAAAGATATATAGATCTAATGGGAGGCATACTGGCGTTCCAAAGCCGGGTAAATGAAGGCAGCACTTTTACGGTCACCTTCACAAGAAAAAACACAAGATGAAGAAAATACTATTAATTGAAGATCACCAGGAAATCCGGGAGAATATTGCAGAAATACTGTCGCTCGCAAACTTTGAAGTGGTAGAAGCAGAAAACGGGAAAATAGGGGTAGAAAAAGCAAAATCCGAGAAACCTGACCTCATTATCTGCGACATCATGATGCCGCTATTGGATGGTTATGGCGTATTGCACATGTTGAGCAAAAACCCTGACACGTCCGGAATTCCGTTTATCTTTTTGACTGCAAAATCAGAAAAAGAAGATTTTAGAAAAGGGATGAACCTGGGTGCTGATGATTATCTGATCAAGCCTTTTGATGATATTGAACTTTTGGATGCTATAGAAATGCGGCTTAAGAAAAATGAAATCCTAAAAGCTGACTTTCAAAAGAATGCCGAGGGGCTAGACGATTTCATCCGGGAAGCAAGGGGGCTGGAAAACCTTGACAAGCTCATCAAAGGGGATCAAAAGAAAACAAAACTTAAGAAGAAGCAATATCTTTATTCAGAAGGAAGCTACCCCAATGCCCTGTTTTTCTTAAACAAAGGCAGTGTGAAAGGCATACAAACCAACGACGAAGGTAGAGAATATATAGTCAATTTGTATAAGGAAGGTGATTTTATAGGTTACCTCGACTTGCTGGAGGAGCAAAAATACCGTGAATCCACGATCGCTTTGGAAGAATCTGAGGTGGTCATCATCCAACGTGATGATTTTTTTACCCTGCTTCACAAAAACCGGGATGTTGCCAACAAGTTCATAAAGATACTTTCAGATAATTTGGCCGAAAAAGAAGAGCGATTATTAAAGCTGGCTTACAACTCCGTAAGGAAAAGAGTCGCTGAATCACTTCTGCTGGTAGAAAAACAGTATAAAAAAGAAGGCCAAGAAACGTATGTGCTTAATATTTCCCGCGAAGACCTTGCTAACATTGTGGGTGCTTCCACGGAGACGGTAATCCGGACGCTTAGCGATTTCAAAGATGAGAAACTGATTGAAATCACCAGTGGAAAAATATCGATAATTGATTCCGAAAAACTGAGCAAGATAAGAGGTTAGACCTCAAATCTTGCTTTTTCAGGTAAAATCCTCCCAATGGCTGGTACAAGTAACGCAAAAACACATCAGCAGGCCTATATAATTCAGCCTTTTGGAATTGAACAGCTCAGCACCACGTTTATATTGAATCATTGCGCCGAGCTGATAAGTACAGATCAAAGGGGGTTTTTTGACATCCAGCCTACTCACATTGAAATTAACAAGGCCGACTTTTCCCATTTAGCAGAAAGTCCGACTGACCTCACGGTTTCTGTGCTTCTGACGGAAACTACCATGGCGATTGCCTGTGGATGTAATGCGCCAAAATCAGCATTGTGTCGCCATCAGGCGCAGGTGATGTTTAACCTGATGCACAGGACAGCGCTTCGCCTTTTTTTTGACAAAGCGCTCCGACACACCCGATTGAAAGAAGAAGCCATAATATACGGCCTGGAAGATGAACCGGATTTGGATTTGCATTTCCACCTGCATTATGTTAACAAAAGCCTTGAAATAAAGCCCATAAAAAAAGAGTTAATCCCGGTTGGCAGGATCAGCCAGGACGAACTTTTCACACCCATCTCATCTCAGGTAGCGCCGCCTTTGCTGCTATCCGCTCAAAAAGAAGATGTAAAAACGGTGCTTGTGTTAGGGCAGCACCGTTTCTATAAACATTTTGTGGCAGAACTTTTTGAAGGCCAGGCTGCAAAAAACGGTAAGATTAAAAACCCCTTAAAAAGCGTAAAACCGCTGGAATTTATTTGGAAAAATCACGATAATCAGGTGCTGAAGTTTCTTACCGCTATTGCACGTTTTCAAAATAATTACGACAATGAACCCAATGCCTCTGATATCGAAGCCTTAAAGGCATTGGTTCAAAACCCCTTGCAACTGGAAACCTATTGTCATGACGCGAAGATTAACGACAATATCACCGCTGCTTCGATTGTTCCGGTAAAGATTTCGATATTTCCGGTTGACCTTAAGCTGACAGTACACGCAAAGGACGATTATTATGAGGTGAATGCGCATGTGTTTGTGAACAATAAATCGTATCCGCTCGATAAACTGGAAATAAAATACCAATATTTTCTCTCCATTGAACAGGAACTTCAACTCATAGACAATTTTAATTTTCTGCGTGTTATCGGGTTTTTCAAAAACTACAGCAACAAACTGTTACTTCATAAATCGAAATTTGAGGCTTTTAGAGAAAGCTTTCTGTCGAAGCTGGAGCACAATGTACAAATCAATTATTCCTACCTCAAGCCAGCTACCGAAGCGCAAATTCAGGAAACAGCCATCGATAGAATTGTTGAGAAACTGATCTATCTCACAGATTCAGAAGATTACATATTAATGACCCCGGTGGTAAAGTATGGCACCATGGAAATACCGGTTTTGTCTAAAAAGCAATTGTATGCCATCGATATTAAAGGAGAGCCATTTAGCATTCCCAGGAATGAACAGGCGGAATCAGAGTTTCTGAATCAGCTTCTAAAACAACACCCGGATTTTGAGGAACAATACCGCGACCGCATGGACCGCGACTATTTTTACCTCCACAAATTTCGCTTTCTGGACGAAGATTGGTTTATAGACGTATTTGAAAATTGGCAAAACCAAAATATTACCATTCTTGGATTTAAAGAAGTAGGCGATAAAAACATCTATCCAAAAAAAGCAAAAATAACAGTAAGTGTAAATTCCGGTATCGACTGGTTTGAGACTTCAGTTTCTGTGGTCTTTGGGAATGAGCAGGTGGCTTTAAAGCACATCCAAAAGGCGGTAAAGAACAACAGCAGATACATTCAGCTAGGGAATGGCGCTATAGGCATACTCCCTCAGCAATGGCTTGAACGGTTTGCTGCTTATTTCAATGCAGGAGAAATAACAGCCGAAAAACTAAGGATACCAAAGATAAGATTTGGAGAACTGGAAGATATTTTTGAAGAAGAAGTATTGTCCACTGAGGTTAGAAATGAGATTGCGCTATACAGATCCAAACTGGCTAAGTTTAAAGCTATAGAACAGGTAGAATCTCCTTCTGGCCTGACTTTGCCCTTGAGAGATTACCAAAAGGAAGGCTTAAACTGGCTCAACTTTCTGGATGAATTTAACTTTGGTGGTTGCCTGGCAGATGATATGGGCCTGGGTAAAACAATTCAGGTAATTGCCTTTATACTTTCCTTAAGGGGCAAGCATACGAACAACACCAACCTGGTAGTGGTACCCACCTCCCTGGTCTTTAACTGGCAGGAAGAGGTTGAGAAATTTGCGCCTTCGGTCAAAATATTAACTGTTCACGGGGCAAGCCGTGTCAATGACATCAATCGGCTGGCAAAATATGAAATCGTATTGACAACTTACGGAACCCTGCTTTCGGATATCAGTTTTTTGAAAAAATTCGAATTCAATTATGTTATCCTTGACGAATCGCAGGCCATTAAAAACCCTGAATCGCAGCGTTATAAAGCCGCCCGACTGTTAAAATCAAGAAATAAACTGATTCTTACGGGTACACCAATAGAAAACAACACCTATGACATCTATGGCCAGTTTTCATTCGCCTGTCCGGGACTGCTCGGGAGCAAGCGGTATTTTAAGCAGCACTTTTCTGATCCTATAGACAAGTTTAAAGATAAGAAGCGTGCCAGGGAACTTCAGCAAAAAATCAGTCCCTTTATTTTAAGAAGGACAAAAGAGCAGGTAGCCAAAGAATTGCCGAACAAAACTGAGATGGTGATCTACTGTGCAATGGGTGCTGAACAGCGCAGGGTTTATGATGCTTATGCACAGCAGTTCAGGGATTTTTTAAATCAAAAAACAGAAGATGAATTTTTGAAGCACAGCATGCATGTGCTACAGGGTTTAACCAAGCTCAGGCAGATTTGCAATTCCCCTGCCCTGCTTGCAGACGAGCAGTCTTATGGCGACACATCAGCTAAAATAGAGGTGCTGATGGAACAGATCGAGAATAAATCCCCTGATCATAAAATATTGATCTTTTCTCAATTTGTGTCTATGCTGGAGCTGATAAGACAAGGCATGGACGCTAAAAAAATTCCCTACCAGTACCTCACGGGGCAGACCAAAGACAGGGCAGAGCAGGTAGAGAAATTTCAAAATAACAATGCGGTAAGGGTTTTTCTGATCAGCTTAAAAGCAGGTGGTACCGGCCTCAACCTTACCGAAGCCGACTATGTGTATATAGTAGACCCATGGTGGAACCCTGCCGTTGAAAATCAGGCCATTGACCGCAGTCATCGGATTGGCCAAAATAAAAATGTGGTTGCAGTGCGGCTGATTTGCCCGGATACCATAGAAGAAAAGATGATGCAATTGCAGGAGTCTAAGAAATTGCTTGCAAATGATATCATCATGGCTGATAAAGCCATATTAAAATCACTGAATAAAAAGCAGCTTTTAGACTTATTTCAATAATTCTCTTTTCACTTTTCATTCATTATCTGAAGGTTTTTTCAAAGCATCCGCTCTTTCCACCCCACTACCAGCCCTATCTTCTTTTTCCGCTTTTCCGTCCTGCTTTACTTCCACGGGATTGGCCATCCAAAGCGTTCGGGTCGGGTAGGCTAATTTCACCTGCATTTCTTCGAACTCTTCGAGAATCCTGAAATTTATCTGCTGTTGCACGTCCATGTAATAGTTAAAATCAGCCGATTGAACAATATGTACCACTTCGAAATCAAAACTGAATTC
>CAZHZR010000114.1:0-2427 GCA_964537095.1 uncultured Roseivirgaceae bacterium
ACACTAAGATGGTTTTCTTTGGGAGGAAAGGGGCAGCTATAAGTATCGTTGAATACGCAAAATGGGTTGTAAGCTTTGTTAAAGTCAATGATGATCCTGCTCTTGCTGCTTGTTACCAGGTCCAGGTAGCGACCGCCACCGTATGTTTCATCACCGCTTGTGCTGTCGCTAAAGGCAAGAAAAACAGCATTTGGATTTTCATCATCCAATGCCTTCAGAAGCAACAGTTTGTGCATTTGTCCTTCCATTTCAAATTCTGCAAAGGCATACTTTAAGTAGGTCTTTTCCTTATTATCGGAGGTGGGCATATTGATGCGGGTCTGATTTTGAAATGGTGTGAGCCTTGCATTTACACGGAGAGCAGGATTTACGGGATAATAATTTAAGCCCCTGAATTTCTTTTTATCCACATCAGTAAGTGGTGATTCGCTGCCCCGCTTAAAGAAGGTATGCCGTTGTTGTCGGTGATCTTCTATGGTTTTGATATAGGCTTCATCTCCACCGAATATACCAAAGGAATAGCCAATGATGATAAGAACAACTAAACCTGCAAGAATATAAATTATTTTTTTACTCATATCTTAACATGAAGTGGAAGACGAACCAACAAAGCTCGGTTAAAACACCCAATTCTTATGTATAATTGCCAGATGATTACTTCTTGCTGGCATTAAAGAGCTTTTGCTTTTCATCCTTTGAGAGGCTTTCATAGCCGGATTCAGAAATTTTATCCAGAATAGCATCTATTTCATCCTGGTCAGCCTTTGGTGTAATATTGATGGTTCTGCCGGTATTGGCATTGTAAGCCGTTCTGGAAGCACCCCGACTACTATGACTGACTTTTATTTTAGACCTTTTGGAAAACAAGCCTTTGAAAAAATCCAAAACTGCCCAAACCGGTTTTCCCCAGTCTGTACCTCCCTGCAGCTGCCTGATAAAAACATAACCTACCAAGGCTCCTCCTAAATGAGCTAATTCGCCGCCGGCATTGTTACCTATGGTTTGTACAAAGGAGACAAACACATAAAACACGGCAATGTATTTTATTTTAACCGGGCCTATTAGAAATAAGACGAAGGTATAATTTGGCATTAATGTAGCAGCACCAACGGTAACCGCAAATACACCTGCTGATGCGCCCAGCATGGCAGAGGTAGCTACACGATCCTGAAAATAAGGCAAGATGTTGTAAATGAGCATGAAGAAAAGCCCGCCGGCAATTCCCCCGAGTATATAAAGGCTTACAACTTTTTTGTTACCAAGATACTCTGCAATTAACCGCCCAAACCAATACAGGAAAAGCATATTAAAGAGAATATGAAAAAATCCTGTATGGGTAAAGAAATATGTAAATAAAGTCCAGGGCCTGGTGATAAAGGTTTCGACATTGGAGGGCATCATTAACTGCAATAGAATGGCCTCGTACAGTGATTTGAATCCAGACAGTGTAAGGATTACCTCTAGAACTAATAGGACAACGAAAACAACCAGATTTATTACCAGCAATTGCATCAAGCCATTGTCCGGCCTTTTGAATGCATGCTTAAACTCTTCAACAATACTGTTCATGAAATATTTTTAACTGCTTAATAGAAATTATGTCTCTGTTTCTGCCAATATTTTACTAAGATAAACGCAAAAAGCATACCTCCCAAATGGGCAAAATGGGCAACGTTATCACCCGGAACCCTTGCGATTCCTGTGTATAGTTCATAAACTCCATAAAAAGCCACGAAATATTTTGCCTTTATGGGAAATGGAAAGAATAACAAAAATAACTCTGTATTGGGGAAAAGCATTCCGAAAGCCATCAGTATGCCGAAAACCGCTCCTGAAGCGCCCACCATCGGCATATTAGCTTCTATGTTAAACACATCGTTCACATGCTTTTTACTCATAGCAATGTATTCGGTGCTTTCCGGATTTTTCATAAATCCTGAGATGAAATCATAGAGCTGATTATAAGCGTAGGGTGCGTGTTCATCAATAAAAACGTCAAAATCATCAGGGTTCGGATCAGCCAAATAAGTGTTTGCAGCATACTCTACCTGTTTGATTTCATAGAAGTTAACTGCCGAAAACAGAACGCTTGCGCCAAGCCCTGTAATCAGGAAAAAGATCAGGAACTTGTTTGGTCCCCAGAATCGCTCCAGCATGGGCCCAAAAATGAAAAGGGCAAACATGTTGCTGAATAAGTGCATACCGTTGGCATGAACAAAAATATGTGTGAGGATCTGAAAAGGCCTGAACTCTTCCGAAAAGATATAGCGTAGGCCAAGTATTTGGGGTAAATTTAATTCTAAAATCATTCCGGCAATAAAAACTACTACATTAATGATTAGTAGATTTTTCACCATTGGGGTAAGGTTACCAAACATGTATTTCTATTTTAATTAAGCTTCTATTAAATTATCCCAATTGTCTCCG
>CAZHZR010000114.1:2527-9845 GCA_964537095.1 uncultured Roseivirgaceae bacterium
AAACATGTATTTCTATTTTAATTAAGCTTCTATTAAATTATCCCAATTGTCTCCGTGTCTTTTTCAGCGCTCCCAGGTATCTGCTCAACCATAGCGAATTAAAAGCTTAATGCCGCCGGATCTAACTCACCACACTAAGCCCCAAAACCTAACACCCAAACCCTATCTGTTAAAAAACCCGGCAATTTTATCCATTCCCAAAATGTAGAAAATTACCTTCCCATGCGGAGAATAATTCGGATTGGAACAGGCAAAGAGCTGATCGATGATGGTACGCATTTCCTCTGTTGAAAGTTTTTGCCCCGGCTTAATGGCCGCCCTTTTGGCCATGGACCTCGCCATATTTTCTCTTCGGTCGATTGATAACTCCGACTTATTCTTCTTAAACTGCTCTATCAGCCCCTCGAAAAGGTTCTTTTCATCGCTTCCCGCAATATCCGCCGGAATACCGTTGATTACAATATCGGTTTTGCCAAAAATATTAAATAAAAATCCCAGCGCTTTAAACTCAGGTTCCAGCTCCATCACCAAGGCGAAATCAGCAGGATTTAGCGATACAGTTTGAGGAAAAAGAAATTGCTGAGATGCCCCTGATTTTTTTTCAAGCACCGCTTTATACTTCTCATATAATATTCGCTCATGGGCTGCTTGCTGATCCACCAGCATCAATCCAGATTTTATTTGAGAAGCTATGTATTGCTGATGCAATTGAAATATGGTTTGCACATTTTCATTGCTCACCAGCTTTTCCTGAAATGCCGACTTTTCATTGGCGGCACTTTCGAAGGTAATGGCTTCCTGGTCGTTGTTCTGACTTTGTGAAAAGTCAGGGATTTCGCCACCACTGTAGTCAGAAATTTCCTTTTTGGAGATCTCAAACATTTTTTCCCAGTGCGCGGTATTTGAATATTCCCGAGGAGTGGTCTTAAACTGACTGTAATTTCTGTCGGAACCGCTCTCTCTGTTAAAATTTAACGCTGAAGTAGTAATTGCGTGAAAGTTTACATCCTGGTCAAAATCCAAAGAAGGTGTAATGTTATGCG
Organism: uncultured Roseivirgaceae bacterium; assembly: GCA_964537095.1. Taxonomy (GTDB): domain Bacteria; phylum Bacteroidota; class Bacteroidia; order Cytophagales; family Cyclobacteriaceae; genus CAMPJM01. The sequence goes on from CAZHZR010000114.1 coordinate 3,571, forward strand.
CCCCCAGGGCCTGCTTTACAGCGGCACGGATGATGGCATACATTGTTCTTTCGTCATCAAATTTGATTTCGGTTTTTGTGGGATGTACGTTTATATCTATGTGTTTGGGATCAATTTCTATAAACAATACATAAAAAGGGTGGCAATCATCAGGTAGTAAACCTTCGTATGCGTTTTGCACCGCATGGTTCAGGTAGTGATTTTTAATATAACGATCATTCACGAAGAAAAACTGCTCTCCCTTCGTCCTTTTAGCGTTTTCTGGTTTTCCTATATAGCCCTGTACCTGTATATGCGAAGTGTCTTCTTTGCAAGGGATCAATTGCTCCTGATATTGCTTTCCAAACAGCCCTACGATCCGGTGGCTCAATTTCCCACTGCTGAGGTTGTAAACCTCCAAATCATTTTGTAAAAAGGTAAAAGATATTTCAGGATGCGCCAGGGCTACACGCTGAAATTCATCAATGATATGCCTTGTTTCTACCGGATTCGATTTAAGAAAATTTCTTCTGGCGGGTACGTTGAAGAAAAGGTTCTTGACACAAATAGAAGTTCCATCAGGGCAGGAAGCGGGTTCCTGCACAACCACCTCTGAGCCTTCTACTGAAATACAGGTGCCTATTTCATCTTCTGCCCGTTTGGTTTTCATCTCCACCTGCGCAACCGCGCCAATGGATGCCAAAGCTTCTCCTCGAAATCCCATGGTTCGGATGGAGAACAAGTCTTCTGACCGTCTGATCTTGGAAGTGGCATGCCTTTCAAAACTCATGCGGGCATCGGTAGCACTCATCCCTATCCCATTGTCAGTGATTTGGATGAGGTGTTTTCCAGCCTCCTTTATCCTCACAGCAATTCTCGTGCTCCTGGCATCTACAGCATTTTCTAAAAGTTCTTTCACCACAGAGGCCGGCCGCTGAACTACTTCTCCCGCTGCTATTTGATTGGCGATAGCATCGGGTAGTAGTTGGATTATATCTAGCATTTATTTCCGCTTTTTAAAAAAATCAGTTTTTTTTACAAAAATATAGACTGCTAAAAGAGTAATAGAAATATAAAGTATGATTTCGCCATAATAAAAGTAGCCTAAAAACGTACCAACTAATAGTATAATGATTGCTAGCTGTGTTATATTTGACTGTTGATTTTCTTTAGACCGCCTATGAAATGCCTTACGAATTGTAGACTTGTATCCGGGCTCCGAATTTAAACCCATCTCGCTCTTTATTCTTGCTGTTCGTTGAGCTATGTCCTCTTTAACAGGATCATAAAAGCGCGGTTCGTAGTTAAATCTTTGATGCTTAGGTATCTTTGTTAATGAAGGTATTTTCATGTTTAAATCAGAATAGCAGGTAATACAATATCACAAAAATAAGTATAATATTAATATATAAATTGCTAACGACCTTATGTTTAAAAAAGTTTGTCTGTTTTGTTTTCTATTGGTTGCAGGTATTTTTCTGGTTAAAGCTTCGGGTTTTTCTTATACATCTACTCCTATTGAAAACGTAACCGGCGAAGAAATATGGGTCGATAGTGTTTTTAATAGTCTCACCGAAACGCAAAGACTTGGTCAGCTTTTTAACATAGCAGCCTACTCTAACCAGACTGAAAGACAGTATGCTGCCCTTGAAGAAATAATTAAAGAATATAACGTAGGCGGGTTGACATTTTTTCAGGGTGGACCTGTACGGCAGGCTATCCTCACCAACAGGTACCAGGCAGTAGCGGCCACTCCTATGTTAATTGCCATGGATGCGGAAACAGGGGTGGGCATGCGGCTGGACAGCGTTATCAACTTTCCCAAACAACTTACGCTGGGCGCCACTGCCCATGAGGAAATTATATATGCAATGGGGAAGGAGATTGCTTTCCAGTTTAAAAGACTTGGCATGCATATCAATTTCGCTCCTGTTATTGATATCAACAGCAATCCGAATAATCCTGTAATCGGAGTGAGGTCTTTTGGGGAAAATAAAATGAAAGTCAGTGCTAAAGGGATTGCCTACATGAAAGGGCTGCAGCATAACGGTATCATTGCCAGCGCAAAGCATTTTCCCGGGCATGGCGATACAGGTACTGATTCCCACTATACGTTGCCTGTGCTAAACCATTCCAGAGAACGCCTGATGGAGGTGGAATTATATCCTTTCCAGCAACTATTCAAAGACAGTCTTATGAGTACAATGGTGGCACATCTGGGTATTCCAGCTTTCGATAACATCCCCAACAAAGCATCCAGCCTGTCGCATTCTACAGTCACAGGCATATTAAAGGAGGAGTTAGGATTTAAGGGGCTGGTATTTACGGATGCATTGAATATGAAGGGCGTGACCCAATACTACAAACCGGGCGAGGTAGATGTTTTAGCCCTAAAGGCCGGAAATGACATTTTGTTGCTTTCAGAAGATGTGCCTGAGGCTATTTCGCGTATTCAGCGGGCTGTTAAATCCGGGCAGTTGGACCAGGAGGACCTGGACGAGCGCGTTCGAAAGGTATTGCGCGCGAAATATTTTGTCGGTTTAGATAACTACGAGCCCATTATCCTGGATAATCTCGTAAGCGATCTGAATCGACCTGAAGCAAATGCCATCAGATTTAAATTATACCAGGAAGCTGTCACTCTCATCAAAGATCAAAACGACATTATTCCGGTTCATATTTTAGACACGCTCGCGTTTGCATCCCTAAGCATAGGCACCGCCAGTAGAACGCAGTTCCAGGAGGTACTGTCAAAATACGCAACTTTCGCGCACTACAATCTCCCCACCAATTCCGGAACGGAAAATTATGATCAACTGTATGAGAAACTCAAACACTATAATATGGTAGTGGTTGGCTTTCATGGACTCAGCAACGCACGCGGGAATGATTATGGTATTGGCAGCGAGGACGTCGCCTTCCTTAAAATGCTGCAGGATCAGCATATAAAGGTGGTGGCGGTGGTATTTGGAAACCCCTACAGTTTACGAAGTCTGGAAGAACTAAATACAATTATTTGTACCTATGAAGAAAATGACCACACGCAAACAATAGCCCCTCAGATCATCTTTGGTGCCTTGGAAGCAAGCGGAAGGCTGCCAGTCACTGCATCCATTGCAGTAAAGGAAGGAAGTGGAGAAAACTCTAGGGCCATTGGGAGGTTGGCAATAGCGATGCCTGAGCACGTGGGCATGAGCTCGAAGGTTCTGGATAATATCGATCTAATCGCGGAGGAGGCCATAAAAGACATGGCTACCCCGGGCTGTCAGGTTTTGGTTGCAAGAAATGGTGTAATTGTTTTTGATAAGTCATACGGTTACCAAACCTATGATAGCGTAACGGCTATCACCAGCGAAACGATTTATGATGTTGCTTCGGTAACGAAAGTAGCCGCAACGTTGCAGGCCATCATGTTTCTGGAAGGGAGAGGACTAATCAATCTGGATGAGAAAGTGAGCACCTACCTTCCCGAACTGAAGAAATCGAACAAGAAGGATATTATAGTTCGAGATGTGCTCCTGCATCAGGCAGGACTTTCTCCATTCATTCCTTTTTGGACCAGAACGGTAGATAAGTTTGGAGCGCTTCCCGAGTATTATTCAAATTTTATGGAATCTGAGTATAAGCTGCAGATCGCTGGTGATTTATATGCACACGTTTCCTTGCCCGATTCACTATGGAAGTGGACCATTAATTCTGATTTGAGAAAAAAGAAAAATAAGTCGCAAGCCTATGATTATAGATACAGTGATTTAGGCTTTTACATACTACAGAAACTGGCTGAGAAACTGTTAAATCAACCAATGGAGAGTTTTTTGGTACAGAACTTCTACACACCATTGGGACTCTCGACTATGTCTTACCTTCCGTTGTGCAAATATCCTATTGATAGGATTGCTCCTACCGCTTTCGATGCCCATTTTAGAAACTCTCTGGTGTGTGGAATGGTGCATGATGAAGGTGCGGCTATGTTTGGTGGGATCGCGGGGCACGCAGGTATCTTTAGTAATGCGAACGACCTTGCTATTTTGATGCAAATGAACCTTCAAAATGGTTATTATGGTGGCACCAGCTATATTCCGAAAGGTACTGTTTCTAAGTTTTCTCAGAGGCAACATCAAAACAAGGAGAACAGGCGCGGTTTAGGTTGGGATAAACCGGAACTAAAGAATTCTTTTGGTCCTACTTCAGGCTATGCGTCACCAGACACTTATGGACACACCGGATTTACAGGTACAGCGGTATGGGTAGATCCTGAATTTGATCTGGTTTTTATCTTTTTATCAAATCGCGTTTACCCTGATGCCGGAAACGCTAAACTAAATCAAAATAATATCCGTACAAGGATGCAGGATCTAATTTATAAGTCGATGTGGGAATTCGAAAAATATCAATTTTAGATTTGTTTTTTTAGTAATTTTTCATTTTTGTTGCTTATAACCATCAGCAAATCAGGATATTGACAAAACGGATACATAATTCAATGAGAATAGGAATAGTTTGTTATCCTACCTTCGGAGGAAGCGGGGTAGTAGCCACAGAGCTGGGAAAAGCTTTGGCAAAAGAAGGTCATGAAGTGCACTTTATAACTTATTCGCAGCCGACGAGATTAGATTTTTTTAATGAAAATCTATTTTATCATGAAGTAGACATTAGAACATACCCCTTATTTCAGTACCCCCCTTACGAATTGGCACTTGCCAGTAAGATGGTGAATGTGGTAAAATACGAAAACCTTGATTTGTTGCACGTGCATTATGCAATACCGCACGCCTCGGCTGCCTATATGGCCAAGCAAATATTGAGAACCGAAGGGATAGAAATTCCGGTGGTCACGACACTGCATGGCACAGACATTACGCTTGTGGGGAAGGATGCTTCCTATGAACCTGTAGTAACTTTTAGCATCAATCAGTCTGACGGCGTCACAGCAGTTTCCGATGATCTGAAAAAAGATACTTATGAACATTTTAACATTTACAAGGAAATTGAAGTAATTCCCAATTTTATAGATTTAGATAGGTTCAAGAAGCAGAAAAAGGACCACTTTAAACTGGCTATTTGTCCGGAGGGTGAAAAATTGGTTGTACATACCTCTAACTTTAGAAAGGTAAAAAGAGTAGAAGACGTAGTCAGGATTTTTAACAATGTACGCAAGGTAATTCCGGCAAAACTTCTATTGGTGGGTGATGGCCCGGAGAGGAATAATATTGAAGCGCTGTGCAGGAAACTCAACGCCTGTGATGATGTTCGCTTTTTAGGAAAGCTGGAAGCCGTGGAAGAAGTTTTGTCTGTGGCCGATTTATTTGTCATGCCTTCGGAGAAGGAGAGCTTCGGTTTGGCAGCGCTGGAAGCCATGGCATGTGAAGTTCCTGTGATTTCATCCAATGCCGGCGGACTTCCTGAACTAAACGTGAATGGGGTGACAGGCTATGTTTGTGATATTGGAGATGTAGAGGGGATGACCGAAAGAGCCTTACACATTTTAGATGACGAAAATTTGCCCGCATTTAAAAGAAACGCCTTGGATAGAGCAAAGGAATTTGATGTGACCAGAATTTTACCTATGTATGAAGCATTTTATTACAAAATTTTAAATCAGTCGAAAGTGGAAATCCCATAGTCTGTTTGTAAACTTTTACAGGTATTATTTGTCATAATACTGTTATCATGTTTTTTTATGATTTAAATTTGCAATTAAAAAAGGTACCACTTTTAATTATGTCACAAATTTATCAAAGGCCTGAAAAACCGAGCAATAAGGGCACGAAGGTTTTGTTTAAGAATCCGGTAATCGAGAGATTATCAAGGACGCATATATCAATTCCGATATCGATTTTTATCGTATGTTCGATCGTAATGGTCTATTGGGCATGGAGTAACAACTTATTGGATGCAACGTCACTTGTAGGTTTATATGTCTTCGGTATTTTGCTATTTACGCTCATTGAGTATTTGGTGCACCGATACCTTTTTCACATGATTACGGATACCAGGTTCAAAGAAAAGGTGCAGTATCTTGCCCACGGTGTTCACCACGATTTCCCAAAAGACAAAACCCGACTGGCAATGCCTCCTATTGTAAGCGTTTTAATTGTTGCAATCCTGTTTTTCGGGCTTAAGCTGGCTATAGGAAATGCTGTCTATGGATTTTTGCCGGGGTTTATTACCGGTTATGCCTGCTATTTGTTTGTGCATTATATAATTCACGCCTATCAGCCTCCAAAGAATTTCTTTAAGATACTTTGGATTAACCACGGCATTCATCATTACAAAGATCCTGAGAGAGCCTTTGG
>CAZHZR010000115.1:0-6696 GCA_964537095.1 uncultured Roseivirgaceae bacterium
TATGTGGATTTTGGTGTAGCAAATGACATGTTTGTAGTAGGTCACGCGCTGGTTTGGCACAGCCAGGCACCGGATTGGATTTTTGTAGATGAGGCTGGCAATAAGGTAGAAAAGGATACGCTGGTTCAACGAATGAAAAGCCATATAGAAACAGTAGCAGGAAGGTATAAAGGAAAGATAGATGGTTGGGATGTTGTAAATGAAGCGCTGGAAGACGATGGAACGCTTCGTAAAACAAAATGGCTGGAAATTATAGGAGAAGAATTTATTGAAAAAGCTTTTGAGTTTGCAGAAGAGGTAGATCCCGATGCAGAGCTATATTATAACGATTATAATCTTTGGAAACCTGAAAAACGCGATGGAGCGGTGAAGCTCGTAAAAAAATTGTTAGACCAAGGCATAAAAGTGGATGGAATTGGCATGCAAGGCCATTATGGACTAAAGTATCCGACGTTAGAACAAATAGAGGCATCTATCCTGGCCTTTGCTGATTTGGGCGTAAAAGTAATGGTCACAGAAATGGATATCGATTTATTGCCAAACCCAAGTGGAAGGCAAGGTGCGGACATTGCCCAGACTTTCGAGTTTCAGGAGGGGTTTAATCCCTACATCAATGGACTTCCTGATTCAGTACAGGAACAATTGACTGCCCGATATGCTTCTTTGTTCGATCTTTTTTACAAGCACAGAGACAAAATAAGCAGAATTACATTCTGGGGAGTAGCTGACCATCACTCCTGGCTGAATGACTGGCCAATGAATGGCAGGACGAGCTATCCTCTGGTTTTTGACAGAAATTATGAGGCTAAACCTGCCGTGGAGGCACTGCTGAAGGTTTCGAAGTAAAGATATCAGATAGATACTCATTCACTTAAAAAAACATTACAAGAATAGACGGCAGACATTGAATTGGCAACGTAAGCAGCTAAAAGAAATGCTAACCGAAATACAACGTGGCAATGCAAAAGCGATTGAAATGGAGAAAAACATCTTATTCTTTATTGAATCTTCTTCTTTGGACTTTGTACTTCCATCTTCAGACTTCTAACTTCAAAAACTTTTAACTCTAACTTCTATGGAACAGACCTGGCGTTGGTTCGGCCCGGATGATGTGGTAAGCCTACACGATGCCAAACAGGCAGGGGCAACTGGTATCGTTTCAGCTTTGCATCATATTCCTACCGGACAGGTTTGGGAAAAGGAAGAAATTCTCAAGCGAAAGCACCTGATAGAAAAAGTAGGGCTGACCTGGGCGGTTGCGGAGAGCATTCCTGTTCATGAGGATATCAAAACCCGGTCCCGGAATTTTGAAAAATACATCGAAAACTATAAAACCAGTATCCGAAACCTAGCCGGCTGTGGCATTTCGACTGTTTGCTACAATTTCATGCCGCTTCTGGATGCTACAAGAACTGATTTCCAATACTTTTTGCCGGACGGATCTGCTGCCTTGCTTTTCAACGCTACTGCATTCGCCGCCTTCGAACTTTTTATCCTAAAGCGAAAAGGGGCGGAGGACATGTATGATATACAACAACAAGAAAATGCCCATGCCTATTTAGGAGGCTTAAGCGTGCGTCAAAAGGATTCACTTATAGCAACAATAGTGGCTGGTTTTCCCGGGGTGGGCACCAATTACACTTTGGCAGAATTCCAAAAGTCGCTTGATCTTTATAAGGAGCTCGGAGCTATCGAACTCAAAGAAAGCCTGAAATTGTTTCTACGGGAAATAATTCCCGTGGCAGAAGAAGTCGATTTAAAGATGGCTATCCACCCCGACGATCCTCCGTTTTCAGTTTTAGGTTTGCCGCGGATCGTGTCAACAGAAGCAGATCTTTTAGACGTATTAAAAGCCAAAGACAGCCTGAACAACGGGCTTTGTATATGCACGGGCTCGTTGGGAGTACTGGCAGAAAATGATATTCCAGGTATTGTATTGAGGCATGGTTCCAAAATCAATTTTGTGCATCTAAGAAATATAAAACGGCTGATTGACGGAAGCTTTTACGAATCTGACCATCTTTCTGGAGAGGTGGATATGTTTAGCGTCGTAAAAGCAATACATTTAGAGGAGCAAAAGCGAATTTCAGAAGGGCGCTCAGATGCTATCCTTCCTATGCGACCGGATCACGGCCATCAGATGTTGGATGATTTAAATAAAAGTGCGGTGCCCGGATATTCAGGAATTGGGCGATTACGAGGTTTGGCGGAGATAAGGGGGCTGGAGCTGGCGATTAAAAGGGCCTTTCCGTTGTAGAGGTAATTCGGCTAAAGCCAAATCTACAATGAAACTTTACTACTGACGAAGACTTTCCTGTACTTAGAAGGCGTGGCATTCTTTATTTTCAAAAACTGCTTGTTAAAATTTGCCAGCGTATTGTAGCCGCTTTCATAGCAGATATTCACGATGCTTAAATCGGTTTCAATTAGCAATTTACATGCATAGCCAACCCTAACTTCGTTTAAGAAATCAATATATGTTTTTTTCGTACTTTTCTTAAAATAGTTGCAAAACGCAGGCACGCTTAACCCGGCAATGGCAGCAACGTCCTCAAGCGTAATTTTACTCGCAAATTGATCAACAGTATAGCGAAAAACCTTGTCTATTCTTTCCATATCCTTGGGATTGGAAATTTCCACGTCCTGCGTTGACAGCGGAATGTACTCTTTACTACTTTGCATCAGGTGCAAACACTCCAGAAGCTTTACAATTCGTAAAATGCTATACTCGTTTTCCAGGGACTTTATAAGTGGACCTGCAAGTACTTTTGCCCTCCCCGTCATTTGCAAGCCCTGCATCGACTCTTTGAACAAATCTTTAATTTCTCTGACCTCAGGGATCAGTAAAAATTCGTTTCCCAAAAAGTCATCTCTAAACTGCACAACCACCGCGCTTGTGACCATCTCACTGTTCCTTTTCTGGAAAGTATGCGGCACGTTCTTACCAATAAAAAAGACATCGCCCGGTTGAAATTCACCTGCATAGTTTCCTACAAAAGTCAGACCTTCCCCTTCCAGAAAAAAAATTAGTTCATATTCAATATGCTGATGCCATGGAACTTCAAACTCCGGCGTCTTAAAGGTTTTGGCAACAAAAGATGCGTTTTCCGAAAGCGGTAATTTTTCAATGAGTGTTTTCATGACAACCTTGTTAGGAGTGTTTAGAACATTAAACCCTGCTATTTTACAAGCATCGGGAATAGATACATAAGGCCTGCTGAAAAACGCTAAAACAAAGACTTTTGACTTAAAATTGCTTTGGCTTACGTTTTTCTCTTTTACTTCTTCTGCAAGTGCAAGGAGTTTTACATAAATAAAGTCATTTTCCGTACCCCGTATACAACCTGCACGATAGCTTTTTAGGGGCTAGCCTCAGGCACGCCATCTAATCGTTGGCTTTTCCAAAGGGAAGCCTTCGGCGCAGCTCGAAATATAAAGATACATCGTCGCTTTGCCGCTGGTATCTGACGCACCTGAGACTTTTTCAGCAGGCCCTGTTAAATGCTTCGTTCAGCTTAAATATGAAACTGCAAATTACGTTAAAATACTTTATGTTTTAAATCAAAAAGTGGTAGAACCCATCACGCAAAGGTATTACCTTGTAAACTTAAAACTATCTTATAGGACAACTTTATAATTGCAGTACGTGGAAAGCAAGGAATCATGGGCAAAAATTCCATATATTTGAGCGTTGTATCCCCACAATCAATCGATTGCGAATAGTAAGTACTAAATTATAGTTATAAGCATTAACAATTAAAATTTTAACAAATGGAAAACATCGTTTTAGGAGACAAGGAATTTTTTAAAGGCGTAGGCAAAATTAAATACGAAGGGCCGGAATCTGACAATCCACTTGCGTACAGGTGGTATGATGAGAATAAAGTTGTAGCTGGAAAATCTCTTAAAGAGCATTTAAAATTTGCTGTTGCTTATTGGCATTCATTCTGCGGAAATGGATCGGATCCATTCGGCGCTCCTACCCATATCTTCCCATGGGATGCCAAATCTGACGCGGTTGAAAGAGCAAAAGATAAAATGGATGCTGCTTTTGAATTCATGACGAAATTAGGGCTGCCTTATTATTGCTTCCACGATGTGGATGTTGTGGATTATGGCAACGACCTGAAAGAGAATGAAAGAAGATTGCGCACTATGGTAGAATATGCAAAGGAAAAGCAATCAAAAAGCGGGATAAAACTATTGTGGGGAACTGCAAATTTATTTTCTCACCCACGTTACATGAATGGCGCTTCTACCAATCCTGATTTTCATGTACTAGCACATGGCGCAGCCCAGGTTAAAGACGCTTTGGATGCTACCATCGCATTGAATGGTGAAAATTACGTTTTCTGGGGAGGTCGTGAAGGTTATATGACCCTGCTCAACACAGACATGAAGAGGGAGCAGGAACATTTTGCCCGTTTCCTGCACACTGCCAAGGATTATGCGCGCAAGCAAGGATTCAAAGGTACATTCTTCATAGAGCCCAAGCCAGCCGAACCTACTAAGCACCAATATGACTTCGATTCCGCTACAGTAGCAGGATTTTTACGCCAGTATGATCTACTAGATGATTTTAAATTGAACATCGAGGTAAACCATGCAACGCTTGCCGGACATACCTTTCAGCATGAGCTACAGGTTGCCGCCGACAACAACCTATTGGGATCAATTGATGCCAACCGCGGTGATTACCAAAATGGATGGGATACAGATCAGTTCCCTAACAATGTCATGGAAGTTACTGAAGCCATGCTTGTAATTCTTGAGGCAGGTGGTCTTCAGGGAGGTGGTGTAAATTTTGATGCTAAAATCAGAAGAAATTCAACCGATCCTAAAGATTTGTTCTATGCGCATATAGGCGGAGCGGATGTTTTTGCTAGGTCTTTGATCGCGGCAGACAAAATCTTAACCTCGTCTGAATACAGACAGATACGCCAGGATCGTTACGCTTCTTTTGATAGCGGAAAAGGCAAAGCTTTCGAAGAAGGACAACTTTCTCTTGAGGATCTAAAAGCCTATGCCGTGGAAAACGGAGAACCAGCAGTAAAAAGCGGAAGAACAGAATATCTGGAGAATATCATCAACAGATATATCTAGTATCAAACCAAGGTCGTTTGGTTGAGACTTTCTGTAGCATACCCAAATCACCAGAGGCCCACTAGTCTTTCTCATAACCTGAGAAGGACAAGTGGGCTTACCGGAACGACATTAAAATATAAACTTTAGACATGAAAAATTCTTTAAACGACAGCGGCCAGAATATGCCATTTATCATCGGCATTACTTTGATCGCTACCCTTGGAGGCCTCCTTTTTGGGTATGACACCGCGGTAATATCCGGGGCTGAAAAATCGGTGCAGGCATATTTGATTGACAGCCAGGGACTTAGTGCCTGGATACACGGTGCAACAATTTCAAGCGCGCTGATAGGCTGTATTATTGGTGCCGCCTTCTCAGGGATTTTAGCGTCACGTATAGGTAGAAGGAAGTCGCTCATCATCGCAGCCGTTCTGTTTTTCCTTTCCGCCTTAGGTTCAGCTTATCCTGAATTTCTTTTCTTCGAAAGGGGAGAACCTACTTTGGGCCTACTGTACATGTTCAATTTCTACAGAATTATTGGTGGAATTGGTGTAGGACTCGCTTCTGCCGTGGTGCCGATATTCATTGGTGAGCTTGCGCCTGCAAATATTCGTGGAAGATTGGTTTCCCTAAACCAGTTTGCAATTATTTTTGGGATGTTGGTAGTTTATTTTGTCAACTGGGGTATTGCCAATGGACAAACGATTGAATGGCTCAATGAAGTAGGATGGAGAAGAATGTTTCTTTCAGAAGCCATCCCCGCAGGCCTTTTTGGGGTACTCCTATTCTTTGTTCCTGAAACGCCCCGGTATTTGAGCTTGATCAACAAAGATGAAGAAGCGTTGAAAGTTCTGACCAAAGTAAATGGAGCAGAAAGGGCAAAAATTATCCTACTAGAAATTAAAAATTCTATTGGTCATCACTCAGGTAAATTACTCTCTTATGGAAAAACCGTGATAGCAATAGGTATATTGCTTTCTGTTTTTCAGCAATTTGTAGGTATAAATGTGGCCCTATACTACGCTCCCCGGATTTTTGAAAGCATGGGTGCTGCCAAAGACGCATCTATGCTGCAAACTGTGGTAATGGGCGTGGTGAACGTTATTTTCACTGTTCTGGCCATTTTTACAGTTGACAAATGGGGTAGAAAGCCACTATTAATGGTTGGATCGATCGGTATGGCTGTAGGCATGTTTGCACTCGCCGCATTGTCTTACTACGAAGTAATTGGTACAGGTACTTTAATATTCATCATCGTTTACACCGCTTCATTTATGATGTCCTGGGGACCGATCTGCTGGGTATTAATTTCCGAGATTTTCCCTAACAAGATAAGGGGTAAAGCGGTAGCTGTAGCAGTGATGGCGCAGTGGGCAGCTAACTATTTCATTTCATCTACTTCGCTGCCAATGATGGAATTCAGCACGGCGTTGACATATGGTTTCTATGGACTTATGAGTATAATCTCCTTTTTCTTTGTCTGGAAAATGGTTCCTGAAACAAAAGGAAGAACTTTGGAAGAGTTGGAAGGATTGTGGGAAGATAATACCGGAACTTTACAGCCATCTACCGGACCTGTGAAGGAAAAAACCAATACCTTTTAAAGACCTG
>CAZHZR010000115.1:6796-9679 GCA_964537095.1 uncultured Roseivirgaceae bacterium
CTACTTCATCTTCTCTTTCAAAAATTGGGCAGTATAGTTGCCTTGTAATGATATCATTTCTTCAGGCGTTCCTTCGAAACCTATCCTCCCGCCATTTTCTCCGCCTTCCGGACCAAGGTCGATAATCCAGTCTGCGCATTTTATCATATCCATATTATGCTCTATTACCACCACGCTGTTACCTTGTTCTATCAATGCATTGATGGCGGTAAGCAGCTTTTTGATATCGTGAAAATGAAGGCCAGTGGTAGGCTCATCAAAAATAAACAAAATCTTATCTTGTCCGCTGGATCCTTTGCTCAGGTAAGAGGCAAGTTTCACCCTTTGCGCCTCGCCTCCACTCAATGAGCTGGACGATTGGCCCAAACGCACATATCCCAAGCCTACTTCCATCAATGGATTTAGTTTGGAAATAATCGGAGCTTTGCCCCCGAAAAACGCAATGCTATCTTCCACAGTCATGTCCAGTACTTCGGCAATGTCTTTTTCCTTGTACTTAATATCCAGCAGTTCCTTTTTGAAACGTTTCCCATTGCAGGCCTCGCAGGTAAGCTGGATATCCGCCATAAACTGCATCTCTATTTTTACTACTCCTTCTCCCTGGCAGACTTCGCATCGGCCCCCGTCCACATTGAAAGAAAAATGAGAAGGTTTATACGCCCGCTGTTTTGCTAAAGGTTGATCTGCAAATAACTGCCTGATCGCATCGTAGGCTTTTACGTAGGTGACAGGATTGGAACGCGAAGATTTACCGATAGGATTCTGGTCTACAAATTCAATCTGCTTAATTTTTTTATAGTCTCCTTCCAGTTTGTCAAATTTACCGGTTTCATCTCCTACCGTTCCAAGAATTTTCCCCACGGCCGGATAAAGAATTTTTCGGACAAGGGTAGACTTTCCCGAACCACTCACGCCGGTGATCATAACCAGCACATCGAGGGGAATTCTTACATTTACATTTTTTAAATTATTTTCCCTGGCTCCTATGATAGAAACTGAATCTTTAAACTTTCTCCGTCGACCGGGAACTTCAATTTTATCAATACCACTTAAATACCTGGCAGTATAAGTAGTGCCATCTTTCAGCAGTTCCGGTAAGGTTCCCTGAAAAACCAACTCCCCTCCGTGCGACCCCGCGTCAGGCCCGATATCGATGATTTGATCTGCTGCCTGCATTACTTCTTCTTCATGCTCTACTACCACCACGGTATTTTTTAAATCCCTCAACGATTTTAATACGCCTATCAATTTTTCGGTATCCCGCGGGTGCAAGCCAATACTGGGCTCGTCGAGAATATACATTGAACCCACCAAAGCACTTCCCAGTGAAGTGGCCAGCTTTATCCGCTGGTACTCACCTCCGGATAATGTACTGGCTATGCGATTAAGGGTAAGATATCCCAGCCCCACTCGTTCCAGATATGCCAGGCGACTTTGAATTTCCGTTAAAATTCTTTTGGCTATCTTATAGTCATGGTCAGACAATTCTATCTGCTCGAAAAACCCGATTACCTCTGCAATGGGCTTTAAAACCAGGTCTGTAATTGATTGCCCATTTATTTTTACAAAGGAAGCGTCCTTCCTCAGTCTGGATCCCCTGCATTCGGGGCAGGTGGTCCTTCCCCTATATCTGGAAATCAAAACCCGGTACTGAATCTTGTGTGATTTAGACTGAAGGTGGGCAAAAAAGCCATTTATTCCTTCAAAATGGCTATTCCCCTCCCATAATATTCTCTTCTGTTCGTCGCTTAGCTCAAAATAGGGTCTATGAACAGGAAATTCGAAATGTATGCTGCTTCGTATTAATGCATCGGCCCATTGCTTCATAGATTCACTTCGCCAAGGAGCCACGGCTCCTTCATACAGAGACAAACTCTTATCCGGCACTACCAGGTCTTCATCTATTCCCAGTACTTTTCCAAAGCCTTCGCAGGTTTTACAAGCACCATAAGGATTGTTAAAGCTGAAAAGATTAACAGAAGGCTCCTCAAAAGATATTCCGTCAAGTTCAAACCTATCCGAAAACTTCCTGGTTTCCCCACCGGGAAGTTGAACAATACAATCTCCTTCCCCTTCATAAAATGCTGTCTGAACAGAATCCGCCAGCCGGAACTGATTATCTTCATTGTCGTGAGAAACAATCGTTCTGTCAATTAAAATGTAGATGGCGGCTTCTCTGGATATTTCTTCTTTACCGGTGAGCAGGTCTTCAATAAATAAGACCTCTCCATTGAGCACAATTCTGGTAAACCCCTTCTGAAGCAGTATATTCATCTCACTTTCAAGCTTTCGATTATTTGAAGCTTTTAGGGGTGTAAGTATCATGATTCTGCTTCCTTCGGCCAGATTGTAAATGAAGTTTACTACATCGGTGACCGTGTCTTTTTTTACCACTTGCCCACTTGCAGGGGAGTAAGTAGTGCCTATGCGGGCAAAAAGTAACTTCAGATAATCATAAATTTCAGTAGAGGTGCCTACAGTGGATCGGGGATTTTTTGTAGAAACCTTTTGTTCAATGGCTATGGCCGGTGAAACACCTTTTATATAATCCACTTCCGGCTTTTCCATCCTGCCTAAAAATTGTCTGGCGTAAGAACTCAGGCTTTCTACGTACATTCTTTGACCTTCTGCAAAAAGTGTATCAAAAGCAAGCGATGATTTGCCGGAGCCGGAAAGACCAGTAACCACCACCAATTTGTTCCTGGGAATGGCAACGCTTAAATTCTTGAGATTGTTTACCCTTGCACCTTTAATGATGATATATGCCCGTGGATCAAGGTTGTCAAAATCATCAGTGGCAGAGGAATTAGGTAAAATGGCGTCTTGATTCATAAAAAAAGGCTTCTATCAATGCTACAAATATAAGATTTTAATGTGCGAACA
>CAZHZR010000116.1:0-9663 GCA_964537095.1 uncultured Roseivirgaceae bacterium
CCTGGCAAAAACGAAAAAGGTTTCTTTGATAAGATGAAGGAATTTTTCTAAGTTTTAGTGATAAATGGATTGAAAGGCAACCTTAGTATCAGGTTGCTTTTCTTTTTTTTAAAACCATCAGTTCCGAAACAACATTCTTTATTTACCGTACACATGAACCATGTGGAAGTCCCATTTAGTTACTTTAGTTTCCTTTAGCTTCTTTCAATTTTCGGTTTTTGCCCAAAATGGCAACCATTACCGGGTTGATGAAAATAAAAACATCGAAGCTTTAGAATTTACGCTTTCTGCTTCTTCAGGCTCCTGCACCATCAAGCCATCCATCAGCAAGCATCCCATTAACATTTTTGGTAATCCCGAGAACGATAAGGTAACGCCCGCTTTTGAGACCTGGCGGGAAAATGATGTCCAAAAGGTGAACTTTGTATTACGACCGAACGAACCTTTGGGAATTGGACAGAAATTGTCATACAGTGTGTTCGGCGAAAAGGCCACAACGAAGGAAAACCTTTGGCATATTTATGTATCGGAGACTCTTCCAATTTTTTTTAACCTTAATTATGGCATTGGCAATGCGGATATTGACCTCTCGGGTTTGGCAATAAAAAACCTTAAAATCAACACAGGGAGTGCAGACGTAAACCTCGGTTATGTTTCAGGGAAGTTTAATAAAATAGAAATGGATACCTTTATGGTAACCGTGGATATGGGAAGCCTCACTGTGGGAAATGTCAATCTCAGCAGGGCAAAAACCATTATTGCGGAGGTGGGATTTGGAAGTCTTTTCCTGGACCTAAGCAAGAAAAACAGTACGAAAAGCCATATTTCAGCAAGTGTTGGTGCTGGTAATCTTGAGATAAGCATTCCATCTTCACAAATACCCATCATTGTGAATATTCACAACTCCCCGTTGTGCCGGATCAAACTAAACGATAGTTTTACGGAAATTTCAAAAAATGTTTTTGCCAACCAATCCTATTCTGCAGATGCCCCCGACCTCCTGACTTTTGATCTGGATGTAGCACTGGGAAAAATTACTTTTGTGAGTAAGTAAACTTCCTTAGTGATCTTTTTTTGAAAGCGCCTTCATTAGGAAGTAGCAGTCAAAAGCCAAAAACCCCAATGGCTTTTTAAGATTGCATAACCGCTCCTGTAAACTTTTCCTATTGCGTTTCAAATTTTTATATCTTTATTGCCAAATATTTTAATTATCCATCAAACAGCAATCAATTGTACATTCTTACTGCGGAAAGTGTTTCAAAGAGCTATTCAAGCCACAAGGCTCTGGATGATGTAAGCTTAAATATTCCCGAACAATCTATATTTGGACTTCTGGGACCAAACGGTGCCGGAAAAACCACGCTCATACGAATTATCACCCAAATTATAGAGGCTGACAGTGGCAAAATTACCATCAATGGTGAACCACTTTCGCCAAAGCACATTGGCTTTATCGGTTATCTGCCAGAAGAAAGAGGCCTTTATAAAAAAATGAAAGTAGGTGAGCAATTGCTCTACCTTGCCCAATTGAAGGGACTGGATAGAAAAGAAGCTGGTGCTCGCCTAAAAACCTGGTTCACAAAATTTGATATTGCCAGTTGGTGGGGGAAGAACATTGAAGATCTTTCAAAGGGCATGCAACAAAAGGTGCAGTTTATTGCCACCGTTTTGCACGAACCTAAACTGATCATCCTTGATGAACCATTTTCGGGATTCGACCCCATCAATGCAAACCTTATCAAGGATGAAATTCTATCCCTAAGGGAGCAGGGAAGCACCATCATTTTTTCAACCCACAGAATGGAATCTGTGGAAGAGCTTTGCGATGATATAGCCCTGATCAACAAGTCGAAAAAGATTCTTGATGGATCGAAAAAAGACATTAAGAACACTTACAAGACCAACACCTTTCAGGTTGAGCATAAGGGCCCGCTGGTACTGGATGACCTAAACAGTAAAATTATTTCTACAACCGCATTGGAAGACAATCATTTTAGCACGCTGGTTCAGATTTCCGATAACAAAGCACCAAATTACCTCCTTCGGATGCTGATCGATAAGGTTGAGGTACACACTTTCATTGAAAAAATTCCCAGTATAAATGAAATATTTATTACCATGGTAAAGGAAAAGGAGGCTGGCATTGAATAAAGTATTACTCATCATCAAAAGGGAATATTTAACCCGGGTCAGAAAAAAATCATTTATAGTAATGACGATTCTGGGACCCCTGTTTTTTGCGGCAGTAATGGTCATTCCTATCTGGTTGGCAACGCAGGAAGGAGACGAAAAAACCATAGAGGTGCTGGATGAATCAGGTTTGTTTGAAAATTCCTTCACAGAAAGCGGAAATATAAAGTACGAGTACATCAATGCTCCCCTGCAAGAGGCTAAAAATAAGGTGCCCGGCCAACAACAATACGGTCTATTGCACATTCCCGCTGATGCACTTGAAAACCCTGCTGGTATCACCTTCTTTTCCGAAGGTAACCCGAGTTTCGACATCGTTTTGTCACTTGAAAGAACGCTTAAATCAGAGATCGAAGCTATAAAGCTCACCAGATCCGGCATTGACAAAGCAACGCTGGCCACCATAGATACGCCTGTCAGAATTAACACCATTAACCTGAGCGGAACAGGTGAGAAGGCCAGCAGTTCCGGGATTTCCTCGGCGGTCGGTTACTTCGCTGCTGTACTCATCTACTTTTTCGTGTTCCTGTATGGAGCGCAAATTATGCGGGGGGTTTTAGAAGAAAAAACTTCAAGGATCGTAGAAGTAATTATTTCTTCGGTGAAACCTTTCCAACTGATGATGGGCAAAATCATTGGCATTGCGGCAGTAGGCCTCACGCAGTTTCTTTTGTGGGTAATACTCACAATTGGAATTTCATCCGTTGCCGGTTCAATGTTTCAAATGGATAGGTTCACAGACCCACAAATTGAAACTACAACAGACGGAATGAGCGAAAAAGATATAAACCAGGCCGAACAAATAAGTGGAATTTTTACTGCGCTGGAGGCCATTGATATTACAAAACTAGTGTTATGCTTTGTCTTCTATTTTTTAGGCGGCTACTTATTGTATGGCGGGCTGTTTGCTGCCGTAGGCTCAGCGGTAGATAGCGATGCGGACACACAACAGTTTATGTTCCCCATTTCGCTGCCACTGATTGCCTCTATTGTTATGCTTTCTGCTATTATCAAAGACCCTGGAGGTACATTGGCTTTTTGGATGTCGATGATTCCATTTTCCAGTCCGGTGGTAATGATGATGCGGATCCCTTTTGGGGTACCCTTATGGGAAATATTGTTGTCCATGGCATTTCTAGTAGTGGGATTTGTCTTCACCACCTGGATTGCCGGCAGAATTTATCGCATAGGAATTTTGATGCACGGCACCAAGGTGAACTACAAGGTGCTGGCCAAATGGCTTTTTATGAAGGGATAATTTACGACAACTAAATTTTTAAGGGCCGGTGACAATAATCATCCGGCCTTTTTTGTTTATCTACAGACCGGAAAAGCTCCGGCAGGCACCATTCTGTTTAATACTTTGTATATTCGTTCGTTGAATTAAGCATTCCCGTAGCTAATCCAGAGGGAAATTCATGGCAAAAAATCTTAAGGAAGTAAGTACATTAGATATTTATCAAAACAAGTCTACGCTAAAGTACCTTGTGTTGGTATTTTCATTAATTATTGGTACCGCGTCGATCTATTACACAAACTTGTTAGTAGATGACCTAAAATCCCGGGAGCAGGAATTGATCCAACTATATGCAAATACCCTGGAATATGCCGCCAACGAAAACAATAGTGATAACCTCATTTTTATTTTTCAGGAAATAATTGTCGCGAACAACAGCATTCCTGTTATTTCGACGGATGCATACGGAAATCCGACCCTGGACAAAAATCTTGACATTCCAGAAGATGTATCGCCACAAAAAAGAATGGCACTTTTGAGGCAGGAGTTACGTACCATGAAAGCCGAACATGAGCCCATAGAGATAACCCTGCGCTACTCCAACGGGGAAATCTACGACTATCAGTACGTATATTACAAGAACTCGTACCTGTTAACCCAACTCCAGTATTATCCTTATGTTCAGCTCACCGTGATTGCTGTATTTGCAATTATTGCTTATATCGCTTTCAGCTACTCCAAAACCTCCGAACAAAACAGAGTTTGGGTGGGGCTGGCCAAAGAAACCGCCCACCAGTTGGGCACCCCGCTTTCCTCTCTAATGGCCTGGATAGAATATTTTAAAACTGAGCCGCGCCTTCAGGAGCTCGGGATCACAGAAGAATTAGGCAAAGACGTGAAAAAACTGGAAATGATTACGGCCAGGTTTTCCAATATTGGCTCTGTGCCGGTTTTAAAAGAAGAAAGTTTGCATGAGGCAATTTCATCCACCATTAGTTACCTGCAACCCAGAATTTCTACGAAGGTAAAATTCACCTTGACAGAAATTACACCAAACACAATCGCAAAAATTAACAAGCCACTGTTTGATTGGGTAATTGAAAATTTATGTAAAAATGCTGTAGACGCCATGAGTGGCATTGGGCAGATAGACATTAAGATTATAAAAGGCAATGAAGGCAGGGTGTTTATCGACATTGCTGACAACGGGAAGGGGATGAGCAAAACCAATGCAAAAAATGTATTTAACCCGGGGTTCACTACCAAAAAACGTGGTTGGGGGCTTGGATTGACGCTGGTGAAAAGAATTGTAGAAAACTATCACAAAGGAAAGATTGTGGTAAAATCTTCGGTTGTAGACGAAGGAACCACTTTCCGAATTATTTTGAAGGGATAGTATTAACCCTAAAGCAACACCGGTCGTGAAACGATTAAAAATTGAAATTCTCTTTGTATTAGATCAATTAATAGGCTAATTTTGCACCTGAAAAAATAACGCTGAATAACCTATCACAAAAAATAAACAATGGCAAATATTGGTAGAGTCACTCAGGTAATTGGTCCGGTTGTAGACGTTAGTTTCGACGGACAAGGTTCTAAATTACCTAACATATTAGATGCTTTAATTGTAACCAAGGAAAACGGTCAGAAAATCGTGCTGGAATGTCAGCAACACCTCGGTGAAAATAGAGTACGAACCATTGCTATGGACGGAACCGAAGGATTGGTTCGTGGCATGGACGTTGTTGATACCGGATCTCCTATCAAAATGCCTGTTGGCGATGATATCAAGGGCCGTCTATTCAATGTTGTAGGAGAAGCCATTGATGGGATTTCTCAGCCAAAAAGGGAAAAAGACCTTCCGATTCACAGAAATGCTCCGAGGTTTGAAGATCTTTCTACCAGTGCAGAAATATTATATACGGGTATAAAAGTGATTGACCTACTTGAACCTTATGTAAAAGGTGGTAAAATAGGGCTATTTGGTGGTGCTGGTGTTGGTAAGACCGTATTGATCATGGAATTGATCAACAATATTGCCAAGGCCTATGCCGGTATGTCAGTGTTTGCAGGTGTAGGTGAGCGGACCCGTGAAGGAAACGATTTGCTCCGGGAAATGATTGAGTCTGGCGTAATTAAGTATGGTAAAGAATTTACAGACTCATTGGAAGAAGGCCATTGGGATTTGGAGAAGGTAGACCTTGCCGAACTAGAGAAGTCACAAGCAACGCTTGTTTTCGGTCAGATGAACGAGCCTCCAGGTGCGAGAGCAAGGGTTGCACTTTCAGGATTAACCATTGCTGAGTATTTCAGGGATGGGGACGGACAAGGCAAAGGAAACGATATTCTTTTCTTTATTGATAATATTTTCAGGTTTACACAAGCAGGTTCTGAAGTATCTGCCCTTTTGGGAAGGATGCCGTCTGCGGTAGGTTATCAACCAACATTGGCAACGGAAATGGGAGCCATGCAAGAGCGGATTACCTCAACAAAAAGAGGCTCCATTACTTCTGTACAGGCGGTATATGTTCCTGCGGATGATTTAACTGACCCTGCCCCGGCTACTACTTTTGCTCACCTTGACGCGACCACGGTATTGTCAAGAAAAATTTCTGAACTTGGAATTTATCCTGCTGTGGATCCCTTGGATTCTACATCAAGAATATTAAGTGCGGATGTTTTAGGAGATGAGCATTACAATACTGCTCAAAGAGTAAAAGAGATACTACAGCGGTACAAAGAGCTTCAGGATATTATTGCAATTCTTGGTATGGACGAGCTTTCTGATGAAGATAAGGAGACGGTTCACAGAGCGAGAAGGGTTCAGAGATTCTTATCTCAGCCATTCCACGTTGCCGAGCAGTTTACCGGATTGAAAGGTGTACTTGTTGATATCAAAGATACCATCAAAGGTTTCAATATGATCATTGATGGTGAACTTGATTATTTGCCGGAAGCAGCATTTAACCTTGTAGGAAACATTGACGACGCGATTGCAAAAGGTGAAAGATTATTAGCAGAAGCTAAATAATGTGATAATTTCTAATGTGCTAATGTACCAATGAGCAGACATTAGCACGTTATTTCTAACGTGCGATCAATTACTTAATTGGTACATTAGTGAATTGATAAATTAGCAAATCAAAACTATGTTTTTAGAAATCATTACTCCTGATAAAAAGATTTTCGAAGGAGAAGTAGAATCTGCTACTTTTCCAGGGAGCGAAGGATCATTTCAGGTGTTGGAAAATCACGCACCCATGATCAGTTCACTTGGAAAAGGGGCTGTGGTTTATAAGGATAAAACGGGGCAGCATAAGATGGAAGTAGAAGGAGGCGTAGTAGAAGTGCTTAAAAATAAGGTTATTCTATTAGCGGAGTCTGTTATTTCTCAGCCAGAACAATAGCAAAAGCATTTTTCCCAATATTCAGGAACCTTTGTCGCAATGGCAAAGGTTTTTTTGTGAGATATTGCTGAGTATCTTCCAACGGCATCGGTCAACGACTTTGAAGGCGTAACGAAAAGAAGGGATGTCCTCCCTCGTGGTTGTTGTAGGTTTCTCATCCGGTCACGCTGCGGCTGTTCAATACCTCCTCCAGTGTCCGCGACGAAGTGCCGACCGTGCCACACGCTAGCGGCGGTGCGCACGGAAGGGTTTGAGCGTGAGGGCGTCCCAAATTATTACTTTCAATAAAAATCTCAGAATGGCTTTGGAGAGAAAAATCTTATCGCACTTTTTGAGGTTACAATAGTTGCGAACTATATTAATTTGTCCAGATCCTTGTTCTTCATTTTTACCGTATTCTCCAGCGACAGGAACTGTTCCCAAAAATCATTTTCAGGTAAACTGGCTACGATGAGCAACTTGTCCTTTTTTATAGGGTGCTCAAAACGCAGTTCTTTCGCATGTAAATTGATGCTCCCATCGGGGTTTGCTTTTGGAAAGCCATACTTTAGATCGCCTCTGATGGGGCAGCCGATGCTGGCAAGCTGCACCCTTATTTGATGAGGCCTTCCGGTTGTTGGTTGCACCTCCAGTAGATAGTGTTGGTTTAAATTTCCTAAAACCTTATAAAATAATTCTGCCTTTTTGCTTTCCGGAACCTGCTTGTCATGGGCGCTGGCTAAGTTTTTATCGCCGTCTTTTGTGAGCCAATGCACCAATTTGTCTTTGGTTTTGGGAGGTCGATTTTTCACGACTGCCCAGTAGGTTTTGTAAACTTCCCGGTTTTTAAAGAGCGTGTTCATTCTTTCGAGCCCCTTGGAAGTTTTAGCCAAAACCACAACCCCGCTTACGGGCCGGTCGAGCCGGTGCACGAGCCCCATAAAGACATTGCCGGGCTTTTCATATACGGTCTTGATGTAGTCGCGATAAATATCTACCAGCGCCTTATCGCCTGTTTTATCGCCCTGAACCAATTGGCCTGCATCTTTATTGACGATCAGGAAATGATTGTCTTCATAGAGTATCCTATTGGCCAGCCTTTTAATATCTCCCTGATTCATGGTTTAATTTCTAATTGAGTAAATGAACGAATCCATTGATGCACCAGTGTGGGATACAGTGATGAATAATTTCCTGGTTTCCGCATTGGCTAATTGATTCATCAGCAATTGGTACATTAAAATTCTGATGTAAAGTGAAAATTGATATCAGGGAAATTCTCCTGAACCATTTGCAGCCATGCCTTGGTCTCGGCCATAAATACAAGCTTTCCATCTTTGTCTTTCGCAATATGGCGGAATTTCGAATTCACAAACTCCTTCAGCTTCTTTTTGTCTTTGCTGCTGATCCAACAGGCTTTGTAAAGATTGGTATGATCAAAACGGCAAGTGGCGCCATATTCGTTTTTCAATCTATACTGGATCACCTCATATTGAAGTGCGCCAACTGTTCCTACCACTTTGCGGCTGCCCATTTCATAGGTGAAAAGCTGCGCAACTCCTTCATCCATTAATTGAGTGAGCCCTTTTTCCAGTTGCTTGGTTTTCATAGCATCGAGGTTTATTACCTCCTTAAAAAGCTCTGGTGAAAAACTAGGAATTCCTTTGAATGTGCCTTTTTCACCCTCGGTAAGTGTATCGCCAATCTTCAGGTTTCCGGTGTCGTATAAACCTACAATATCTCCCGGCCAGGCTTCATCTACAATTTCCTTATCCTGCGCCATAAAGGCGGTGGCGTTAGAGAATTTAACATTTTTATCGAGCCGTACATGGTGATAGTTTTGGTTCCGCTCAAACTTTCCTGAACAAACCCTTACAAAAGCAATTCTGTTTCTGTGCTTCGGATCCATGTTGGCATGAATCTTAAAGACAAATCCTGAAAATTTATTCTCATCAGGGCTGACCACACGGTCTTCAGTTTCTCTGTATTTTGGAAAGGGTGCAATTTGAATAAAGCAGTCCAACAGCTCCTGAACGCCAAAATTATTTACTGCGCTTCCGAAAAATACAGGGGCGACTTTAGCCTCCAGATAGGACTGCTGATCGAATTCGGGATATACGCCTTCTATCAATTCCACGTCGTTGCGAAGTTCCTCTGCATCATTCTTTCCAATATATTTTTCTAGTTGGCTATCATAGATATCGTTGATGCTTACCACCTCGTCGGTAAGTTTTTGCTTGCTGGGCTGAAAAAGGAGCAAATTTTTTCTAAAGAGACTGTATACTCCTTTAAATGATTTGCCCATTCCGATGGGCCAGCTCAGCGGCCTTACCTTTATATTTAACTTCTCCTCGATTTCATCCAGCAGATCATAGGGATCCTGACCTTCTCTGTCCAGCTTATTGATAAACACAATGACCGGGGTGTTTCTCATGCGGCATACTTCCATCAGCTTTTCAGTCTGAATTTCCACGCCTTTCACGCAGTCGATGACCAGAATAACGCTGTCTACGGCTGTCAATGTGCGGTAGGTATCTTCGGCAAAATCCTGGTGACCGGGTGTATCGAGGAGATTGATTTTTACATCTTTGTAATCGAAACCCATTACAGAGGTAGCCACAGAAATTCCTCTCTGACGCTCTATTTCCATAAAGTCAGAAGTGGCATGTTTCGAAATCTTGTTGGATTTTACTGCTCCTGCAGTTTTGATGGCACCGCCAAAAAGCAATAATTTTTCTGTAAGCGTGGTTTTACCTGCATCTGGGTGACTAATGATCCCAAAGGTTCGTCTTTTTGCAATCTCCTGCGCAATTGTCATATTAAATTGGATTTTCCGGCTGCAAAGGTACG
>CAZHZR010000117.1:0-3695 GCA_964537095.1 uncultured Roseivirgaceae bacterium
CCTGGCGTTCAAAACAAAACAGTGACTTTGACTGCGAACACTTTTCCTTCTGTTAGCAGGTTGAATATTAAGAGTGTCGTTGTACAAAATTAATGTAATATTTATATCTTCGTTTTTCAAATAGAGTCTTAAATTAACCTAATACTTTACAATGCTTCAATTTATTTTATTACAAGCCGGCACAGGTTTGGAGAATTACATTAATATTATTTTTCTTGTTGGTATCGGTGTTGTCATTTATTTTTTCATGATCAGACCCCAGCAGAAAAAACAAAAGGAGCAAAAAGGCTTTATAGAAAATATTAAAAAAGGAGATATGGTTGTCACTATCGGAGGTGTACACGGAAAGATAGCGTCTATTGAAGATGCAACAGTGACACTTGATATTGATAAGGGAGTAAAGATTAAATTTGAAAAGACAGCAATTTCTTTAGAAGCCAGTAAACAATATGCCAAATAAAATTTTTGTTGGGAAAAATTAGAGAAATATTTGCTTGGTTTGCGAGTCTTTTTTCATCAAGTAAAAAGGAAAGCTGGAGGGTAGTTCTGCTATGTTTATTAGCGGGGACTACCTTTTGGGTTTTAAATGCTTTAAACAAAAGTTATACCACCAAAGTCAACTATCCAATCACGTTTTTAATTGATGATTTGGATAGCCTGGTGATAGTAGAGGAGCTACCCGAAAAGATTGAAATTGATGTTTCAGGAGGGGGCTGGAATTTGTTGAGGAAAACCTATTGGTTCAATATCAATCCCATTAGCATTCCACTCAACAACCCTACGCAGGTAAAATACATCCTAGGTAGTTCCCTGGTTCCTTTGATTGCTGAACAGGTAAGCGAGGTAAGTCTCAACTATGTAGCTACCGACACCCTTTTCATAGAGGTTGAACGGCGGATTACAAAAAAAGTATCAGTCATTGTAGACAGCCTGCAGATTGATGTGAATCCGCCATATCGGATCACTAGCAGTATTTCAATTGATCCGGATTCAATTACTTTTGTCGGCCCCACTTCTTTGATTGATCAGTTACCAGACTCCATTTTACTTGCTTTGCCCCGTAACATTTCCTCAGATTTCAGTGAAGAAGTTTCCATAAATGTTATCAAGCCTGAATTGGTAACTTATTCTCCAGAGGTAGTAAACGTGAGTTTTGATGTTGCACCCTTTGTGAGGGAAACGCAAGTTGTAGATGTAAGGCCGTTGAATTTTCCAAATGATTCGAGTTTTACATTGCTGGACAATAAAGTAGAAGTAATATTTACTGTTCAGGAAGACAGGGTTGACGAAATTACTGAAGATAGTTTTCAGATTCTTGCAAACTTTAGAAATTTTGCTGCAGAAGATTCTACGATTGATGCAACACTGGGTTTAGCGCCGGATTACATCATAGATTTGAAGGTGAACCCTAAGAAACTGAGGGTGAACAAAGTGAAGCGATGAGCAGTCTGCTACAGTTGGGCATAACGGGTGGCATTGGCGCGGGAAAGTCGATCGTGGCCAAAATATTTTCCTTGTTAAACATCCCGGTTTACGATGCTGACACCAATGCCAAATGGCTCATGGCGAACGACAAAGCCCTGATTGAACAAATTATTAAGTTATTCGGTCAGGAATCCTATCGGCCGGACGGGAGCCTGAACAGGGAATTTCTAGCCAGGATCGCGTTTAGTTCTGAAGAGAACACGAAAAAGCTCAATAATATTGTTCATCCAGCAGTGGGCAGCCATTACAGGCAATGGGTTTCTTCACAAAAAGGGGCGGCTTATGTTTTGAAAGAAGCGGCTTTGTTGTTCGAATCCCAATCTTACAGGCAGTTGGATAAGATAATCACAGTTTTTGCTCCTGAAGAAGTACGAATTGAAAGGGTGGTAAAAAGAGATCCGCATAGAAGCAGAAAACAGATTTCAGATATCATTAAAAGCCAGATGGCGGATGAGAAAAAAATGCAGCTTGCAGATTTTATTATTTACAATGATGATCTTCAGTTAGTGATTCCACAAGTAATTGAAATAGACCGAAAGTTAAGAGACGTCTTTCTATAAGGCCTCACGTTCTGCTTTCATTTTTAATGGCGTATGTCAAGGGAATGTGGATCTGATCCGCATAAAATTTCATTCTAGAGCTTTCGTAACTCAATGGTTCTATTTTTTCAATTTTATCTAATTTGTGATTGTAAAACACCTCGAAGTATTGATTTGAAAGCAGGTACAAGTTTACCTTATAGCCATAGTACCTGATATCTATCACGAAGGTACCGTGGATAAAGAGATTCCTTATTTTTTCGCTTAAAGAAAGTTTTAAAAAGTTATTTACACCCATAAGTCACATTGCTCCCCATTATTTTTATCTGAACCTAACGAATATACATAAAGAAATTGTTTTTTGATCTTTCTATCTTTAGTATTTTTTTGAACCCTCCAGGAATGTTTCTGGGGATATTGGTTGGCTGGAAGGTAGTCATGAAGATTGTTTCACCTGAACTTTCTGCTCAAAATTTATTCCAGAATGGAGGCGATATCTTCTTTAGACAAATTCTTTACAAAGCTCTCTTCTGTGGTGATTAGTTCGCTGGCAAGCCTTATTTTGCCTTGTTGTAACCGTAGTATTTTTTCCTCTACTGTGTTTTTTGTGATGAACTTATAGGTAAAAACTGTCTTTTCCTGACCTATCCTGTGGGCTCTATCCACGGCTTGTGCTTCCACTGCCGGGTTCCACCAAGGATCCAGTATAAACACATAATCTGCCTTCGTAAGGTTTAAGCCTAATCCCCCGGCTTTTAGGGAAATCAAAAATACTTTTAGATCTTCTTCCTGTTGGAAACGTTCTACCTGTGCCTGGCGGTCTCTTGTACTGCCATCAAGGTAGGCAAAATCAATCCCTTTCGTTTGCAAAAAGTTCTTAAGGATGCTAAGATGTTTTACAAACTGACTGAAAATAAGGATTTTATGATTTTTGCTTATGGCGTTCAAAAGCATATGGGTCACATCTTCCAGTTTTCCGGAATCACCCATATAATCTTTATCTACCATCTTAGGGTGGTTTGCAATTTGTCTGAGACTCGTTAAACCCTGTAGAAGTAACATCTGCGACTTCCTGATACCTTCAACTTCTATTTTATCTAATATTTTATTTCTAAAATAATTTTTCGCTTCTTCATACTTCTCTTCCTGCATGGCCGTCATTGTACTGTACTGTACACTTTCTACCTTTTCCGGAAGCTCTGTGGCTACCTGGGATTTATGTCTTCGGAGAATGAACGGTTTAATAATAGCGTATAACTTGCTTGACTTAATATTATCATTCTTCTTTTCTATCGGGAGCAGGAATTCATTCTTAAAATAGGTTTGATTTCCCAATAATCCCGGGTTTATAAACGTCATTTGAGACCATAAGTCCAACGTACTATTTTCCAACGGGGTGCCGGTCAAGATCAATCTATTCTGCGACTGTAGTTTTTTAACTGCCTTGGCAATATTCGAATTTGGATTCTTGATTGCCTGTGATTCATCTAAAATGATATAATTGAACTTATATTGGCTTAGAAGATTGACATCTAACCTTGTAATGCCATAAGAAGTGAGGACCAAATCATATTGGTCAAACTTTTCAATATCTTTTTCTCGGCTTGTACCGGTATATGCAAGAAGTCTGAGATGGGGCGTAAATTTTTTAGCCTCCATTTCCCAGTTGTA
>CAZHZR010000117.1:3795-9558 GCA_964537095.1 uncultured Roseivirgaceae bacterium
ATGCAAGAAGTCTGAGATGGGGCGTAAATTTTTTAGCCTCCATTTCCCAGTTGTAAACAAGTGAAGTGGGCATAACCAGAAGTGAAGCTTGTGTAGCCCCTGTTTCTTTTTGATGCTGTAGCATTGCCAAGGTTTGCACAGTTTTCCCTAAACCCATATCATCGGCAAGGCATCCTCCAAATTTATATTTATTAAGAAATTGCAGCCAGTTATATCCTGCTTTCTGATAAGGCCTCAGCTCGCCGTTAAAGAGTTCTGGTAAAGGATGGTCTTCTATGGATTCAAACTCTTTCAATTTTTCCAACTTCCTGGTCATGATTACTTTCGCCAGGTGACCGCTCTCCATTTCTCTTACCAGTGCTAGATGATGCTTATTTAAAAAAAGTTTAGCGTTGGAAATTTGACTCTTATTTTCTTCCATAAAAGCAAATAGTTCAGAGTAATCCGTAAACCATATATCAGGGATCACTGCAACTTCACCATTGGGAAGGCTAAATTCATTTTGTTTCTTAAGAATCAATTTCCTGATCTTCGCAAAAGGTATTTCGAAATCACCGAACTTGACCGTAGCGTAAATGTCAAACCAATCGATGTTTTCTCTTACTTCAATATCAATAGTTGAGTAGCCAATGAAGTATCTTTTTTCTTGAAGGTCGCCTTGCTTCAGCAAAAAACCTTCAGCGATAAGTCTTTCTCTGTATTTTTGCATCCAGGAAAAAGCCTCGCCTTTTTCCAAGGTCACTTTTGAATTACGGGTGTCCAGCCCCAGTTCCTTCAGCAGATTCAAATATTGTTTCTCTTCCGATAGAGCTCTTTTTATCCTATGAAATATATATGCATCTTCTATGTTCTCAACTTTCACACTGATAGCCGAGGAATGATCTGCTTTGAATTTATAATTGCCATAGTGAAATGACAATTCAAACAGAATTTTGCTTTCATACGGCTTTTTTTCGTCTACTGTCTCACCAAATAAATTGGTCACCACTCTGCTTTGTACTTCAGAAAAAACGAGTTGAGGTTTGGGTTTGTAGGTTTCTGTAATTATTTCAAACCCTTTAGCATATACATCAAAAGAAGCGATAAGAGGTGCTATAAATTTTCTATAGTATGTATCCTCTACCTTCCGGGGGATCATTATAAACTTTTTTTCAAGAAATGGTCTCAATTTGGGGCCATCAATTTCTTTATTAAACCGGTATAGTGTGTTGTCAACTACTAAGCCTGCCGGCTGGTTACATATTATATAGGCGTTTTTATATCGAAACTCAATCTTTTCTCCATTATGTTTGATGGTCGGGAAATAGTGCGTATTATCTTCATTTCTTCTAAAGTGAAATAATACAGAAGCTTTTTCCAGCGGAACCTCTATTTTTTTCCATGCAGGTTCTCCATCATTGCTCATTTCGAATACTTCTTTTCCCGGAAGGAGGTCCAGGATTTTTGACCGCCTTCTTTCAAGGTATCTGTCGATCTCCGTGATCAACAATTCATTTTTGTTGTCTTTTTGAAAATGCTTTAGAAAAAAATCCGCGGGTTTTATTTTCTTTTTATCAAAGAATTTTACGACCACATGCTGCTGCATGGAGTCCATTAATTTGATAAGTTCGAAGTCCTTTTCATCGAGTTGACATGAGAATTCTGCCGCATTTTGTGATGAAATATTCTGATGTAGATAACTCAACCGGCCCTTCGCATCCAGTTGGATTACATAGGATTCAAAGAGATATCCAAGGTACTCGTGCTGGAACAACGAATAGATGATTTCGAATGGCTTAGCAGGTGAAACGTTCATTTTACGGTTTATACAGAACCGCAAAATAAGAAATAATTGTCAATATTGATAAACGAAAGTTGAATCATTCGCCCATAGCTATAGATTCTCCTTGATGTTAGACCTGGTGGCAATAACGGCGGGCCTGTAAGAAGCCAGTATTGTAATCAGGATAATACTGACACCGGTGTAAATAAAATCAGTAAACTCCATTTTGACAGGATAGGAATCTAACACGCTTGTTTGCATGCCCATAGACACGAGCCCATAGGTCTGCTGAAGCCAACAAATGGCTAAGCCTAACAGCAATCCCGTAATTGCACCGGAGAAGGCAATAATGGCCCCTTCCTTTAAAAAGATATTTTTGATCATTTTATCTGTAGCCCCAATTGCATATAAGATCGCGATATCTTTTTTCTTGTCGATCGCCAGCATCGTTAGTGAGAAAAAGATATTAAAAGATGCTACTGCCAGAATGAATGAGAAAGTAATAAACACAAACAATTTTTCTATTTTTATTGCCCTTAGCAGCCCCGAATGCTGTTCGTCACTGTTGAGGATCTGGAATTGATCGCCTAAAACATTTTTCAACCTTGCCTGAACCGTTGTAATTGGGATATTATCAGTTGTTTTGATTTCCAAAGAGGTACGCTTGTCACCGTAGCCCATAAGGCTTTCTGCAAAATCAAGCGGTACAAAGATATAGCTTTCGTCATACTGCTTTTCAATGGCGAATATACCGCCGGGAAGGATGTTTTTTTGTGTATAGAGGTTAGATGGGTTTAATGATCCGGGGCGTATGTTCTTTGGATAGAAGATTTGTAACGTGTAGAAATCGTTGCCGGGAGCTATTCCTAATGCATATTGAACACCTCTCCCAACCAGGGCATAGTTTATGCCTTCTCTTTTCAATTTTAGTTCACCATGTACAATGGTTTGATCCATTCTGTTCTGGTTTATAAAATTATCTCCTACCCCTTTGACTTTAACCACCAGTTCAGAGTCGCGATAGCGGACATACGCATTGTCTTCTATTATCTCGGTCACTATCTCCACTCCTTCCACTGCAGATATGACGTTTAACAGGCTATCTTCCACAATAAATGATTTTCCCGTAGTGGCAGTGATTTTAATTTCCGGGTCAAAAGAACTATATAAGGAACGAATAAGGTCTTCCAGACCATTAAAAACAGAGAGTACAATTACCAGCGCCATGGTGCCAATGGCAACTCCCACCATTGAGATGTTGGAGATGATATTGATAAAATTCTTTTTTTTCTTCGATCGAAAGTATCGGCGGGCTATGAAAAATGAAGTGTTCAATATTGTAGGCTATGCTGCTGCGCTTAGAGTGTAATGCTAAAAGACTTTGGGTAATTAAATCTATATCCTGATATTAATGAACAATGGTTCAACTTGTGATAAATTATTTTTCTCCTTCGTCCTCCTCTGGAATATCTAACCCTGATAATAGCTCATCAATTTTTGATGCATACGCAGCGGTATCGTCCAAGTAAAAGATCAGGTCAGGAACAATCCTCACCTGCTTCCCGATTTTATTGCCCAGTATTTTTCTGATTTCACTTTTCTTCTTATTAATATCATCAAGTACCTGCTTTTGGTCATCCACCATCAAAAAACTCAGGTAAACCTTGGCCATTGACAGGTCGGGGCTCATTTTAGCAGCAGTAACTGTAATGAATGCCTTGCCAAACAGCCCCTTTGTATCTTTTTGAAAAATGTCTCCTAAATCTTTTTGAATCAGTTTACCAACCTTCAATTGCCTGTTACTTTCTTTCATCCAGTTTAACTTTTGTTAACTTTTTTCTACCAATACTAAAATTAATACTTAATATTAAATAAAACGCAACTTTCGAAGTAGATTGTTTATTCTTTTGGCTCGAAATAAAAACTCGATCTTTAAGTAATCTATTGCAAAAGATTAACTTTAATTTTATTATCTATACGGAGTAATAATCAGACCAAATTTCTCACAGTCTATAATGATTAACTTTTGCATATTTGCTGATGGTTTTATAACCCACTAAGGGATTAAAAGATTTCAAAATTACCACTATATAACACCCCATAATATTGTTAGCTTTTTTTAGATTAAACGATCCATACAGGCTTTTGATTTTGCTCATTTTTCTGCTGGCAATAAAGCTTCCAGCATTTAACGGAAGCGTGCCTCTCACGGAACCCGAATTGAAATGGATGCTCGTCGGTGAGAAGCTCGCAGAGAACGGTGCTGTGATGTATCAGGATGTGTGGGATGATACCGCACCCCTTGCTGCCGGATTATATTGGCTATTGCATGAGCTTTTCGGAAGGTCACAGTTGGCCTATCAAATCATTGCGTTTGTTTTAATCGTTTTTCAATGTGCTTTATTTAATTACCTCCTGCTGAGAAATAAGGCATACAATGAAAGTACATACGTCCCGGCTTTTGTCTATGGTTTGCTGATGTGCAGCTTTTTTCAGTTTTATACCCTTTCCCCCGCTCTTATCAGCGTCACATTCATACTTCTGGCTATCAATAATGTATTTTTTGACATTGAACATAAAACAGCAAACCAGACTTTGTTGAGTACAGGAATTTTAA
Source organism: uncultured Roseivirgaceae bacterium (assembly GCA_964537095.1). Classification (GTDB taxonomy): domain Bacteria; phylum Bacteroidota; class Bacteroidia; order Cytophagales; family Cyclobacteriaceae; genus CAMPJM01. The sequence goes on from CAZHZR010000117.1 coordinate 8,175, forward strand.
TGGGGCTAGCTTCCCTATTCTACCTGCCATCTCTGGTCATCGTCTTTGCGCTGTTGTTTGCCTACTTGCTTTTTACAGGAACTACACCAAAAAGTTATTTTCTGTTTCTGTATGGACTTGTGCTGCCCTGGCTATTGGTTGGGGTGTATTTTTACTGGAATAACGCTTTGTTTGAATTCTATTACAATTACTTATATGCGGTATTCATAGTGGAATATAGCTCCTACATGGACTATGGGATGCTATTATTTATTGTAGCTATTCCATTTTTGTTTTTAGTAGCATCATTCGTAAAGCTATTTGAAGCAAAGCGGTTTACCAATTTTCAGGAACGGTTCCAACAAACAATGTTTTTTGTATTTTTAATGGCCCTTGTTTCCTGGTGGATAAGCAATAATAGGATGCCTGCCTTGCTGGTGCTATTTGTTCCGGTAGGAGCCTTCTATATTAGTCATTTTTTCCTGTTGATGAAAAGAAGATTCATCGCGGAGATCCTCTTTGCTTTGTTTTTCCTCACGATTTTATTTACCCATTTTTCGAGTTTATATCAATGGGGCGTAATATCCCCCATTCTCAGCTACGAAAAGTTACTGGTGCATCCAACTACCTATGATGAGGTGGTGGCCAATAAGAAAGTGCTTTACATTGGCGAAGACATCAGTGTTTATAAAAATGCCAGTTTAGCGACCCCATATTTGAATTGGAAACTCTCATCACTACATCTGACTCAACCAGAATATTATGACAATATACTAGCCATACATAATCACTTTACAGAAGACAATCCCGAAGTTATAATCGATGATGTGGGGGTAATGGAAAAGCTATGGAGCAGGATGCCGTCGTTGGCTAACAAATACCAAAAAGGGCAAGCAGAGAATATTTATATAAAAGTGGACAGATAAAATAGAATATTTCATCTGTCCACTTCTTTTCTAAAGTCGTTGGTACCACCACATTCACGACATCGCACACCCTCGGTATCAGGTGGACAATATTCGTCAGGACTTCTCTTTTTGTTGAGCTCTGGTTGAGATCCTGGAGACTAACAGCTTATTTTGTTAACTCTTGTACCATGTCTTCCACCTTCAAATGCCGTTTCCATAAAGACGTCTACCATTTCTTCCGCGGTTTCAATAGCAACAAATCTGGCAGGGATACAAAGTACATTTGCATTGTTGTGCTGTCGTGAGAGTGCGGCAAGTTCTGTGTTCCAACATAATGCGGCCCTGATGTTTGCGTGCTTGTTTGCAGTAATTGCCACCCCATTGCCACTTCCGCAAATTAAAATGCCGTGCGTTCCACTATTGGATTCTACAAAGTCAGATAATGGATGAGCAAAATCGGGATAATCAACAGAATCTTCAGAAAAAGGACCGAAATC
>CAZHZR010000118.1:0-2484 GCA_964537095.1 uncultured Roseivirgaceae bacterium
CTTTATGGAGATTTCCGCCTGGTCTCTTTATTAAATTCCTCGTTAACCCTTGTTGTAACGATAAGCACTAAGAGATGCTGCGCAAAAACGCGATATAATCGCGGCTCTCGGTAATCCTCGTTGCAAACGAGGACTATTAGTTCAGTGCAGTGCACAAAATCGCCATCGTTTGTAACGAGGGCGGGCGAGATATGCGATTGTATCGCATGAAAAGTTTCAATCCGGCATCTTCAGAAGCTCGATTCCCGGATCCCAAAAGTGACTTTCAAAGTTTTGAATTTGATCGTTTTTAATGGCAATTCCCTCCTGCTCTAAAAGTTCCTGCATGCGCGAAGGTGGATTAAAATGAATTTTGCCTGTCAACAACCCTTGTTTATTGACCACCCTGTGAGCCGGCACATTATGCAAGGCTACGGCACCGTTCATGGCCCACCCCACAATCCTGGCACCTCGTTTTGCGCCAAGATAGGCTGCAATAGCACCATAACTGCTAACCTTTCCTTCAGGGATTAGCTTTACCACCTCATAAACATCTGAAAAGAAATTTTCCTTATCCATAGACCCTTTTCTCATTGCAGATGAACCCCGATTGCCATCTATACACAGGCAAAAATCAATATCATTTACTCATCGTCTCAATAATGATCTCATTGATCTTTTTCCTGATTTCCCGTTCCTCCTCCCTGTTTCTTTTTGTTAATAAAAACTGGTACTTAAAATTAATGGAGTCCTTGTGAATACTGATCACCTTTAAAACAGGACTCCCTTCTTTTATCATTTTTTGATGGGGCTTCAATACCAGGCTGAACTGTTGCGTAAGACTCTCATAATCTTTAATATGTCGTTCATTCAATTCAAATTCAATGGTCACTTTCTTAATATTCCTTTTTGTATAGTTGATAATGTCAGAACTAATAACAGAATTGTTAGGAATATAAACCAGGTCGTCATCATCGTTGAGCAGATGGATGTTCAGCAAAGTGATGTTTACTATTTTTCCCTTATGGGACCCTATTTTCACATAATCTTCCAGCGAAAGTTGATCAGAAAACATAAAAATCATCCCATTGATCATATTTGAGATATAGTCTTTGGAAATGATGGCAATAGCCGCCGCCACGATACTTATAGATGTAAAAAACTCTCTGGCGTTGATATTGAACAGCATAAAAATCGCAAATACCAGTGTCACAAAGGATAGGATATTTGCTATCTGGCTGATGCCCAAAATGAAATTGTCCCGGAATTCCTCAGAGCGCCCTGATCTCCTCAAATAAAGATAAACCAAAAAGAGTCTGGAGAACGAAATGACCATGTGCGCGGTAACGTAAAAAAGCAACGCATCTATGATGTTAGAAGAAATACCATAATCTTTTGTTATTCCGGGAAAGCGTACCTGAATATAGATAAGGGCCAAAAAAAATAGCAGTTTTAAAAAGAATACCAGCCGCTTCTTACCTTCCTTTTGTTGTACAGATTGAATGCTTTCTTTTGGAATATTTTTATTTGCCATGATTGAAATTCGTCGCCGCAAATTAACTAATCACAAGGATAGATGCTTGAAAGTTTTCTTAAAACTCCCGGTAATGAAGTATTACTTACAAATTTCTCGCATTAATCATTTCAAAGAAGTCGTCTTTATAATGCTCTCCTATGGGTATTTCTTTGTTTCCTATGATGATTTTATTCTTCCTGATGGCCGATATTTTGTCGAGCGCAACTATGTAGGAACGATGTACCCTCACAAATTCTTTTGGGGGAAGTTTTTCAACAATAGTTTTTAGGTTGAGAAGGGTCAGCAAGGGCTGAGAAGGGAGATAGATTTTTACATAATCCTTTAAACCTTCAATAAACTGAATATCAGATATATTTACTTTTATAATGTCGTAGCCCGACTTAACAAAAATATAGTCAGGAAGCGCATTGCTTTTCGAGCTTACGCCTTCGTAGCTCATATTTTGTGCTTTGTAAATGTCCTGGGCTTTGCTGGCGGCCTTTAACAGACGCTCAAAAGGGATTGGCTTTAATAAATAATCAATTACATCAAGGTTATAACCTTCCAAAGCATATTGGTCGTACGCTGTAGTAAATATGACTAATGGTTTCTTCTCCAGACTTTTTAAAAATTCTAATCCGGTGATGTCCGGCATTTGAATATCTAAAAAAAGAAGGTCAACCTCGCCACTTTTTAAGATCTCCAAGGCCTCAAAAGGACTCTGAAATTTTTGTAAGAGGGTGAGAAAAGGGATTTTATTGATGTCGTCCTCCAGCAAATCGAGTGCCAGGGGTTCGTCATCAATTATAATACAGCGCATATTCATTTTCTTCATTTATACAATTAGATGAACCAGGACAACAATGTAGAAAATAACACCTGCTGCAACACGAAGGGCTAACTCAACATTAACTGGCCACACGCGGTCAATATCGTTAAAGCAGTTGCTTAATCCAAAGATCAACGCTGAAGATACCATGTTCTGTGTT
>CAZHZR010000118.1:2584-9326 GCA_964537095.1 uncultured Roseivirgaceae bacterium
GTTAAAGCAGTTGCTTAATCCAAAGATCAACGCTGAAGATACCATGTTCTGTGTTGATTTTCAACTCATGTTCCCCTGGATATAAATACTCCAGCCGCTGCTCAATGTTTTTTAGACCGAAGCCAGCTCTTTCCTCTGTTTTAATAAATTCATCCTTTCGGATATTCATGTTGTTCCAGATTGAAAAATGCAAGGAGCTTTTTTCAACTATCAGTTTTAAATGCACCTTAGAATCCTCTAAATAACTCACCCCATGCTTGAAGGCATTTTCTACAAAAGGTATGAAAAGCATCGGCTGGATTTGGTGTCCTTTTGTGTTCTCTATTATCTCAAATTGTATGTCTACTTTCTCCGGCAATCTCAGTCTCTGCAAATCAATGTAGTTCTTAAGGTATTCTATCTCTTTATCGAGCGGGACATAATCGTTTGCTGCATCATAAAGCATATATCGCATCAGCTGAGAAAGCTTAATGATGGCTGCATCGGAACTGGGGCTGTTTTTCCTTACCAACGACCGAATATTGTTCAATGTATTGAAAAGAAAGTGAGGATTAATCTGCGATTTCATCAAAGCCAGTTCGGCTACTAATTTTTCACTTTCAATTTCTTTTTTCAGGCGCTCATTTTTAAACCACTCCTTCGTAATCTTCAATCCTCCACCCACAGTGATAACAATCAATGCTGAAAAAATGCTGTCGGTGATGATTTTTCCCAGGAACCAGCTCTTTTCGAACATCTCGGAATTCAGTTGGTATTCAACGAAAACCCTGAGTCCAACGATCGCGGCAATAATTAAGAGGATGGACAAGATATACAGATTCACCTTTTTTCTTCCCAACAGCTTGGGGATAAGCACCAATGTGTTGGCGTAAAAAAACAGCGCAAGCACGGCTGTATAGACCAGGCTTTCCATCACATTAAAGCTCCCATAGTTAGGGGTAGTGCTTAGCAAAAAGGGAAAGATAAAAAACAGAATCCAAAATCCGATATGAATTAAGGTGACTATATATCTGGAGGTTTGATCAACTATAGGCTTCATTATTATACTTTAAGATCAGCAATTTAAAACTTTCTGTCTTAGACACTGATTAAATTGCCTACTAATCTACTAATGCCCCTTTGGAGTAGTTAATCTTATATATATTATCGGTAAGCAGGTCCGTTCGGTTCTTTGAAAAATCTAATTTTTCGCCAGAAGGGTGGCTATCAATGCTTCAATAGTTCCGTAGACTCCATCCGCCCGAGCTTTCGACAACTTCCAGACCCATTTTCCTGCATCTTCGTGGATCTGAACACAAGGGACCTCCGACATTTCCGGTTTGTCATTTGCCACCTTAAAACCAACCCGCTCAAGGGCATGGGCAGTCCATATTTTTGCCGGCTGCGGACCCGAAATCGCTATAAACTGGTCTGATAGATTAGGCATTTTAAATCGGCCGGAAAACAGATCAAATCGCATTTGCTTATCCGCAAAAGTCCTTTCAACCTCACCGTTTAATACCAGGTCTTCAGGAGTACCTGAGACAATGGACCCCTGCCTATTGGCTAGCCAAAGCCTGTCAGCAGTTTGCAAAGCCAAATCGAGCTCATGGGTGGCTATTAGTACAGACTTGCCTGTAGTATGGGCCATTTGTAGTAACAGGTGCATTACTTCCAGCCGGTTGTTTAAATCAAGATGTGCAGTTGGCTCATCCAATATCATTAAATCGCTGTCCTGCGCAAGTGCTCTGGCAATCATTGCCTTCTGGAATTGGCCATCGCTCAACGTATGAAGTTTTTGGGTCAGCAAGCTTTCCGTCCTGGTGAGGGCAATGGCGCTTTCTATTTTAGATTTATCCAGCGCACTTAGCGTTCCTGACCAGGTTGTATAGGGATACCTTCCCAGGGAAATCAACTCATAAACTGACAGGTTGGAATTTGCAGCTTTTTCGGTTAATACCACGCTGATGAATTTTGCCCTTTCTATCAGGGACAGCTTTTGGACGGGCTTTTTATTCACAAATACCGCACCCTCGAGAGGAGGCTGCACCCCGGAAATCGTTCTCAGGAGGGTTGATTTCCCAACACCATTCGGCCCCATAAAACAGACCAGTTCTCCTGGCTTCAGCTGTATTTCTATGCCTGACAATACAGAAATACTTGCCCTGGATTTTTTGTAGCCGATCTCAAGCGCCTGAGTAGTGAGAAGATATGGATTTTCAGTAGTCATTGCGAAAAAGATTTACCAATGCTTTTTCCTCGGAGTATTACCCAGATGACGATGGGCGCCCCTATCAACGAGGTAATTATATTGATGGGCAAGGCACTATCAGAGAAGGGTGCCTGGGCAATAATGTCACAGAACAGCATCAAAATGGCGCCGCACAAAGCTACTGCGGGGATCAATATTTTATGGTCGGCGGTATTGATCAGTAAGCGCGTAAGGTGTGGAACAGCAATTCCAATGAACGCGATCGGCCCACAAAAAGCGGTTATACTTCCTGCTAAAATACTTGTGGAAATAATTATCCAGAAGCGGGAGTTTTTCAAATTTACGCCCATGCTTTGCGCATAATGCTCCCCCAATAAAAGAGCGTTTAGCGGCTTGATGAAAAATACAGAAAGTGCCAATCCAATGAGAATAGTGGGCACAAAGATGATAATTTCCGGCCAAGTCAGTCCACCCAGGCTTCCAAACGTCCACAGCAGGTATTCCTGTAGCTGGTCCTTATTGCTGAAGAACTGCAAAACACTTACCAACGCGCCGGTTGCACTCCCGAACATCAGGCCAACTATCAGCAAGGTCATGCTGTCCCTGATCCTCAGGGAGACCAGCATTACCAGTAAAAGCACGAAAGAAGCGCCCAGGGTGGCAGCAATTACCTGCAGCCCACTGCCCATGAATATTTCAAAACCCATGGCCTGCGTGATGCTAAAGCCCGCCAAAATTAACAAAGCTACTCCCAAACTTGCTCCTGAACTAATGCCCAGGACAAAGGGCCCGGCCAGGGGATTCCGAAAAAGTGTCTGCATTTGCAGTCCGCTTATAGATAAGCCTACGCCCGCCAGAATTGCGGTAATTGCCTTTGGAAGCCGGAATTCAAGCACTATATAATGCCAGGGCTCATGGGAGCTTTCACCTAAAAACAAGATTCTTAGTATGGATTCAAAAGGGATGGCCACCGCCCCCAATGAAATATCTACTAAAAATAACGCAACGGTAGCAAATATTAATGCCAGCCATAACTTAAGCTTACTCTCCTGCATGCGCCAAATTTAAAAAATAAATCCAGGGTTTTCGCCAATATGCTTTTTTCAATTATCTTGAGCAGGCTGTTTTAAATGAGTTGTAACCTCGAAAACTCTACTATTAGACCAGCGTAATTTTCTTTCTTTGTTTCCAGATGGAAATACAATGATCCAGGTCCTCGCCGTTTTCAATCATGAACAAAAATGCATAGCCAAGGAGTTATTTTGTTGTTTCTATCCAAAAATCTTTCTTTAACCCACAATCTTGTCATTGTGATTTGTAAAACTGGTTATGAAAGTGATACATTTAAATTCTGTAAATTGAAAACTTAAATTACGCTTATAACATATGGAAATTTTAGCTGACCTGGCAAAGATAATCATTCCGGCTGCGATAGTACTTTATGGAATGTACCTGACAGTTAAATCCTTTACCAACAAGGAGCTGGAACGCAGCATGGTCGATTTAAGGATGAAGAATAGAGACATCATTTTACCCATCAGACTACAGGCTTATGAAAGGATCACCTTGTTTCTTGAAAGAATAAGCCCAAACAATCTGGTGATGCGCCTCAATGATTCTGGCCTCAATGCGAAACAATTTCAGCATATTTTAATTTCTGAGATAAGAAATGAATACAACCACAACCTTTCGCAGCAGGTCTATATGACGGACAATGCCTGGAAATTAGTGGTGAACGTAAAAGAAGAGATCATTGCTGTCATTAATCAGGCAGGACATTCCTTGCCTGACGATGCAAAATCGCTGGATTTGGCAAAAAAAATATTTGCATTGATGGCCGAGAAGGAAATTGATCCGGTCTTAACGGCACTGTCAGATATCAAAGACGAGATAAGACAGGTATTTTAATCATTAAATCCTGACCCTAATACATACGAAATGGAAAGCAACAACCCAAATACGGGCAGAATGGCCGGCTTTTTTCAGAAAGCAATGAAAAGAGCTCGTCAAACCGCAGGCGACCCACAGAAACTTCAGGAACTGCTGATTACCGCCAAGGATAAAATTTTAAAGCTGCGGAGTGAGAACAGAGAATTTGACCAGTTCATGCTGAAGTTGGGTACAGCAGTGCGAATGCTGAAGGCCTACAAAAATAAGGATTATGTGGAGGTTCCCTGGAAAAGCATTTTGATGCTAACCGCCGGGCTTGTTTATTTTGTGATGCCGCTGGACCTCATACCGGACTTTATACCGGCTTTGGGCCTGCTCGATGATGCATCACTGATGGTCTGGATATTTGCTACTTTAAGAAAAGACATTGAAGCCTTTGAAGCATGGGAACAAAACAGGGTGGCTCCTCAATAACCCCTTAAAGTAGTACCTTTTCCGAACCGAAAACCTCATTCCCTATGGCAGTTCACACAAGGAAATTCACAGGAATTTGCTTTGCTTTAATTGAGCGCATATCCTGATAATATATGGATTCACTCACGCAGATTGTTTTAGGCGCTGCTGTCGGCGAAGCAGTTTTAGGAAGAAAAGCGGGCAATAAAGCCATGGCCTGGGGAGCAGTAGCGGGAACCATACCCGATCTTGATGTTTTGTCAGGGTTTTTTCTGAGTGATTTTGAAAGCTTGCTATTCCATCGTGGTATAACACATTCCATTTTTTTTGCCGTCGTAAGTGCTCCTCTATTCGCATATCTCGTCAACAAGATACATGCAGCCAGCCTTACCGCGTACAGCGACTGGTTGAAGCTTTTTTTCTGGTGTATCCTCACCCACCCGTTACTGGATATTTTCACAAACTATGGAACACAACTGTTTTATCCGTTTTCAGATTACCGGCTGGGCTTTAATACCATTTTTGTCATTGATCCGCTTTATACGCTCCCGCTGTTAATCGGGTGTATTATCGTGTTGTTGAATAGAAACCGCAGTAAACGGACGATGATTAACCGGATATCTTTATTGTTAAGCACCGGCTATTTGATTTTTACCTGTTTCAATAAATGGTTCATAGAACAGAAAGTCCTTGAGAAACTCAGTATCCAGAATATCGATTACGTAGATTTTATGACCACCCCGGCACCTTTTTCAAACCTTTTGTGGTCAATTATTATTAAAGAAGAAGATCAGTTCCAGGTGGGTTATTATTCCTGGTTTGATGGTTCGGATAGTCTTCATCTTAAGACGATACCCAGGAGAGAAAGCTTGTTAGAAGATTTTTTGCCTGACCCGCAGGTGGAGCAGCTTATCATCTTTTCCAAGGGCTTTTATGAATTGGAAAAGACAAGTAATGGCCTTATATTTAATGACTTGAGGTTCTCCACCATGTCAGGATGGTTTGATTTAGAAGAACCCTATATTTTTTCTTTCTTCTTAACAAGAGTAGATGAAGGGGTGTCCATATCCAGAATTCAATCGGATGGACGTTTTGAAAAAGAAAATGTCAGGAAATTGCTGAGAAGGATCATGGGAAACAATTTACATTCAGATGGAAAATAAGAAGACTGCATTGATACTAGGTGCTACCGGGCTGGTAGGAAGTGAGCTACTTTCATTGCTGTTGAAAGATGAACTGTATTCAAAAGTGAAAGCTGTAGTGAGAAAGAACCCAGACCTGCAAGACCCGAAGTTAGAGTGGATCATAGCAGATTTTGATAAGATTGCAGCCTTAGAAGATAAAGTCGCAGCTGATCATGTCTTTTGCTGTCTGGGTACTACCATGAAAAAGGCAGGATCCAAAGAGGCTTTCTATAAGGTAGATTATCATTATCCTCTGGAATTTGCAAAACTATGCCAGCAAAAAGGTGCCACACAGTTTTCTTTAGTATCCGCTATGGGCGCTGATATTAAATCCAGAATTTTCTATAATCGGGTGAAGGGCGACATTGAGGTTGCAGTAAGCAGTATTCCTTTCCAAGGTGTAAATATATTCCGACCATCGCTGATATTGGGAAACAGGAAGGAAAAGAGGCTGGGAGAAAAAATTGCTGTTTTATTGTCGGGCATCATTTCTCCGCTAATGGTAGGCCCGTTAAGAAAATACAAACCCATACATGCTGCCGCCATTGCCACGGGAATGTTAAAAATTGCCAAACAGGATTTGAATGGTTTTTATATCTTTGAGTCTGATCAAATCACCAAGATTTAGGCTGATGTTGATTAGAATGTTTTATCCTGTAGAAAATTTTTACGTAAACCCTCAATGATAGCAGTAATTCAGCGTGTGTCTGAAGCCTCCGTCACTATTCATCAACAAATTAAAAGCAGCATTAAAAAAGGCTTGCTGATTTTGATCGGCATAGAGTCCGAAGACTCCGGAGAAGATGTTGAGTGGCTGAGCAAAAAGATCATTAATCTCCGAATATTTAACGATGAGGAGGGGGTGATGAACAAAAGCCTTCTTGATATAAATGGTGAGTTATTAATCATCAGCCAGTTTACACTGCACGCAAGTACCAGGAAAGGAAACAGACCCTCTTATATAAAAGCCGCCAGACCCGAGGTGGCCATTCCTCTTTATGAAGATTTTATCAAAGCCCTGAAT
>CAZHZR010000119.1:0-9176 GCA_964537095.1 uncultured Roseivirgaceae bacterium
TTAACCGCCTCTGTAGGCGTATCCACAACACTCACCAAATCAAGGTCTTCCTCACTGATATTCTTCTCTGAGAGAATCTCCTCTTTAATCCATTCAAAAAGGCCGCCCCAAAAACTTTTACCCACCAATACAATGGGGAAGCGTCCTATCTTTTTGGTTTGAATTAAAGTAATCGCTTCGAACAATTCATCTAATGTTCCGAATCCCCCCGGCATGACTATAAAGCCCTGCGAATATTTCACGAACATTACCTTTCTAACAAAAAAATGATCAAAAGTGATCAGCTTGTCGCTATCTATATATTTGTTATTGAATTGCTCGAAGGGTAAATCAATGTTCAAACCGACGGATTTGCCATTTTCGCTCTTCGCTCCCTTGTTTCCTGCCTCCATAATGCCCGGGCCTCCTCCCGTGATTACACCATAGCCGTGACGAACAAGCTTAGCAGCAATTTCTTCTGTCATCTTATAGTATTTGTGATTCTCCAAAGTACGGGCAGAACCAAAGATAGAAACGCAGGGGCCAATTTTTGCCAGTTTTTCAAAACCCTCAACAAATTCGGACATTGTTTTAAAAATGGACCAGGAATCAGAACTTTTTATTTCGTTCCAGTCCCGATCTTTAAATGCCCGCATAATTCTTTCCTCATCTTCAGATAAATGCACAGATTCTTCCTTTGTCTCAACTATTGCTTCATCTGCCTGTGCTGTTTGGCTTTCTTCTAGTTTAGATTTTTTTCCGGATTCCTTACTTATCGTAATCTTGTCGGTTCCATCCTTTTTCCCGTTTGTACTTTTTCTATTTGATTCAGCCATATTGCTATTCCTTTTTGATTTCTTTTGTTCCATTTGCGGTACATTTTAAAAAGATGATAAAATTACAACGCCTAAGCAGAACTGCCAAGCTAAGATTCTTATTAATAGTACATAAACCTCAATCAATGGATAAATAAAACGAATTAATGTTGATCTCTAAAATATAGAATCATGCGAATATCTTCCTACAGTAAAGACTGCAGCGCCGCATCTAATTTTGGATATTCAAAGGAAAATCCAGCTTCTTTTATTTTTTCCGACGCCACATTTGCACCTTCTAAAATTATAGCTGCCCGCTCGCCTAATACCATCTTTAAAGCAAAAGCCGGAACAGCCGGAAGAAATATCGGCTTTTTGAGCGTAGCCGCAATGGAGTGCACAAATGCTTTGTTCGTTACCGGATGAGGAGCAACTGCGTTGAAAACCCCTTTTAAAGAATTATTTTTCAACGCAAAAATGAACATGTGGCATAAATCATCAATGTGGATCCAGCTGATCATTTGCTTGCCACTTCCCAGAGGAGCTGCAGCCCCTAACCTTACGGGCCGTGCTAGCTCTACCAAAGCCCCTCCCTTATTACTCAAGACGATACCCACTCTAAAGATTACGGTCCGAAGACCAAGATTGCTGATCTTTTCAGCGCCTTCTTCCCAGGCTTGGGTAACTTCAGCAAGAAAATCGGCACCGGCGCCATCCGTTTCTGTAAGCCTCTTTCCTGTATTTTGGGGATAATAGTTAACGCCCGAAGGAGATAAAAATGTATTTACGGAATGTTGGTTCTTTGACAACCAATCGTGTATAACCTGGGCCGATGAAGTTCTGCTGCTGATAATCTCCTGCTTATATGCAGGCGTCCAACGCTTTCCGGCTACATCCGCACCTGCGAGATGAATGATGGCTGTGGTGTTCTCAAAAGCTTTGGGATCGACGTAGCCGGTGTTGATATCCCATTTATAACCTAATGCTGGAGCTGGAATCTTTTTGGGGCTTCTACTCAATATGCCCACGGAATACCCCTCATCCGTCAATAAGGCTGTCAATCGTGTTCCAATTAAACCGCTTCCTCCTGTGATTAAGATTTTAGTGACCATTCATCTTTAGCTTAAAAAAGAATTATTCCAGAATTTAAGAAGTAAACTACTTCATAAAATTGAATTTTGAAGGGAATTAGATGAAATAACTTGAAGGTATTGGAAGATCAGTGCTTAATCACAGATCAGGCTCTTGCTTCTTATAACCTTAATAATTTCTTAATACATATTCCATTATAATATACTACTTTAGTGATTTACTGGTCCAATTTGGCGAGAATACGTATGCGTTATCTTTACATGAAATTTATGTTATCAGGGGGGGTGCGGTGATCAATTTCCAATAATATAATAGGGTAATTTGTCTGTAAAAAATGTACGTGACAGGTCTGAGGGTCCATTAATTTATCTTATCTTTCTTTAACTTATAGATCATCAATGAATATTCCGAAAATTTTCAATTTTGTCTTATTAATCTCTTGGGTACTGGTACTTGCATGTCAAACCAAAAAAGAATATCCTCATCAGCATTTGCAAGTAATGGATATAATTAATAACACTCCGGAAGAAACCGTGAAGATTTTAGGAGAGCCTGACTCCGCATTTATGCAAAAGGTAGTAACAAAGAATTTTTACACGCAATTATATTTTAATCTTGATAGCCTTGAAATACAGTATATGGACGGTACGGCAAAAGACATAATTTTACATAAACCCGTGCCCTTATCTTTTGACAAGAAAATACTAGAAAATTACGGTTTGGGATTAAAAGATCCTACTTCGAATGAATTAGGAGAGGTATATAGATGGGAGAATTATCCTGATTTTAAAGTCATCAGTGCCTATATAACCCGGAGAGACAATAATGGCGAAATAAGTGACTTTAGAATATTTTTTAAGGTAAAATAAAAGTGAGACCAAGTTCTTAGCCTCACTTTTATATCTGACATTAAAAAGTTAACACACTTTTTAATCAATCAAATAAGATAATCCTAAAGAAAAACTTCTTCCTAATTGATATTTTTGGTAATCGTAATCTGCGCCTTTGAATTCCTGGGTGAAGTGATAGTCAGAATTCAAGATATTTTCTGCGGCTAATTTAAGAGAGATCCGCTCACCTATTCCTTGCTTCATTGTAAAATCTAACACACCTCTTGGCTGTTCATATACGTTTGGTGTACCGCCAATGTTAACATAGGCCAATCTTTCACCTGAAATATTATAAACTAAATTGAAGTTGGTTCTGGTTTCAAAATTATCATACATTATAAAAGAGTTCACTATAAAGGGAGCCTGACCATAAAGAGGCCTGGCATTCTCTGCATCAGGAAGATAATTTCTGATTAAATTCAGTTCTTCTTCGTTAATATCTACCTGAGAATCAAGTATTGTCACATTTGCTCCTACTTTTATTTTTGCGAAGGCTTCTGAAATGAAAGACAAATCCTTTCTAGCTTCAAACTCCATTCCCACTACGGTAGCCTGATCCACATTTCTAAACTTCAACCTTAATCTATCCGGCTCGTTTGTCTCGGCTTGAATAGTGGTTTCGATAGGATTTAGCAGTTTTTTATAAAATACACTTACGGATAAATATTCTCCAGAAGTAGGATAATATTCCCAACGCAGATCAAAGTTATCAATAAGTGTTCTTTCCAATGGCCCCCCTTGCTTAACAGCATCTCCAACGAAGTCGAAAGTCTCATATGGCGCAAGTTCCCGAAAAGATGGACGAGCAACTGTTTTACCATAAGCAGCTCTTAAATTCATGTTCTCTATAATATTTTGGGTAATGTTAATAGCTGGCAAAATATCATCCTGCTTTACGGCGGTTAATCTTTGATCTTCGGTTAGGTTTTCATTTTCTGTAATAATTTCTATGTCGGTACGTTCAAACCTTGCGCCTGCGCTTACCTTTAGCTTAGGATTCACCTGCAAATCTATCATCGCGTACCCCGATGGAAGCCTTTCTTTTCCAACATAACTTCCTCCAGCCAACACCTGGTTTCTTACTATGATTCCGAAATCATATCTTGAACCAGTACTTGTACTGACAGTATCAACTACTCCTAAATTCTTGTCTAAATAATCCTCAATATTTCCATCATAGAAATCCAGCGACTTGGTTTTACTTGAAGGAGAAAATTGATAAATGGACTCATTGAAATCTCTTTCCTTTGTTAAATATCCTCCACCTATTTTAATTTTGGAAGCAAGACCATTCCATAATGATACAGGAATTTCCAAATCAATTTTATTATCCCAGTTTGTTTCATTCATGTCTCTGAAATATCGGGCAGGTGGCGTGTTTGAACCTCCCACAGCAGTAAAAACGGTATCCTTATATGCATTGGAGAACGTGTTATTAAAAAAGCGAAGATCCGGTTCGTCCTGAGTTGAATAAGTGTAGGAACTCAACCAATCGAGCTTTATTTTACCTTTGCTAAAAACGTGTTCTCCTCTTAATTGAGCTGTGGACAATGATCTTTGTAAAAACTGAAGACTTCTGATTTGACGTTGCGCACTTCCATCTTCGATACCTGACCTATAGGGGTAAACTCCTTCCTGATATCTGGAGGATGTTTGTGCGCTTTGATTTCTAATCAAGTTAAGTCCAATTTTACTATTTGGGCTCAACTTATAGGTTGCGCTTACCAATGCACCCCAGAGTACAGACTCGGTACCTTTTACATCACTAGCTAACAAAACAGTATCTAGAGCCTCTTGATTAGCCCCCGCCAAAAAGTACCTCCCTGTGGTTCCCTTATCATAAAATTCATATTCGTGCTGATAGCTGAATCCTCCTATAATACCCAAAGGTCTGTTAAATATATCCACTCTGTCACCAATAGACAATGAAAAGCTTTGATTTAGGAATGGCGTTTTATTAGATGGTGCGAAACTGGAATTGAATGATTTGGATGCTGCGTCCAACTGTCTTACTTCATTGGTATATGCCTCCGAAGGTGCTGAAAAGTTTGGAGATGGTATGCCATTTTTTACTATTTCAGGAACCTGTCGCTGATCTTTATCAAAACCCAATAGAAACTTATCACTTGTTTCCTGGCTAATAAAATCTGAATTAAAGGATGTATTCGCATTGTATTTAGCTGACGTCGCTATCTGGAAAGTAAATTTATCAGGAAAATCCTTGGTCGTGATGTCTACATACCCTCCTGAAAAACTAGCAGGCAACTCAGGAGAAAATGTTTTATAAACTACAATATTATCTATTAAATTTGCTGGGAATAAATCCATTTGGACAGAATTTTTGTCGGGATCCAATCCGGGAACAGAGCCGCTGTTTAAGGCTGTTTTACTGTATCTATCTCCCAAGCCTCTTACATATACATATTTACCACCTTCCACTGAAACCCCGGTTACTCTTTTCATCGCGGCTGCAGCATCGCTATCACCACTTCGGGAGAATTGCTCTGCCGATATTCCGTCCAATACTGAGCTTGCTTTTTTCTGAACGGTGAGTAAAGCAGATTCGGAATTACGAATGGCTTGCGCTTGTACAACTACCTCTTCTAAACCTATGCTTTCTGGTCGAAGTCTGATTGTTAAAACGCGAACTTCGCCGATTTTAACTTCAACATTTTCTACTGTCCGACCCTGATAAGAAACATAAGAAGCCTTGAGGGCATAAACTCCATGTTCAAGGTTTGGAATTTCAAATTTTCCATCTAAATCTGTTGCTGCACCAATAGTTGTACCTGCAATGGAAACAGTAGCTCCGATTAATGGCTCTCCATTTTCATCATCAATGATTTGACCCCGGATGATACCGGATTGTGAAAAGGCAGGAAAGGAAATTAATAAAGAAACAAATAGTAGTAAATTTTTCATTTATCGACTCTTATATTTTCCTGCAAAGCTAAAGAGTTAACATTTTGAAATTGTTAAGACTTGTTTTAAGAAAACGTTACATTTTTAATTTTAAGATAACCTTTCGGTAACATAGGCGCTACCGGCTTATCTCCACTTGCGCAGCCACGAATTAAAAAAGCACCCTGCTCTGAGGGTGCTTTTTTAGTATATGATTAAAATCAACTATTTAAAATATTTCATATAAATCAGCCGCGGTCCAGCCCTCTAACCAGTTGTCCTCTCCAAAGGCTCCCAGGAAGTCTACGGCTTCATAGGTAAAACCATTTACCGAAGTTGCCGGTACTTCTAATCCTGATGTAGTAAATGCTGCTCCTCCAGAAGTTGGTAAAAAACCGTCTAGTTGAGGGTCTGCAAACACATTATTATTGACCGATAAGTGAGTCTCTAAGGAAGCGGTACCTTCGGCAACCGCACTTAATTCAGTATAATCTGATATGTTGTAAAAAATGTTGTTTGAGAAGATCAAATCTCCATTTGCCAATCGGTCTGTTGTGGTTGCACCTGCAGAGCCCTTTGTATTAAGCATAATACCTGTAGGAAACGTAGAAACGATGCTGTTATGAAAATAGCCACCAGATCCTTCAGTCATAAATATGGCCGCATTTTCTGACACCTCGCCATCAAGACCTTGCCCTATTAAAGTCATATTAAATATTGTCGGCCTTGAAAACACTTCCGCATCAAGGTTTCCACTATGAGCTCCGTCTAGTTCCATTCCTCTTCCGGAATTTGTAAAATCAGGCTCCTGGTGCGCAAACCAAAATTGATTTTCTCCTCGATAACCGAAGTCCCAGTCAAAAGCATCGTCTTGATTATAAATGGAAGCCAGATAAGAAGTGTTTACAGTTCCACCAAACCATTCAAAACCGTCATCGTCATTTCCCCAAACTTCAATATGGTGAATAGTAGTTCCTCTACCTACGCCACCCATCGTTAAGCCATTGATCTCATTATCGGCACCGATGTTGGAACCACCATGTCTTATTGAAACATAAGAAAGTTCTCCAGCATCATGCTCCGGATCGTCGCCACCGTAAGTCCCCCGCGTCTCAGTATCATTAGAAGGTAGACCTTCGATCAAAGTTCTTGAGTTTGCATGATTTATAGGTGCATTGCCTAAAATTATCAAACCTCCCCAAAGCCCTCTAGCAGTTATTTCTATTTCATCTGTCCGAGTAACATCATCAGCCAATGCTGTAAAGATGATCGGATTTTCAGGAGTTCCATTCGCAATTATTCTGGCTCCATCAGCAATAATTAAAGCACTAGCTTCTGCACCTGTTCCTGCTCTTCCTTTTATTACCGTTCCTGGCTCGATTGTAAGCGTTTGGCCGGGATTTACATATACAAACCCTTGCAGCACATAGGTATTATTTGCAGTCCAAGTAGTAGTGCCCACTCCTTCTGTGGAAGTAGCAATTTCTATTACTTCTGAATTAACCGGTGTAGCAGTAGCCGTAACGGTTACATTAGCAGTGGCTGTTTTGTCTGTATCATCTGTAAGCGTAAAAGTTAAGGCAAAATCCTCGCCTTCCTCTGCATCAGCAGGTACCTCAAACGCATATGAAACTAATTGATTATTATCATCAGCATTAAAAGAAACATTTCCTGTAACTGCTCCGGAAACAGCAATAGTTTTTATACCTGCGTCAGCATTGGCATTCAATTGTATATTTACCGATTCTCCGGGTACTTGCTGATAGCTTGAGCTTACCGCATTTAATTCAGGAGCGCCAAAATTTACCCCTGGGCTATCATCATCGTCCTTGCAGGCAACAAAAGCAAATAACATCGCCGTTGCAAGCATTAACATTGAAAAGAAATTTTTCATAGTAGTCATACTAGTCTTTTTTTGTTTAATTTAAAATCTTTGCTGCAAAGGTGGATAATAGATGTTAAGTGGGCGGGAAGAACGGGTTAACAAATTGTTAAGGAAAGGCTCCGTATATTAATTTGCTTTTACCTGACCCCGGTCGATAATAATTTGCACGCTGCCAATATTATAAGCGCTGGAAACTAAATTGCTAAAAAATATTTAGTAATTTTATTGGCAAATTCTCTTTTTGAAAATGTATGCTGTAGTTGATATCGAAACCACGGGTGGAAGGGCAGGATTTCACAAGATCACAGAGATTGCCATATTTATCCACGATGGCAAAAAAGTGGTGGATTCTTTTGAAACCCTCATCAATCCGGAGCGCTTTATTCCCCCACAAATTACAGCTTTAACCGGCATCACCAATGAGATGGTGAGCGGAGCCCCCAGGTTTTACGAGGTAGCCAAACATATTTACACCTTAACAGAAGGAAAAATATTTGTTGCCCACAATGTCAATTTCGACTATACATTTTTGAAGGAAGAATTTCTGGCCCTGGGCGCCCAGTTCACCCGGAAAAAATTGTGTACTGTTCGCCTTTGCCGGAAGTTATTCCCCGGCTTTCCATCTTATAGTCTCGGAAACTTGTGTGACAAGCTGGATGTCACTATCAAGAATCGCCACCGGGCTGCCGGAGATGCCGCCGCCACTGCGGAGGTGCTTACCATGCTGCTACAGAAAGATTGTGATGGCCATATTGATCAGGCACTGAAAAGGAACAGCTATGAGGCAACCCTGCCTCCAAATCTTCCGAAAGCACAGTATGATGCCTTGCCGGAAACTACAGGCGTGTATTATTTTCTCGACAAGCACAGCAAGGTGATTTATGTGGGAAAGGCTAAAAATATTAAAAAACGGGTATCGGGACATTTTCTGGGCGAAACCAGCAGAAAGCAGATGTTTATTCAAAGCATCTATGGAATTAGCTACGAACTTTGTGGTAACGAGCTGATTGCGCTACTGCACGAATCGAACGAAATAAAGAAGCACTGGCCACCCTATAATCGTGCCTTAAAAAAACCAGGAAGCAACTATGGACTCTATCAATATGAAGATAAAGGGGGCTTTTTAAGGTTTGAAATAAGCAAAGTAAATAAGTTTCTGACCCCTATTCATACATTTGTAACGTTGAGCGAAGCCCGGACCTTCGTAATGACCAAAGTAAAAGAATATAAGCTGTGCCCCAAGTTATGTGGCCTTCAAAAAACGTCCGCTGCCTGCTTTGATCATTCAGCAGGTATATGTAGCGGGGCTTGCGCGGGAAAAGAATCGCCAGAAGTTTATAATGAGAAGATAAATGCCACCCTGGCCAGTTTTTCGGAAACAAGTAAGTCGTTGGCCATTATTGGAAAAGGCCGTGCCTATGGGGAGTCGTCCGTTGTATTGCTAGAAAAAGGAAAATATATCGGCTATGGATTTTTAATGCAGGAGGATTGCTATGAAGATTTTGAAAGCATTAAATCCTGTGTAACCCGTTGCAAAGACAATCCGGACGTGCTTCAAATCATCAATGCGCATATCAGAAAAAATTCTACTGATAAGATATTGAAGTTTCAAGT
>CAZHZR010000120.1:0-5931 GCA_964537095.1 uncultured Roseivirgaceae bacterium
TCGTGGTAAAGTAACTGCAAGAGGAACAAGAAAAAGGGCGGATTATATTCTGTATTACAAACCCAAGGACAAAATAGAGTTTTGCTCGTAATGGCGACAGGAACTTGAAAAACTTATACGACTTTCACATTATTCACCGACTTTGGAAAAGCGGAGCAAAAAAACGCATTCTGTTTTTAGGAGGCCGAAACGTTTTGATTGGGTTAACCGCTCCAAATCCTCCAAAAAATGGTTCGAGATTTGTTCGGTCGGGGCTACTAAATTTTAACAAAAAAAAGACCGTTTCATGCATTTGAAACGGTCTTTTTTTAAACTGATATTTCTACTACGCTAGTGATCCCAAACCATCATGGAACAAGACTAAGGCGCCTTCTTTCCAGCCACTGGAAATCCACGGTCCCTCATCAATGCGTTAATTTCTGCATCTCTGCCCCTGAACTGACGGTAAGCATCAGCCGGATCTATTGCATTCCGCGGTGCGAAAAGATATTCGACAAGTCTGGAAGCCATTTCCTTGTCATAAAAGCCACCAGGAGCTTCCTGAAAAGCCTCCGCCGCATCGGCAGTCAGAACATCAGCCCATAAATAACCATAGTATCCTGCTGCGTACCCCTCTCCTGAAAACACATGGGAAAAATGGGGCGAACGATGGCGCATTACAATTTCTTCAGGCATATCAAGGGCTGCAAGAGTTTCTTTCTCAAACTTAGCTACATCCAAACCTTCGGGATCTGCGGTATGAAACTCCATGTCCATCAGCGCCGAAGCCAGGAATTCTGTGGTTGCAAAACCCTGATTAAAAGTTTCGGCGTTTTTAATTTTTGTAACCAGTGCTGCCGGAATAGGCTTTCCGGTTTCATGGTGTACCAAAAATCTGTTAATGACTTCATCGGTGCTCAACCAACGCTCAAGAAGCTGAGACTGAAACTCTGTATAATCTCTTACCCCACCGTTTAGGGTCGGATATTTTACATTGGAGGAAAAGAAATGGAGCGCGTGGCCAAATTCATGAAAAAACGTTCTGGCATCGTCCCAGGAAATTAAAACCGGATCACCCGCGCCGGGCTTTATGAAGTTTGAATTATTTGATGCCAAAACGGTTTCTTTCCCATCAAACGTGGTATGGCTGCGATAGGTGGTCGCCCAGGCACCGGATCGTTTCCCCTGACGGGCGAAAGCATCCAGGTACCACAGTCCGATATGTTCTCCTGACTCCTTATCAGTAACTTCCCATACGCCAACGTCTTCATGAAATACAGGAACCGAGTTTTCTTCTACCGGCTTAAAATCATAGTTAAAAAGCTCTCCCGCCACAAAGAAAAGTGCCTGGGTTAACTTATCGAGTTGCAGATATTGTTTCACTTCATCAGACTCCAGATCGTATTTCTGTTTACGAACTTTTTCAGCATAATATCTATAATCCCAGGGCGCAATCTTAATGTTTGCGCCACTTTGATCCGCTACCTTTTGCATGTCAGCCACTTCTTCTTCAACTCTCGCCAGAGCTGCCGGCCAGACTGCCTCCATCAAATCAAGCGCATTCTCTGGTTTTTTCGCCATCCTGTCTTGCAGGCGCCACGCAGCGTAATTTTCGAAGCCAAGCAGCGCAACCCTTTCATCCCGCAATTTTAATATCTCTGCTATAATTTGTTTGTTGTCTTTGTCATCTCCGTTATCTCCTCGTGAATAATAGTTGTTCCAAACTTTCTCCCTCAGGGCCCTCTCATCTGAGTAAGTAAGGAACTGATCCATGGAAGAGCGGGTATTGGTAACGGCATACTTGCCTTCTTCACCACGCTCAGTGGCAGCACTGGCTGCTGCTTTTATGAAAGACTCAGGCAAACCCTTAAGCTGATCCTTTGTAAGGTAAACCACATACCCTTCCTCATCGGCCAGAACGTTGTTAGAGAATCGGGTATATAGGGTCGATAGTTCATTGTTTATGGCTGCATACCGCTCCTTGGCTTCAGCGTTTAAGGCTGCACCTTCCATTTCAAAGTGCTGGTAAATGAGAGCCACCACTCGTTGCTGGTCAGGAGGCAAGGGATTTTCCAGAGACGCATTATAAACCTGCCTGATCTTTTGAAAAAGCGCAGCATTCTGAATTATTTCAGACTGGTAAGCAGCTATTTTTGGCGCGAGTTCCTCCTGAATTTCCCTGGATTCCGGGGAGGACATATTGCTTCTCCAGATTCCAAGATAGGCGAAAGCCCGGTCGAGGTCTTTTCCTGCCTTTTCGTAAGGAAGAATGGTGTTCGTAAAAGTAGGCGGCTCTTCGTTGGCTGCGATTGCCGCAATTTCACGTAAATGGATTTGCATCCCAGCCTCTATTGCAGGCTTAAGCAGGGATAAGTCCATTCTGTCAAAGGCAGGAACGCCACCATATGGTCCTTCCCACTTTTTTAATAATAGATTGTCCACAGCTTGTTGTTGTTCTAATGAGTTATTTTGTTCCACGCTATCTGACTGCGTAGAGGTGCACCTAATCAGAAAAGCAATTAGAGTGATGACGAAGGCGGTAGCTAATAATTTATTGTTCATATTCTAAGTGGCTGTGCTGCAAAAATTCAGCTCCCGAGACAAAAAACAGGAAGTTGAAAAAGAGAGTTGATTTTATGGCTTGATTAAATAAGAAAAACAAAAAAAGGCCCTGAGAAATTTCCCACAGGCCTTTACTGATTCATTGATTATATTAATGCGCCTGTTTTCTCAATGCTATTATTTTTTGATTGAGCTCTTCTACATGATTCCTTTCTGTTTGAAGCTCCCGCATTAGTTTAATTTCTTTTTCTCTGGATTTCTGCTTGCAGTCATTCAGTTCATTATTGAGCGCATCATAATCAGATTTCTTCTCTACAGCCACCTTGTTGCTACTTCTATATTTGGCGATGGCTATTCCCAAAAGCAACAGCAATACGAAAAACACGCCCCAGGTAAAAGAAACATAGCTCTCTTTTTGAACATCCATGCCTAGCACGTTTAAATGGGCGATATCATATTCGCTTTTTTCTAATGCTGCTTCCCGTGTTTCCAGGGTGTTGATCAAGCTGTCCAATTTACGTTGCTGCGATAGAATATTGTTATTTGCAATAATTATCTCTTTCTGTACTGCAGCTATAGAATCATTCACGTTACTCCAAAAAGTATTTAAAGAAGTTAGTTTCACTACTTTATACTCCTGATATGAATTAGATTTATCTTTTAATGCATTGAATTGTTGAGAAAGGGTGTTGACCTCCTCAGTAACTTCTGCCTGCGATTCAGGAACCTGACTCATGGCGGCATTGCAAGCCAGTAATATTGCACAAATAACAAACTGTAACTTTACAGATCTCATAATTTTAATTTTAGCCTTAATGATTAATTTGCTACTATATGCAGCAATTTTGGGTTAGAAAAGTGCTTCAATAGTTCTTAGGTAAAGCTTAACTATAAGTTAAGTGAAAAAATTATAAAATAATTCTCCGATGACGGCAAATATCCTAAAAATTATACAAAAATGTTCTTTTTATAATAAAAATAAATATTATTATTGAAAAAATTCAAATCTAAAAGAAAAAACTCACCACTTTTAATATTACTTGAAGATAGCCTAAATCCAACTCTGGAAAAAGAGAATTGGCTAAAAAGGCTTCAAAACTACAAAAGGTCATTCGCAAGGTTCGCAAGTTCAGACCTTTCTCCTTTCTCTAGTGTGATGTGTGCATAAATCGGATGATTTTTGATCCTGTCGATCAAATATGAAAGTCCGTTACTTTGGGAATCCAAATAGGGCGTATCTATTTGATAAATATCTCCTGTGAATATAATCTTGGTGTTTTCACCTGCTCTGGTAATTATTGTCTTTACCTCGTGGGGTGTTAGATTTTGCGCCTCATCCACAATAAAGAATATGTTTGCCAAACTTCTTCCCCGGATATAGGCCAAAGGAGTAATGACCAGCTTCTCTGTGTTCACCATTTCCGTTAACCGCGAATGGTCTTTATCTGACTCATGAAATTGGTTTTGAATAAATTTCAGATTGTCCCACAGTGGTTCCATGTAAGGATTCAATTTCGACTTAATGTCTCCCGGTAAATAGCCGATATCTTTGTTACTCAACGGTACAATAGGCCTGGCAAGGTAAATCTGTTTGAAATCCCTTCGCTGTTCGAGTGCTCCGGCAAGGGCCAACAATGTTTTACCTGTACCTGCTACACCCTGTATTGTTAAAAGTTTAATTTCTGGATTAAGGATGGCATGGATGGCAAAGGTTTGCTCGGCACTTCGGGGCTTGATGCCATAGATACTTTTTTTATCAACCTTCTCGATCAACTTGTTGAGCGGGTTGTAATATGCCAAAACAGAATTTTTATCACTTTTTAGGATAAAGTAATTGTTATCGGCTGGATAATTCTTTTTTAATATAGCCTTGGTATCACAGCTTCCATTTTCATACAAGGCATTTATTTGCTCCTGCGGAATTTTATTTATCACGGTCTTTCCACTATGCAGGGTGTTCACATTTTTAATTTTCCCTGTTTCATAGTCCTCAGCCGGCAAATTGAGGGACTTTGCTTTTAGCCTCAGGTTTATATCCTTGCTCACCAGTATAACCTTTTTGGTCTTGGAATCCTGCTGAAGCTTAAGTGCCGCGTTTAATATTTTATGGTCTGCTTTGGTATCGTCAAATATTTTTTCAGCATTTACCTTACTGTCCAGGTCCATCAACACCTTTAGCTTTCCTCGTCCTTTCCCATTCAGGGGAATCCAGTCTTGAAGCATGTGATTTTCAGCCAATTTATCCAGCATGCGGATAAACTCCCGCGCTTCAAAATTTTTTGTATCGTTCCCCTTCTTAAACTGATCCAGTTCTTCCAGAACTGTAATCGGAATGCCGATATCATGCTCTGCAAAATTTAAAATAGCATCATGCGCATATAAAATAACGGAAGTGTCTAAAACAAAAATCTTTTCTTCTTTACCCATATATACTTTCCATTAAAATGATCCTCCTAACTAGCCTCTCCACGAACCTACTCTCTAAACTTATTTGGGCGCGGCACTTGTCGTCCTAAATTAAAAATTAAAACTTAAAGCGAATTATAAATTAAAAAAAAGATATGGATTTTTACTATTTGTCTTGTGAGGCCTTCGGTCAGGATACTCCATTTAGCCTGTAAATGTCCTTTCCTTCACGCGGCTCGATTTCCAGCACATTGGCCAACACCAGCAGAACCAGGGTTTTCGAAGCGAAATACTTCTTGATCCCCGCAACTTTCGAGAATTCTTCCACTGTAATCTCTCCATACTCCTCCAAATACATCATCAGGGTTTTCTCCTTTTCTCCATAGACGAATTTGATATCCCTGGGCCTTCGTTGCCGCCTTAGTATCTCTCTCATCTCTTTGCTCGCCTGAATGCTTCTATCTTTAAAGCGTACATAAGAGGCTGGATTTTCGGGATCTTTGACTATGTGTGGCTTTGTCGGACTGGATTCAATTTGATATTTTATGACCGCACGTTTTGCTGAAATGGGAACAATCTCAAGGTTTAGAGGAATAGGCGGTTTGCATAATTTCCTGACTGCCGCTTCCAGGGCAAAGGCCTCTTCCTCTGCGTATTTCAAGCCCGGAATCGAGCCATCATCATCCACCCCAATAAGGAGCAAGCCACCAGCCGTGTTGGCAAAGGCGACAATTTCCCGCACAATTTTTTCAGGATGTGCTACCTTTCTTTTGAATTCAAGGGTATTACTTTCACCTTTGATTACCAAGGCCTGAATTTCCCTTAATGTCATATAATATTCTTTTAATCGTTCCAGACAACAGGTTATATCAAAACTGTCGAGGGTAATTTACACTTTCCTGGTTTTCCCTCCATCTGACTGTCTAAAGCTATACCAAACCGCCTGTTTTACATGCGTTCCGGGTTTCCTGACGTTCCCGGGGC
>CAZHZR010000120.1:6031-9122 GCA_964537095.1 uncultured Roseivirgaceae bacterium
CTAACATTTATAATCTCACATCTCCTACTACTCTTCATTGTCATCAAAATCCAGGTCTGGCATAGAAAACATACTGCTTAGTAAGTCTTTAAACTGGAGCCCTTTTGACAATTGCTTTTTGCTTAGCATGCTGTTTTCTGCCAATCCATGCAAAGCGAATTCCATCATGAAGTATTGCGAGCTAGTATCCAGGTTCTTATGCAGCCCCGCAACCAGTTTTTTCAGGCCTGGAATTTTTTCAAGTTCTGCCTTATATTCCTCAAAGGTGGCATCGTGAAATAGGTCTACTACATGTCCTTCTCCAAACCAATCGGTTATATTTTTATAAATGTTATTGGCTTTTTTCTTACGGATTTCCTCTGGGTTGGGAAAATAATTCACAAACTGCGTCCTGATGGCTTTTCCTACCAGGTTATTGGCCACAATTCCTGGCCCTTCCTGTTCGCCTTCATAAACCAATTCTACTTTCCCTGTAATTGCCGGTAATACCCCCACAAAGTCAGATATCCTGATAAAAGTATTCTCCTCCTGATTGATTAACGAACGCCTTTCTGCTGAGCTTACAAGATTTTCGTAGGCAGAAATCGTCAACCGGGCCGAGACACCACTTTTTGCATCTACATATTCGCTCGACCGTGCTTCAATAGCAATCTGCTCAATCAAGTCTTTGCTGATCTCATTCAGCGTAACTGCTTTTTTCTGAGGTTCCTTGATCCTGGCTTCCTGCTGCGTAATTTTTCTACCTATCTCCAGCGATTTGGGATAATGGGTAATTATCTGACTGTCAATCCTGTCTTTTAAGGGTGTCACAATGCTGCCCCGGTTGGTATAATCTTCAGGATTGGCCGTAAATACGAATTGAATATCCAAAGGGAGCCTGATTTTAAAACCTCTGATCTGTACGTCGCCCTCCTGCAGAATATTGAAGAGCGCTACCTGAATTCTAGCCTGCAAATCCGGAAGCTCATTAATAACGAAGATTCCGCGGTGTGCCCTCGGAATTAAACCGTAATGAATCACCCGTTCATCAGCATAAGGTAGCTTTAAAGTCGCCGCTTTAATGGGATCTACGTCGCCAATAAGGTCTGCTACCGAAACATCAGGAGTGGCCAGCTTCTCGGTGTACCTGTCTTCTCTAGCCAGCCAGGATACCGGGGTCTCATCGCCCATAGCTGCTACCTTATCTTTGCCATATCTGGAAAGTGGCATCAGCGGATCGTCATTCAGCTCTGACCCTTCTATTATGGGAATGTAAGCATCAAGCAATGAAATCATCTGCCTGGCTATTCGGGTTTTGGCCTGACCCCGCAGACCGAGCAAATTGATGTTATGCATTGAAAGAATAGCCCTTTCAATATCAGGGATGACCGTTTCCTCATAACCCCAGATCCCCTCAAAAACATTTTCTTTATTCTTAAGCTTCAAAATCAGGTTGTCCCTTAGCTCCTGCTTAATGGATCTGGGCTGATATCCCGTCGATTTTAAAGCTCCTAGTGTATCTATACTTTTTAATTCGTCTAATTTTCCTGTTTTATACTGCATTTTTATGATGCGTGTTTATAAGTTTTTCTTTCTGTTACGATTATAATCTTCAAAAACAATATTACCAAGTCCCTGTAAACTACTGTAATAGGCATTCCCATTGTTAGCTTTTGTGAATTCCCTTACAAATTCCTTTAAATAAGGATCTGAAGCAATCATAAAAGTGGTAACCGGAATGTGTAATTTCCTGCATTGAGTGGCAAGGTTCAACGTCTTATTCAAAATTTTACTATCAAGGCCAAAGCTGTTTTTATAATATTTAATTCCTTGTTTCAAGCATGTAGGTTTCCCGTCTGTGATCATGAAAATTTGCTTGTTTTTGGTTTTCCTGCGCCTAAGAAGGTCCATCGCAAGTTCAAGCCCCGCCACTGTATTGGTATGATAAGGCCCCACCTGTAAAAAAGGAAGGTCTTTAATCTGAATCTGCCATGCATCGTTTCCAAAAACAATAATGTCCAAGGTATCCTTGGGATATCGGGTGGTTATAAGCTCGGCCAGCGCCATGGCTACTTTTTTTGCCGGCGTAATTCTGTCTTCCCCGTAAAGGATCATCGAATGCGAAATATCGATCATCAACACGGTGGAGGTTTGGGACTTGTGTTCTTTTTCAACAATTTCCAAATCATCTTCTGTCATCATAAAACTTCCCAGGCCATGGTTAATCTGGGCGTTTTTGATGGAGTCTGTCATGGCGATCTGATCCAGGGAATCGCCAAACTGAAAATTTCTGTGATCCGTTCCTTCTTCGTCGCCTATGCCGGTGTAGGGCGTTTTATGACTGCCCCTGCCACCTTTTTTTAACTTCCCGAAAATCTCCTCCAGCGCACTTTTTCGGATGTTCTGTTCCATCTTAGGTGTGATTTGTATCTCACCTTTTTCATTGTTGTCTGTAAGATATCCCTTGGATTTTAGATCTTCTATAAAATCTCCGATGCCATAATTCTCCTTTGTAAGATTATGTTGCTTGTCAAGATTACTCAGCCACCTTAATGCCTCGCCGGCATCTCCGGATGTGATGAGCAACAACTGCATGAAGATGTTCAAAAGATTATCAAAACCGCTCTGCGTTGGGTTCTGTTCGGGAATGTATTCTGAAAACCTGTATCCTGCCATATTGAAAATTTTAATGATCTATCGGAGTAACGGTAAACGATGTTACCAAATACCTAACGTATTAACGGTATCTTGAATTCAAAAAACCATAAAAATAGCAGAATTAATTTGAGCTGAATCTTTTATTGCACATGTACTATTCTATCTGACTTTTGCCAAAGGAAAATACGGAATATACATAGCTTTGTTTTCCAGTGATTCATAAAAGGCAGGTACGATTACAATCGATGGGACTAAATTTTGAATTATTGATGATGGAAGAAGACCAATGAAGGATTGAAATTACAAATAATTCAAAAGGATTCAGGCTCTTCAAAACAAGTAAAATCTATCTGAAAATAAAATCTTTAAACATGAAAAAAGTAGTTACAGGTTTCTTTGCTTTGACAATCTTTATTTTAACAAGTTGCTCGGTAAGAACATGTCCGACTTACAC
>CAZHZR010000121.1:0-9032 GCA_964537095.1 uncultured Roseivirgaceae bacterium
CAGAAGCTCAACTCCCTTTCAAAGAACTCATTTACCTCCAGGCTTCATTTTGCTGTAGGTTTGGATTGATGTCAATTTCCATCGTGGGAATGGGCAGCAGTTCGTCTTTGCCGACATCAAAATTTGCAAAACCCGGATCCCTTTCAGCCAGTTCAGGCCCCAGGTCTCCCCAGCGCGCAAGGTCGTTCCACCTGTGTCCTTCTCCCGATAGCTCTAATAATCTTTCGTGCTTCAGTTGTTCCTGAAATTGATCCTGAGCTAAGTCCGGCATTACGTCAGAAAGCCTGGCCAGGCCAACTCTCTCCCGCACCCTGTCTACATACTGATAAGCCTGGTCAGGCCCGCCAGTTTCATTGATCGCTTCTGCGTACATCAACAAAACATCGGCATAGCGAATATATCGCCAATTGTTGGGCGACCTGTATCCTTCTTCATCTTTCCAATGGTCATTTTGAAATTTTCTAAACCAGACTCTGTCGTTGTTAAGGCCATATCTTTCCACAAATGTCTTCCCATAGATCATTGTAAATTCGGGCCCTCTCACGTCAGTAGAATCATAAAGAAACGAGGCTTCAAGCCTTGGATCAACCTCTCCGCCCACAGTTTGTTCCTTCAGAAACTCCCTGGTAACCCACCTGTTCGCTTCACCATCTGTCCACCCGATTTGCGGAGGGCCGAAAAATTGTGCTAAGGAAGTTCCATAATTATGATCAGGGGTTTCCACATCGTTATCAGTAAATTCATTAGGATTCTCCGCAAACTGCCATTCAAAAACGGATTCCATATTATTTTCTGTATTTATCAGAAAATTATCACGATAGTTCGGCATTAAGTCGTAGATGTCTTTGCCTTCGCCTTCCACAAGCCATTCCAGGGGCTCAATTGCTTCGTTGAACTTCCTTTGCTGCATATAAGCCTTTGCAAGCATCGCATTGGCAGCGCCTTTGGTAGCCCTTCCCAGGTCAGAAGCATTCGGGTGAGATACCGGAAGCGCATTCGCAGCTGCGATAAGGTCTGTTTCAATCTGACTCCAAACCTGCTCCTTGCTGGCGGTTTCCGGCTTGTCAATTGTTGTGGAGGGTATAAGCACCAAGGGAACGTTTCCCCATAGAGTAACCAAATGGTAATAAAATACTGCTCGAAGGAATTTAGCTTCACCGAGTAGCCGTTGCTTCAGGTTTTCGTCCATTTCTATGTCAGGTACATGTGCAATAACCTGATTTGCTCTAAAAACGCCCACATAATTATCGTTCCAGATGGCATATGCATTTCCGTAGTTATAATCGGTCACTATAAATTGGTCCATATTATTCACTATATCGGTCGCCGGACTTGTACTTCTGCCCTCATCAGAACGGATAATATAATAGAATGGCAGCCATCGGGAAATTCCAGCACGATGAAAAGTACTATAAATAGCATTAACACCCATTACAGCCTCCTCGGGAGTTGTCCAATAAATCTCGACAGTTACTTCATTAGGATTCTCAATGTCCAAATCCTTTTCACAACCAGAGAAAAATAACATCCCTGAAATTATCAAAAATATGATTATCTGCTTCATAAATATCTTGCATTAATAAATTAAAACCCAAAAGTTAACCCTGCAGAAATAGTCCTGCTGGCGGGCCAATTGCCCAAATCAACTCCTCTTTCCAATGTTCTGGCCTGGCCATTATTAGAATCAGTATTACCTACCACATCAGGATCAAGGCCTTCATATTTGGTAAAAGTCAGAAGATTTTGTCCGCTTATGAATACTCTGGCCGACTCCACCCCTATACGTTCCAGGAAGGAAGCAGGCAGTGCATATCCTAACTCAATATTTCTGATTCTCAAGTAAGCGCCATCTTCCAGCCATCTGTCTGAGTCGCCTCGGTTATTATCTATAATACTTTGCTCAGTATTCAATGCCAGGCGAGGATCTTTGCCTCCGGGATTCTCAGGAGACCAGGGGTCAATGTCGCGTCGAAAGTTCGTTTGCTGATAGGAATCAAGCACCCTTCTTACGTCATTATAAATAGTGTAGCCAAATACACCCACCAGTTGCAGATTAAAGGTAAATCCTTTATAGGAAGCATTGAATTGAGCACCTGTTTGAAGCGTAGGCCAGGGAGACCCGGCAAAATTTCTATCTTCAGCATTGATTGTCCCATCATCGTTTTTATCAACAAAACGAATGTCTCCCGGCTTTGCACCTGGCTGTATGAGGATACCCTCGCTATTGGTGTGCGCATCAATTTCCGACTGATTCTGAAACAGTCCATTGGTTTCGATTAAGTACCACTCTCCCAAAGACCTACCCACCTGGGTTCTGGTGTTACCTACCTGAATATAATCGATGCCTTCGCCTTGATATCCTACATCCTGAACTTTATTGCTAATGGTGGTAAAGTTTCCAGATACATCCCATTTAAGTTCCCGACTGTTATTTCTGTAAGTTGCTGAAAATTCGATTCCTCTATTTCTAATCGAACCAGCATTTGCCGGTGGATTTCCTAAAAGATTTCCAAGGAAACCGGCCACTGGAAGGGCTAATATATTGTCCTTGGACAAGGAATTATAACCTTCTATTGTGATAATCAATCGATTGTTAAATAATCCAGCATCGAAACCTATATTCGTCATTCTCCTTTCTTCCCACTTTAAGTCCGGGTTTGCTAACCGAGCCTCGGTAGTTCCTACATAAGGCGTTTGTTCAGGTCCAAAAATGGCTCTGGTATTATTGTTTATATAAGATATGTAATCCCACGATGCTAATGTTACAATCCCCAGCTCTCCATAAGAAGCATGCAACTTAAGATCTGTTATCCAATCAACATTAAAAAATTCTTCGTTGCTGATTCTCCATCCTCCTGCTATAGAAGGAAAAAACCCTCTTCTATTATTCGCCCCGAACCTTGAGTCTTCGTCTATTCTTCCGGTCAGCGTGAGTAAATATCTATCATCGAAGTTGTAATTTATACGGCCCAGGTATCCAAACATACTATAGTCAATTGGTCTCCCACCATTTGCAGATGATTGTCCAAGCCCGGATCCAATCGTGGTCATATATTCAAAGTTATAAATAGGAATATCGGTTCTTCCCGCTGAGGTATATTCCCTGGTGGTACTCTGTTGCGATATTCCTATCACACCATTGATGTTATGCTCTCCAAAAGATTTGTTGAAATTGATAGTGTTTTCAAACAAAAGGCTTAAATATCTTGATCTTTCTTCGTTCAGAGAGCTATTACGAGGTGCCGCATTGAATTCCCATATCCCAATTTTTCTCATATCCCTTACGTGATCAAAACTTACTTCTGCCCCTACATTAAATCTGTAGGAAAGCCATTCCATAATTTCAACATCCAGATATGCGTTACCAACCAACTTTGAATAGCTGTAATCCCTTGAACTTAGATCTGCAACTGCTACCGGATTGGTGGCATAGGTAATCATATCGGTCGTGCCGATTCCCCAACCTTGAGGATTGGTTGGTGATACAAATTCGGCACCTCTTACAGGAATAATCGGCAGCATTTGAGGCGCATTGTAAAATGGATTGGTCTCGTCTGCCACATTGGTGCCGGGGATAGAGGCACCATCTGAATAGGACAGGACAATATTTTCGCCGACAGTCACTCTTCCTTTTGTGCCTTTGGTATTCAATCGCAAGGTTCCTCTTTCGAAAGAATTCCCAATCAACACGCCTTTGTTTTTAAAATAGCTTCCTGAGATTAAATAACTGGAATTTGCCGTGCCGCCTGATAAACTAAGGTTGTAGTCCTGTAAAGAGCCTGTTCGCATGATTTCATCCTGCCAATCAGTATTTACCGCAAGGTTTCCGGTGACGCTGGCGGGAGGTACCTGTCCTGAATTTTCATACTGGTTTCTCTGAGTTGCCGCAAATTCTGAGCTATTCATCAGATCCCAGGTTTTTGGAATATTCTGAACGCCATACTTAGCAGAAAAACTCACGACGGCTGGCCCTTCTTTCCCTTGTTTGGTTGTGATGATTACCACTCCGTTCGCAGCTCTCGATCCATAAATGGCTGCCGCAGAAGCGTCTTTCAGTATTTGGAGAGATGCAATGTCGTTGTTGTTGATGGTGGTGTTGGCATCGGCAATCATTCCATCTATAACATACAGCGGATCGGTATTGGTAAAACTAGCCGCGCCGCGTATTTCTATTCTCGACATTTGACCCGGCGCGCCTCCGCTTCGGACATTTACACCCGGGGTAAGCCCCTGCAGCGATTCCGCAACCGAATTTGTAGTAACCCGATTTGCAGCCTGGGGATCTACCACAGAAACCGCCCCTGTCAGATCCTGCTTTCGCACAGTTTGATATCCAATAACTACTACCTCATCCAAAGAGGTAACGTCCTCTTCCAGTGCCATGTTTATGGTAGTCTGACTGCCAACAACCACCTCTTTCGTAAGATACCCTACAAAGCTAAAAGCAAGCACCGTTTCAGGAGACGGAATTTCTATTGAATAATTGCCATCAATATCAGTTATTGTTCCTGAAGAAGTGCCTTCTATGAGCACATTAACGCCAGGCAAAGGAGCTCCGTCTAACATAGAAGTTACCTTACCACTGACCACCCTTCCCTGGCTCTGCGCAGGGAGCTGGAGGTACAGACAACAAACCAATGGGATCAATATGACCCGCCATTTGATTTTATTTAGTACAGCTTTTTTCATATATTATTGTTTATTTAGTGGTTTCATTTTTTATGGATTCCTCGTTCTTTTTGATTTCACTAGGAACAACTGTTATTAAAACTTACATGTAGCAAATAATGCAAAGGATCCGAATATTCGCTTTTTAATACGATCGGTAACGATTGCGAAACTTTTTAAAGATAATTATTACGCCAAAAAATGGTTCGTTATTACATGCCATTTTTACCACAATTCGTCCCAATTTGTCTTGGCGAGCATTTTATTTTTTGTCTGGCCCGATATGAACAGGTTTGGCACTTATTGTTGAAAAACATTTTAGATATTGCTTTATGAAAAGTTGTATTTCAAAAACAATCGGTTGCTTGATCCTGCTCGTTTTCCATTTTGACGATATAAAATCTCAATCATACGACTTTAGCAGATACCAGGTGGAGAGTGGCTTGTCCCACAATTCGGTCATTTGCATATTGCAGGACAGGGAGGGGTTTGTGTGGTTTGGCACTAAAGATGGCCTTAACAGGTTTGACGGCTATACCTTCAAGGTTTTTCTTCATGATCCGGATGATGCTGCCAGTATAGGTAGCGGCTTCATCCACACGCTTTATGAAGATGGCGATAAGCTTTGGGTAGGAACTGACAAAGGACTCTACCACTACAATTCACAAACCGAGACTTTTACACTGCTGAAGGTCACCAAAAACAGCAATATAAGAGCCATCACCAAAGACAAAAATGATAATTTATGGTTCATATCAGGCTTTACCCTCTATAAATACAGTGAAAGCAGTGAATTGCTGCAGTCCTATAGCACGGATAAGTTCTTTTCGGCAACATCTATCTGTACCTTACCCGACGGCTCGCTATGGATATCCACAACATCGGGGAATCTTCATAAATATGATCCCATCCACGACTCCTTTATCAGCCACAATTTATTTGCACAATCCGAACCTTCCACTACAACCTGGATCGAAAAGCTTTATAACGCCGGCGATGACAAGATATGGGTTGGAACACAAAGCCAGGGAGTAAAATTATTTGATGCACAGGATGGAACCTACGCTGACATCATTTCTCACGACCAGGAAAACTCAGAAATATTCGTGAGGGACTTCGTAAAGAGCAAAAATGACGAATATTGGATAGCCACGGAATCAGGCCTCTTTGTGTACAACACTGTTACAGAACAAATTACCCAGCTCAAAAAAAACTATCATAATCCCTACGCGCTTTCAGACAATGCCGTGTATTCCTTATGCAAAGACAAGGAAGGCGGAATATGGGTCGGGACTTTCTTTGGCGGAATCAATTATTTTCCAAAACAATATACCGCTTTTGAAAAATTTTTTCCACAAAACAATGAGAATGCAATCAGTGGGAACGCGGTTCGCGAAATTACAAAAGACAAATACGGTAATTTTTGGGTTGGCACCGAAGATGCCGGATTGAACAAGTATGATCCGAAATCCAGAAAGTTTACCCGCTTTTATCCTACTGGGGAGAAAGGCAGCATTGCGCACCATAACATCCATGGGCTGCTGGCCGTAGAAGACGAGCTTTGGATCGGCACCTTTCATCACGGCCTGGATGTGATGGATATTAAGACAGGTAAAATTATCAGACACTATGCGGCAGGACCGGATACAGGCTCATTAAAAAGCGATTTCATTTACGCAATTATCAGAACCACCAAAGGCAGCATTTTGATTGGAACCTCTCATGGGCTCTATCAGTACAATGCTGAACAGGATAATTTCACCCTCCTCCAGACTTACCCTGAGCCCTATCCCTACACGGTATCTCTTTTTGAAGACAATTCCGGCAACATCTGGGCAAGTACCTATAAAGATGGGATCTATGTTATCAATCCTGAAACAGGCAAAAAAGCTTATTTTAAAAACGACCCGAACAACAAAAATAGCCTGAGTAGTAATTCTGTGAATGCGGTTTTTCAGGACTCCGGGAAAAACATTTGGATAGCAACAGAAGGCGGCTTGTGCAAATTCAACAAAAAGGAGCAGAACTTTAAAAGGTTCACAAGGAAAAACGGCTTTCCCAGCAATGTCATTTACAGAATTTTGGAGGATGAACAGCGCAAGTTATGGGTAAGTACTTCGAAGGGTTTGGTCCGGTTTGATCCCATCACTGAAAACGTAAAGGTTTATACCAAAGCAAATGGCTTGTTGAGCGATCAATTCAACTACAGTTCTGCACTGAAAGATGAAGATGGAAAAATGTACTTCGGTTGTGTAAACGGCATGATCAGCTTCAATCCTTCTTCTTTTATCAAAAATCAGTACATTCCTCCTGTTCACATTACAGGATTTCAGTTAAACAATCAGGAACTAGCTGTTGGAAAAGCACACTCTCCTCTGGAACAGTCGATTACCAAAACCGGTAAAATAACCCTTAGTCATGGTCAGTCTTCTTTCAGCCTCGATTTTGCTGCGCTTAGTTATACTGCTCCTGAAATGACAGAATATGCCTACAAAATGGAAGGATTAAGCCAGGGCTGGACATATCTAAAAACAAACCGGAAGGTATACTTTACCGAGCTGGCACCCGGTTCCTATACTTTTATGGTAAAAGCATCCAACAGCAGTGGCTTATGGAATGAACAACCGACGCAATTGCAAATCGAAATATTGCCACCCTGGTGGGCCAGCAATCTGGCCTGGATGTTTTATGCCGTTTTTGCAGGAGGTTTGATTTTCTATAGTTTCAGGGATTATCATAGGAGAACCGAAGCAAAAAACAGGAACAAAATCCGACTTCTCGAAAATGAAAAAGAAAAGGAGGTATATCAGGCAAAAATAGAATTTTTCACGAACGTGGCCCATGAAATAAGAACGCCCCTCACCCTGATAAAAGGCCCTTTGGAAACAATCATAAAGGCCACAGACAACAGCTCAGCGTCTCGCGAGAATCTGATGATTATGGAGAAAAACACCAACCGGCTGCTCGATCTTGCTAACCAATTGCTGGACTTCAGAAAAACGGAAATTAACGGGTTCAGCCTCACTTTCGTGAAGGCAGATATATCGAAACTCATTCTGGAGACCTTCTCCCGGTTTAAGCCTGCTGCAGACCAGCAAATGATTGATTATGCCATTGAATTACCCCATGAAAGCCTGTGCGCTTATGTAGATCCCGAGGCCTTTATCAAGATTTTAAGCAATCTACTCAGCAACGCCATCAAATATGCAGCACACAAAGCGCACCTTCGTCTACTGCCATTCGACATGTCAACGGACAAGCGTTTTACAATTGTAATTAAAAATGATGGCCCAAGAATCCCTCTGGAAATGAGTGCGAAGATATTCGAACCTTTTTACAGGTTAAAAGAATCAGAAAAGAAACAGGGCACAGGCATCGGCCTTTCCCTGGCGCTCTCACTTACAGAGCTGCATAAAGGAAGCCTCGAACTGGATACAATGGACAAAGAACTGAACGTCTTTTCTCTGACTTTACCTGTACATCAGGAAAGGGAGTTTAATTTATATGCAACGGATACGAGAGACAAAGAAAAAGCTATACCGGATGCCAATACAGCTTCCAGTCCTGAAGACGTAGATGCATCGAAGCCGATTATATTAATAGTAGAAGACAACAATGAAATGCAGGATTTTATTGCAGGAGCGGTAGGAAAAGATTATCATCCTGCGAAGGCCTTCAATGGATTGCAAGCTTTGCAAATTATTGAAAGTGAAAATGTGCAACTGGTAATCAGCGATGTTATGATGCCGCAGATGGATGGATTTGAACTCTCAAAACGAATAAAGACCAATCTTAACCATAGCCATATTCCCATTATTCTACTCACTGCCAAAAATTCTCTTAGTGCCAGGATTGAAGGTCTGGAATCTGGTGCTGATGCTTATATTGAAAAACCTTTTTCCGTCGAGCATCTTCAGGTGCAAATCAGCAATCTGCTTCAGAACCGGAGCAAGATCAGAACCTATTTTTCAAGTTCACCGCTAGCCCATATCAAAAGCATGGCCTACACAAAGGCTGATGAAGCGTTTCTTGGAAAAATTGACGAAGCCATCTTAAAAAATATTGCCGAGCCCGATTTAAGTGTAGACCATCTTGCAGATATAGTAAATATGAGCAGGACTACGCTCTATCGGAAGATCAAAGCGATATCCAACCTTACTCCAAACGAGCTGATTAACATTGCCAGGTTGAAAAAAGCCGCTGAATTGCTTCTGGATGGCAGTTATAAAATTTATGAAGTGGCACATATGGTGGGTTATAACTCCCAAACAAGTTTTGGCCGGAACTTCTTAAAACAATTCGGGATGACACCCACTGAATATGTAAACAAAGAACTGCATAAGAAACCGGAATAGTTGCTGCTC
>CAZHZR010000122.1:0-8990 GCA_964537095.1 uncultured Roseivirgaceae bacterium
ACCGATCTTTCTTTTGATCCCGGCTCGGCTCGCATCTTAATAAGTAGCTTTGGTGACGGAGTTCTCAGTTACAATACGAACAGCCAGGAATTTAGCCGCCCCTTTAGCGATCAAAACCCTGTTTTTATTAGCGGAAATATTTCTGCGATGGCAAATGGTGCAGATGGACAAGTATGGGTTACTGAGTACGGAAATCCAGACAAGCTGTTAACGCTGATAGAAGGGCAATGGAGATATTTTCCTGTCACCACTGCGTCGCATGTTAGAGAAATAAAAGTTGCTCCTGATCAATACATCTGGCTAAAGCTCGAAAAAGGAATGATGGTGCTGGATCCGGAAACAGGAGATTCGCAGCTCCTTGCCGGGGCGAATAGAGGTCTCATCCATGACACAGTAACAACCTTTGCCTTTGATAACCTTGGCTATATTTGGTATGGGACGCCTTCCGGGATAGCCTACTTAAACGATCAAGGGAATATCTTTGAAGGTGGAATTGTAAGCATTATTCCGGAATATCGCAACGGCAAACTCCTCAACTTTCAAAAGATCAACGCATTGACCATAGATGCCGCTAATAGAAAATGGATTGCCACATCGGAAGGTTTATGGCTATTTTCTGAAGACGGAGATCAATTGATCCACCATTTTACTGAAGAAAATAGTCCGCTTCTATCCAATTCGATTTGGGATATTCAAATAGATGAGGTTTCAGGCGAAGTTTTTGTCGCTACTTCGAAAGGACTGGTATCGTACCGAAGCAATGCCTCTTCGGCAAAATCAACGCATCAACAAGTGAAAATTTTTCCTAACCCTGTAAAATCGGGATTCAACGGAAGCATAGGGATCACCGGCGTGGTAGAAGATGCTACCATTAAAATAACTGATGTCTCCGGAAATCTGGTGAAGGAAATGCAAGCTTTGGGTGGAACAGCAACCTGGGATGGAAACGCAATCTCCGGCCGGAGGGTAGCTTCCGGTATTTACCTGGTGTTTAGCGCTTCGCCCAACGGAGAAGAAACTTTTATAGGAAAAATTGCCTTCCTTCATTGATGATCTACAAAACGAAAGGAATCGTTCTGAATTACATAAAATACAGAGAAAGCTCTATTATTGTAAAGATTTATACAGAACTGTTCGGCCTGCAAACCTATATCGTAAACGGCATCCGGTCTGCCAAGTCAAGGCAAAAAATTGCTTTATATCAACCCCTGACGCAGCTTGATATGGTAGTTTATCATAAGCCGGGAAAAGACATCAACAGGATATCGGAGTATAAATGCGCTGCATATTACACCACCATTCCTTATGATATCACAAAATCCTCACTGGCCTTATTTTTAACAGAGATCCTCGTTAAAGCGCTAAAAGAAGAATCAGAAGACCAGGACTTATTCAATTTTATTACTGACTCTCTAAAAATTCTGGACCAACTGGACCTGGATTTTGAAAGCTTTCATATTCAATTTATGTGTAAGCTCAGCAAGTACCTGGGCTTTTCAATTTTGTCGGCAGATGAGGTTTTCGGTCAGGTGCACCTGCACACCAACCATCGGGAATTAGCGAAATATGAAAAAGATCTGTTAGACCGTATGATAAAGGTAAATTACCAGGAAGCCCCGGCTACGAATGGGGCGGTAAGGCGCGATCTGATAGAAGTACTCATCAAATTTTACAAATTGCACATTGCCTCGTTCGGAGAAGTTAAATCCCTTTCTATATTGGCAGAAGTTTTACATTAGAATCTGCTGAAATAAACAAAGCCATTTCTGTGCTCCGAAACACCTCCCTGATTTTACTTCAGCAAGCCCTTGTTTCAATAAGACGCAAGGGGCGGGTAAAATAATAAAAATATAGCAAACAGAAAATACTGGCCGGTGGTTAGTGATTATTAGTAGCAGGCATTCTTTATTTTAAATAATAGAATGACTAATATTGTCTATAGAAGCAATTTTTTATTGTATAATAAGTCACTGACTGAATTCATTCTTATATCACTTCGTGAAGATGGCAAAAAAATCAAAATCAAAATCAAAAAAGAATAAGAATAAGAAGGAGCCACTTAAATTAAGTAACCGGGAAAAAACCTCGT
Organism: uncultured Roseivirgaceae bacterium; assembly: GCA_964537095.1. GTDB lineage: Bacteria > Bacteroidota > Bacteroidia > Cytophagales > Cyclobacteriaceae > CAMPJM01. The sequence continues at coordinate 2,090 of CAZHZR010000122.1, forward strand.
TGATTGGACTCGTTGTTTTAATTATTTTGGTTGTGTTGATCTTAAGCGTTTCGTGTGCCAGAGAAAAAAAGCAGGACGTACAATATGAGTCCAAAACAGACGAACCTCAATTTGTGAAGGAAGGCAGGCTATTTTTTATTGGAGGGGAAACCGGCGACACTATCAAAAGCATAGCCGTTGAAATTGCTGATAACGATAGAGATCGCGCTCAGGGAATGATGTATCGCACTTCTATGCCTGACTCGGTGGGCATGCTATTTGTTTTCGATCAGCCAAAAGAGCAGAGCTTTTGGATGAAAAATACGCCGCTCTCTCTGGATATCCTTTACGTGGATGAGAACGGCGAAATAGGAACCATGCATAAATCCACTACTCCCTATTCAGAAAAAAAGATCCCATCGTATGGAGAAGCAAAATACGTGGTGGAAGTAGTGGCTGGATTTACTGACCGATATCAAATCGACAAAGGAGACAAAATTAGTTATATCAAGGAATAACTTCTATCTACCTCCTAAGCTTTTTATACAGTATTTAGGAGGCCTTCTTCCGCTTCTGATCCAGGCTGGCTTTTAATTGCGCCATCAAATCCTGTGACTTTGTAGGAGCCACCTCCAGTTTCTTAACTTTAGTCTTTTTACCTTTCGCCTTGTCCTCAATCACTTTTATTAGCTCATCATTGTACGCGTCGTTGTAGTCACTAAGGTCAAATTCTTTTGAATATTGTTCGATCAAATTGATGGCCATGTCCAGCTCCTTGTGTTTAATATCTGAGTTTACGGGCAGGTCAAGATCCTCCGTATCCCTGATTTCATTGGCAAACCTGATGACATGAAGCATAAGCACGTTTTCATTGGCACTCACCAGGGCCAAACTTTCTTTTTGCCTTAGGACAAAAGTAGCAATGCCTACCTTTTTAGTCTTTTTTAATGCGTCCCTTAACAGCGCATATGGCCTCGCACCACCTTTTTCCGGCTCCAGATAGTAAGGCTTCTTAAAAAGCATATTTGCTATCTTATCCTCTTCAACAAACTCAGTAATTTCAATCACCTTACTCTTTTTTGCACTGGCTTTTTCAAAATCTTCATCTGTGAGTACAATATACTCGTCGTCCAACAAATAGCCCTTTACTATATCACCCCAGGCCACCTCCTTGCCCGTACTTTCGTTTACTCTTTTATATTTGATTCTACTCAGGTCGCTTTTATCAAGCATGTCCAGGTTCAGGCGTCTCTCTTCAGATGCGCTGTAAAGCTTTACCGGGATGTTGACCAGTCCAAATCCCACAGAACCATTCCATATAGATTTCATAATCTTCCAATTTTTCTTAAAAACCTATAACTATCAGGAAGGTTTTGGTTAAGGCAATATTTCGCAGATTTGATGGGGAAGGACTTTTGGCGCTCCTCATATCCGAGAATTCCATATCAATACTATCACTTAATCTTATAATTTTGCAGATAACATAATAGAAATCTATAATGACACTTCAACAATTAGAATATATAGTTTCAGTCGCTAAAGAACAAAGTTTTTCTAAAGCGGCAGAGAAATGCTTTGTTACACAACCCACGCTGAGTATGCAGATTCAAAAGCTGGAAGAAACCATCGGAGTTATTATATTCGACAGGTCTAAGCAGCCTGTTGTACCTACCGATATGGGAACACAAATTATAGCGCAGGCTTTAAAAGTATTGATGGAAGGCAGAAGGCTCCAGGAAATTGTATCGGCTTCCAAGAAGCAGATATCAGGTGATTTGCGGGTGGGTATTATTCCTACCATTGCTCCTTATCTTGTGCCGCTATTCCTGGTAAACTTCCTGAAGGAAAATCCGGCGGTTAATTTAGTACTAAATGAGCTCCCCACGGAGCAGATCGTGCTTCATCTAAAGCAAGATCTATTGGATGTAGGCATATTGGTTACACCGCTTAACGACCCCCATCTGCAAGAACAAGCTTTGTATTATGAACCCTTTGTGGCCTATCTTTCATCCGAAAATGCTCTTTTAGCCAAACATGCAATTAAGCCGGAAGACCTCGACCTGAGTGAGATATGGCTCTTGAATGAGGGCCATTGTATGCAGTCACAGGTATTAAATCTTTGTTATGAACGAAAAAAGCAAAAGTTGGTACCTAATTTTGAATACAGGGCCGGAAGCATTGAAACTTTAAGAAAGATGGTAGAAATCAGCAACGGAGCTACGTTATTACCGATGTTGGCCATCAATGATCTGAGTGAAAAACAGATGCAAAACGTGAGGAAATTTGAACATCCTGAGCCGGTGCGGGAGGTAAGTATGATCACGCACAGAAATTTTGTCAAGAAAAGTCTCATCGAATTGCTGAGCGAAGGAATTAAAGGCAATATTCCTGCACACATGCGTGAAAATAAAGGCAAAAGCGTGATCGATGTCAAATAAAAAACCACCAGCCTTTCGAACTGGTGGTTGAGGTTTAAATCAAAAATCAAACTTATTATATTCGTTTAGCTTCCGCAGGCAATGCAGCCATCCGGATCATCCAGAGAACAGGCCATGTCTGCCTGTTTTTGTTTGATATCTTCTGCCGATGGTTCTGCAACCGCCTTTTGTTTCTCCAGCGTAAACTTAATAGCATCAGCAGCTGCTTTAGTTCTTAAGTAATACATGCCAGTCTTTAATCCCTTTTTCCAGGCATGGAAATGCATAGAGGTTAATTTTCCGAAATTAGGATCCTGAATATGCACATTTAAACTTTGGCTTTGGCAAATATACGCGCCTCGGTCAGCCGCCATATCCAAAATGGACTTTTGAGAAATCTCCCAAACGGTTCTATATATTTCCTTGATGTTTTGAGGAATCTCAGGTATTTTCTGAATGGAGCCATTCGCTTCAATCATTTTGTTTTTCATGTTGTCATTCCACAAGCCAAGTCTGATTAAATCTTTCAGCAAGTGCTTATTGACTACTATGAATTCCCCTGACAATACTCTTCTTGTGTAAATATTAGAAGTATAAGGTTCGAAGCATTCATTATTTCCCAATATTTGCGAAGTGGAGGCAGTTGGCATAGGCGCCACCAACAGAGAGTTTCTCACCCCGTGCTGCTTTACTTCTTTCTTCAAACTATCCCAATCCCATCTGTTGGAAGACGGCGTTACGCCCCACATATCAAACTGGAATATGCCTTTTGAGACAGGAGAGCCTTTGAAGGTTTCATATGGACCTTCTTTCGCTGCCAGATCTTTTGAAGCCGTCATAGCAGCAAAATAGATGGTTTCAAAAATATCCTTATTTAAACCGCGCGCTTCAGGCGAATCAAAGGGCATTCTCAACAATATGAATACGTCGGCCAGGCCCTGGATTCCCAGCCCGATCGGACGGTGACGCATATTAGAGTTTCTTGCTTCGGGAACAGGATAATAGTTGATGTCGATTACCTTGTTGAGGTTCTTGGTAACTACATACGTAATTTCATATAACTTCTGGTGGTCAAACTTTCCATCTTCTGTAACGAATTTAGGAAGTGCCAATGAAGCCAGATTACATACTGCCACCTCATCTGGCGAGGTGTATTCCATAATCTCAGTACAAAGGTTACTAGACTTAATAACCCCAAGGTTCTTCTGGTTCGACTTCCTGTTTGCAGCATCTTTATAAAGCATGTATGGCGTTCCGGTCTCAATTTGTGATTCGAGAATCTCAAACCATATATCCTGCGCTTTTACCACTTTTCGAGCTTTCCCTTCCCTCTCATACTTGGTGTACAGCTTCACAAAATCATCGCCGTAGCAATCCGCCAGTCCAGGTGCCTCATTCGGGCAGAATAGCGACCAATCTTCATTGTTCTCTACTCTTTCCATGAAAAGATCAGGGATCCACATTGCGTAGAAAAGATCTCTCGCCCTGTTTTCCTCTTTACCATGGTTTTTCTTTAAATCCAGGAATGCAAATATGTCCGCATGCCAGGGCTCCAGATAAATAGCAAAACTTCCTTTTCTTTTTCCTCCACCCTGATCTACATAACGGGCCGTCATATCGAAGTTACGAAGCATCGGTACAATACCGTTGGAAACCCCATTGGTACCCTTAATGTATGAACCGGTGGCTCTTACATTGTGGATGCTCAGTCCTATGCCACCTGCCGATTGAGAAATTTTTGCACATTGTTTTAACGTGTCATAAATCCCGTCAATACTATCGTCCTTCATGGTTAACAAAAAGCATGAAGAGAGCTGTGGTTTAGGAGTTCCCGCATTGAACAATGTCGGGGTAGCATGTGTAAACCATTTCTCGGATAACAAGTGATAGGTTTCGACAGCGGCCTCAATGTCCTCTTTGTGAATTCCAATAGCTACACGCATGAGCATGTGCTGTGGTCGTTCTACTACCTTGCCATCAAGTTTCATCAGATAAGATCGCTCAAGGGTTTTGAACCCAAAATAATCGTAGCTAAAATCGCGATCATAGATAATGGTAGAATCTAATAATGCCGCGTTGCTTTTGATGATACCGTACACATCCTTTGCAATCAGAGAGGCATTCTCACCGGTCTTAGGGTCTATATAGGTATAGAGCCTTTTCATGGTGTTCGAGAATGATTTGCTTGTCACCTTATGCAAATTGGAAATTGCTATTCTGGCGGCTAAAACAGCATAATCCGGATGGCGTGTGGTCATACTTGCTGCAGTTTCTGCGGCCAGATTGTCGAGTTCAACGGTGGTTACACCATCGTAAATCCCGTTGATAACCTTCTTTGCAATGTCTACCGGATGAATATAATTAATATCAAGCCCATAACATAATTTTTCAATTCTGGCAGTGATTTTGTCGAACTTAACCGACTCGCGCCTTCCGTCTCTTTTGATTACAAGCATATGGGTAAATTTTATAAGGTAAATGATTGGTTAATAAGATTCGCAGCCATCGTGATATCTTTGTTTAAAGACGAGATTAACCGCAAACACTTAAAATTTGATATTATTAATATATTTAAAAATCCTCGTCTAATGAAAACTTCGGCGTATCATTATCTTTGTCTTTCATAACACCCGCTTTTTGATATTCTGCCACCCTTTTTTCGAAGAAATTTGTTTTTCCCTGCAGAGAAATCATTTCCATGAAATCAAAAGGATTCTTAGCGTTATAAATTTTGCTACACCCTAGTTCCATCAAAAGTCTGTCAGCTACGAATTCTATATACTGACACATGAGTTCCGCGTTCATTCCGATTAGATTAACGGGCAACGCGTCTGTTACGAATTCCTTCTCTATTTCAACCGCATTGATGATGATGTCCTTTACGGTTTCTTCAGGAAGCTTGTTTTGTAAATGATCAGTATATATCATGCAGGCAAAATCACAATGCATCCCTTCGTCTCTGGAGATCAATTCATTTGAAAAGCACAATCCGGGCATTAAACCACGTTTTTTCAACCAGAATATAGAACAGAAGCTACCCGAAAAAAATATTCCTTCTACAGCGGCGAAAGCCACCAATCTTTCAGCAAAGTTACCTTCGTCAATCCACCTGAGCGCCCAGTCTGCCTTCTTCTTCACACAATCCATGGTGTCAATGGCATTGAACAGCCTGTCTTTTTCTTTTGGATCCTTAACATAGGTATCAATCAGTAACGAATATGTTTCCGAATGGATATTTTCCATTGCTATCTGAAAACCATAGAAAAACTTGGCTTCAGTATATTGAACTTCAGATACAAAATTCTCTGCCAGATTTTCATTCACAATGCCATCACTGGCCGCAAAAAAAGCTAAAACATGCGAAATGAAATGCCTCTCCCCGTCATTTAAGTTCTCCCAGTCCTTTAGATCCTGCCCAAGGTCAATCTCCTCAGCTGTCCAAAAGCTGGCTACCGATTGTTTATAGAACTTCCATATATCATCATGTTCTATAGGAAACAAAACGAACCTATTTTTATTTTCCTTTAAGATTGGCTCTTCAAATACTGCATTTTCACTCATAATCTATTTCTATTTTTTAAAGTGCATAATATAAAACTTAATATACACCTAAAATCATACATATAAAATCTTTAAAGGTTGGCCTACCGGGAAAAATAATAAATAACTATTACCCCTAATATAAAAAAGGAATAATACACTTATGAATTACTATCTGCCTGTTATTGTTTTTTTTCCAAGGAAATAGATAAGATATAATTTCCTTGCATCAGCCTCTACAAATATGACAAATCGAATGGTAAATGTCAAAAGTAAATTTTAGTAAAATTTGAAAAGTTATATTACATATGAAAGGTTTCAGGCTATAGTATAAGCTATTCAAAATTAGGCTTTTACGACCTATTTTTAAAGTAAAACTTGCCTTTCAGTTTTAAATAGGGAGATATTCGCAAAGAAGTAAAATTCTTTAAGAAGTGATACGATATTTCTAATTCGAAGAAGAGGTTTGATTTTTAACATTATCATACTATCTTTGCAATCCGTTTTTGCGCGGAAAATAAAAATCAAAATAAAAAATACCTGATGTACGCAATAGTTGAAATAGCAGGAAAGCAGTTCAAAGTAACAAAAGACCAATTCGTCTATGCCCCATTAATGGCAGGCGAAGCAGGCGCTTCCGTAGAATTCGGCAAGGTATTGTTGTTTGGCGACAATGATTCCATCGAAGTAGGTGCACCAGCCTTAGAAGGTGTAAAGGTTTCAGGAAAAATTCTGGAACATGTTAAAGGTGACAAAGTGATCGTTTTCAAGAAGAAAAGAAGAAAAGGATACAAGAAGAAAAATGGTCATCGTCAGGATTTTACAAAAGTATTGATAGAAGGAATTTCTAAAAACTAAAGAAAGGATTAAGAAATGGCACACAAAAAAGGTGCGGGTAGTTCCCGAAACGGTAGAGATTCGCAAAGCAAAAGATTAGGTGTAAAAATATACGGTGGCCAGGCAGC
>CAZHZR010000123.1:0-8983 GCA_964537095.1 uncultured Roseivirgaceae bacterium
ATTAAAATGATGGTTGCCACCCAAAAAATTATTTTATACTTCTTCATCGCTATAATGTTTAAGGTTTATTATTATTTGATTTCAAATTTTTCTTGAATCGCATCTGCTGTTTCTACCATAGGTTGTGGAATAGAAAGCTGTCGCTGTTATAGTTTATTTGAAAAATTTATAATTCAAAGATAGGATAGTGTAGAGAAGAATGCGGGTTGTAAAAGCGACAACTTTAGGGGCAAAATATGACAAAATTTTTTCAACCTCCCGGCTTTACACTTTGCTTAAGATGCGAATTTTAGGCTCGCGCCCGAGTGCGGGGCTAATTGGAGACTTTACGACCCCATCTACCGTCTTTACACTGTCGATGAGACTTTACATTTGGTAGAAGTCTTGTTTTTGGGGTAGAATACCTGATCTGCGCAGCTTTGCTTCTCCTATAACGACGAGTATAAATAAAATTGATAGCTTTCTCAGGATGTTACTCAAACTGGTCAACTTATACAGCGGACATTTGGTAATACCTCCAAAGAAGTCCGAACCAATGCAGAAACGATTCTTTGTCTTAAAACTTAGAAGAGAATGATTCCGGCATTATCGGCTTTGTAGTGGTGATTTTCTTTTAGCTGAACCACTTTTACTCAATAGAAAAAAATTCTTTACACATAGAGCACGTATCCTTGGGTTTAAAGTAAGATAGATATATCCGATTACCTTACCCTAAACCTGATGGATGACCTTAGGCCAATCAAATTCAAGTCACGGCTTTCAACACCTAGTCCTCCTGCAGACTTGCTATAAAATGCTGATAACTGTAAAAGCGATTTATTATAGAGCTTCTTCTCAAAGCCAAGGCTGAAATCATAGGTTCCCACATAAAAATTGTTCTTCTTTACCTTGTTTGGAGATTCAATCTCCGAAATAAATACACCATCATCTGTGGTAATTGGAAACATATACTCATATTCAAACTTTTGTAATAAGTATATTTGAGGTGACAATCCGAAGGATAAAAAAACAGCTCTGTCCTCCGAAATAGGATGCTGATATTTTAAATGAACAGGGAAGGACAATGAATGGGATTTTTGTTCAATTTGATTTAACTCTCCCAGACCTGTATTGATATTGGGGAATGCTGCCAAACCCTCTCCCAAATCTTTGGTGTCATCAATTTTGTATCCGGCGTAAGTGTACTTTGCACCAGTCTCGATTCGCCAGGTTGGAGAAAGTATAAATTCGGCCATTAAACCCGCTGAAACACCTGGGTTTCCTACCTTATCATTTGTTGTAAGCTTGAAAAGATCGAGTACAGGGCCATATTGAAAACCAATGCCCTTCATCTTAAACTTTTCGATAGCATTGAGCGTTTTGGCGGACAATTTTACTCCCCGGTCAACGTGTATTTCTTCCAGTTTAGGGGTTGCAATTGCAGTAATTTTACTTGACGGCAACACGGAAGTTGTAAGTTCCTTATAAGCAGTGCCTTTTAAAGTTTTGTCCCTTGGAGTTTCCTCTGATTCTGCATTTATTAACACTATTGCTCCTTCATGATCAATATATGCCAGCTTGTTTTGAATCAGGAAACTGACCGTTTCTTCACTAGGGTAAAAGCTTGTAGTAGCAATTTTAGTCATTCGGTTTAACCCAGAAGAAGCTGATAGTTCTTTCGTGGAACCATGAGTGTAGCCTGAAAGCCCTCCGGCTGCATCATTACTGCTCGAAAGATCAGCCTGGTTTGCAGGAACAGTTTGATAAATATATACTGTATCTACGCGTGATTTTATACTTTTAAGTGCGTCAAAATCTACCTTTAAATCTAAATAGGACTGTTTATATTCTTCTAAAGCCTCATTGGTGATCGCATTTGCAGTGCCGCTTGTATTTGCAGGAGTTGAGTTGTGCATAAGACTGAATATTCCATAATTAAGCATGCTGATGAGGAGCACCCCTGATGTATAGACTATTGCTTTTTTATAGCGGCTATACCATGGTACATTGGGGATCGCATTCATTCTCGAATGAAAGCCAGCAAGAGCCCCTTCATCAATTACATCGTCCTGAAAGCCCTCTACTTTATCCTTTATATGTTTATCAAATGAATTATCATCCATGTTTCTGATCTTTAATATCCCTGTTCTTTGCGATAGCCATTTGTAACTTCGTTCTGGCTACCGACAAATTTGATTTAGAAGTGCCCGCACTAATTCCGAGTTTTTGTGCAATTTCCTCATGCTTATAACCCTCCATCACGTAAAGGTTGAAAACCAGACGATAGGAAGGTGGAAGATCCTGTATTAAGGCAATTATTTCTTTTTCAGAAATCTGATCCAACACATCTGCATTTACAATTTCGGACCCGGCATATGAAATATCTACATTATGGTAATGTTTTTCATTTCTACGGTAATAATCAATAGCAGCATTTACTACAATTTTTCTCAACCAGCCTTTAAAAGATAAACCATCGGTATATTTGTCGAGGTTGGTGAAGATCTTAAAGAAGCTATCATTCACTATTTCTATGGCTTCCTGCCGGTCCCGGGAATATCGAAGCCCAATGCTTATCGCATAGCTATAGAAGCCCAGGTAAACTTTGTCCTGCGCAGCCCTGTCGGATTTTCGACAGGCGTTTATTAGCTTAAAAAATTCTTGATTCTCCTCCACGCTTTAGCATAATTGTATAAATATAATAATATCTTCTCGGACTCTATCGTGATGTAGATGGTAGACATTGACTACACGTCAAGTTTTCCGGAATGGTTGGTCGGCCCAAAAAATATTTTTGGGAATAGAAGGGAAATTCGCTCGCTTAGAATTTTCCGTAGGCTTCCTGAAAAATTATCGTCCATTTTTGCCAGGAAAGCAGATCTTCTATTTTTTTTGATCGTGAACCAACGCTTTTAAAATTTGCTGCGTGTTGTTGGTAATGCTGCATATGCATATGATTGTCGATTGACAAGTTCAGCTGAAACAATTTTAAATAATTAAATTTTATAGAGATGAAAAACACACAGGTCAAGTTGAAGGCATCAACCTTTTTAACATTGCTTTTTGCAATTTTTATTTTAACCGCTTGCGATAAAGATGAGGTAGTTCCTGAAGCTGAACTCCCCGCTTCTGCAAGAGAATTTGTAGCTACGCACTTTCCGGACCAAACCATCAGCCAGGTAGTAAAAGATAAAGATAGAAAATCAGTAAGTTTTGATGTGGTATTGGATAACGGTATTGATCTGGACTTTAAAGAGGACGGAACATGTACTAGTATCGAAGGTTTTATCCGGTTACCAGACAGTGTAATTCCCGAAGGTATACTTACTTATGTGAATGCAAACTACCCTGAAAGTTTTATACTTGAATGGGAACTTGAGCGCAATGAACAGGAGGTTCAAATTAATTCTGGAGTAGAACTTAGGTTTGATTTAAACGGTACCTTCTTAAGGATCGATAACGATTAATCGCAAAGCTACTGAATAACCTGCCCTTTATAGAGGAAAGGAAATTAAAACGTAACGTAAAACTCAGGTATAAACGCATTAGAATAGATTCTCCTGTCTCCAATAATTTTGGCATAGGAAAGAATTAAGAACAATTACACTGACAATCAAATCTCTTCCTTGTCCAAGGAGGAGATTAAGTGGGGGTCGCTATAAAACATGTGTAATTCTTCTTCTTCTTGCACCTGAGTTTTACATTAAAACAATGGGTGGGCTATTTTTTTAGCCTCAGGTTCCTGTCACTGACGTTTTAGAACCGATTCTTACCATTCGGCAAGCATTGAATCAGAAGACGAACCAGGAATTGACAATGACGCCTCCTTAGAAATAGTTTAAATCTACTCTTATGAATCTTTTAAAGCGCCTCTTAATTGATGTAGGGAAATCTATGCCTAAAATTATAGCAATGTGTTGCTTTATTGTAGGATGCAGTAGCGATGAAATCCCGGGAACTGAAGGAATAAGTACTGCACTGATAGCGGGTAGTGCCACAAAAAACCTGATTATTGTTGTAATTGATGGACCGCGCTTCACGGAGACATGGGGAGATTTTGATAAACAATATATTCCCGAGCTGGCAAATAAGCTTGCGCCACAAGGAGTCGTCTACAACAACTTTTATAATCAGGGAGTGACCAATACCATTCCAGGCCATGCTGCAGTCACCACAGGGGTTTACCAGGATCTCGATAATTCCGGAGGAGAGTATCCCGAATCACCATCCATTTTTCAGTTATATTTAAGTCAGACAAAAAAGGCTCCTTCCAAAGCTTATATTGTAACAGGCAAGACCAAATTAAATATTTTGGCAGACTGCACCCAGCCTGAATGGCGTGGGAAGTATAATCCGAAAATAGATGCTATAGACAGAAGTGACTTGGAAACTTTCGAACGAGCGAAGGACATATTACGAAATCATCAGCCGCAATTGGTATTGGTGCATTTTAAAGGACCCGATAAGTACGGGCATATGAATGACTGGAACGGATATGTTAGAAGCATTCAGGAAACAGATTCTCTTCTAAATAAGCTATGGGAGTTTGTAGAACAAGATCCTCACTATAAAGGTAAAACGACACTTTTTCTTACCAATGATCATGGGCGACATTCAGAAAAAATAGCCACCGGCATAAAAGGTCATGGTGATGATTGCGAAGGCTGCCGGCATATCAACTTTTTTGCGATTGGACCAACCATTAAAAAAGGTGTAGTGATAAATAGACGCAGGCACCAGATTGACCTCCCGGCGACAGCAGCAGCTTTTATGAAAATCACGGTGCCTGCCACGTCCGGTGAGGTAATGGAGGAAATATTCGAGTCAGAAATTAATTGATAGACTAGCCATGAATCTAAGATACCCACCGAGCTTGAATATGGGATTTAGTGTGACCATTTCCGGTTCTAAGTAGTCTATTCCGTCCAAAGCGGGTTCCGCACAAGATGATGACCATTAAAATTGTATACAGATGAAATCACTACTATTTGTTTTGTTTATTTTTCTCTCTTCACTACCTGCGTATTCACAGGAAAAGGATGAGAATCGCCTGGGAGTGGCCAGTAGTGTCTATTTTTATGAGAAGTCATATAAAGGTTTTATTACTCCTTATGTTGAAATTAGAAGAAAATCAATGGCGCTTACAATGGGAGCCACAATTCTTGTAACATCTGAGTTTGATGCAAGCGATAGGAAGTACCCTAAGTTAACTGGGTTTGAAGGTAGTTATAAATTTTATCCAACAATCACGAATTGCAAGGTGGACTTCCATTTACATGCTACGCTTCTTTTTCAAAGAATAGTGGACAGATGGGAGGTTAACTATTGGAATAACAATTATTCTTTTTATGAAAATGCAGCGTATAAAAATGTTGAAAAAATTGTTAACCCTTCCCTCGGTTATGGGATCAGCTTTAATATTTCGAAAAGGCTTAGGGTGAATCAGAGTATCGGTGCCGGATATTTTTTCTCAACTGTAAATGGTGAAGGGCTCAATAAGGAGACGAGTGAAACGGATCATCATGATTACCGGCCATATGGAAATGGAGGCTTTGCATTTCATGTAAATTTAGGCATGAGCTATAGCATTGGCAAATGAAATTAGCGGTTTCCCGGAGTCGCCATCGTCCTCTCGGGTTTTTCCTTTTTTACCTATGAGTGACCAGGTAGCTACTTTATAGCCCAGGCAGACTGAAAATAAAATACCCCCAACTTCTTGGAGGTATTTGCTACTTTCAAATAAACTTATCCGTTGGTTGGCTTTGGCGCCCATTGGTCATAGGGTGTCATATCGAAGCTGTTTACTTCGTCCATGGTCAATCCGATTGCTTTGGCCACCCCTTCACCATATTCAGGATCTGCTTTGAAACAGTTTCTGATATGACGGATTTTTATGAACCTTTCTGCTCCGCTAATCTGTGCGGCTGTATTGTCAAACAACAGTTGTTCTTTACCGTCTCCTTTGATGATGCGGAACAAATTGCCCGGCTGTGTATAATAATCTTCATCATCGTCTCTGAAATTGTGGGCATAAGCAGTCCCGTTCAGCTCCAAAGGCGGTTCTTTTGCCGCGGGTTGTTCCTGCCATTCACCGTAACTGTTGGGATTATAATGTTTTGTACTGCCATAGTTTCCGTCTACGCGCATAGCACCATCTCTGTGAAAAGCATGGTAAGGACAGGTGGGCTTGTTTACGGGAATCTGATAGTGGTTTACGCCCAATCTATAGCGTTGTGCATCGCCATAAGAAAACAATCTTCCCTGTAACATCTTATCCGGAGAAAATCCGATTCCCGGTACAATATTCGTGGGATTAAAAGCGGCTTGCTCCACATCTTGAAAATAATTTTCAGGATTTTTGTTGAGCTCAAATTCTCCCACCGGAATCAAAGGAAAATCTTTTTTAGACCACACCTTCGTCAAGTCGAAAGGATGAAAACGATAGGTTTTCGCCTGCTCTTCGGTCATGATTTGGACATACATTTTCCATTTCGGGAAATCATTTCGTTCGATGGCATCAAAAAGATCTCTTTGGGAAGATTCGCGATCTTGACCAATCACCCTTCCCGATTCTTCGTCCGTAAGGTTTTCAATGCCTTGTTGGGAAACAAAGTGGAATTTCACCCAATGCCTTACGTTGGCTGCGTTGATAAAGCTATAGGTATGGCTTCCAAAACCATGCATGTGTCGGTATCCTCTCGGAATACCGCGGTCGCTCATGACAATGGTAACCTGGTGCAGTGCTTCGGGAAGCAGTGTCCAGAAGTCCCAGTTACTGTTGGCGTCCCTTAAATTTGTTTTTGGGTTGCGTTTTACCGCATGGTTCAGGTCCGGAAATTTCATCGGGTCGCGGAAAAAAAAGACAGGCGTATTATTTCCCACCATATCCCAAATCCCTTCATCGGTATAAAATTTCAAAGCGAAACCGCGGATGTCCCGTTCTGCATCCGCAGCTCCTCTTTCTCCGGCTACGGTAGAAAAGCGGGCAAACAATGCTGTCTTCTTTCCGATCTCGCTAAAAATTCTTGCTTTGGAATATTGAGTGATGTCGTGCGTCACTGTAAATGTACCGAATGCACCTGAGCCTTTGGCATGCATTCTTCTTTCAGGAATCACTTCTCGGTCGAAATTTGCCATTTTTTCTAAAAACCAAGGATCCTGCATGAGCATTGGCCCTCGTGGACCGGCGGTTTGCACATTCTGATTATCCGGCACGGGGGCTCCCGTTTGCCTGGTGAGTTTCGGATTATTTTCGTTTTCCATCTTTTTGTATTTCTATTTTTTTCAATATATGAAAATTGAAGGATGCTTCTACGATTTGCGCTACATTTCGAAAAAATTGTTCTACATAGCGATGAATATTTGGATCACTGCTTTTATTAGCAACTGCTTGCTGATTTTGATGAAGCATATTGGGATCGGCTAATGTCCATCGACTTGAAAGGTGTGGCGCTTTCGTTGAAATATGAAGTGCGACAAATGATGGCGCAGGGGGGGAGGTTCAATCATTTGCACTTCTTCAGTGAGTGGTATTCAAAACATCAGGCCCTTAAAGCAGACAAACATACATTGACTATATCATCGAACATTTGTTTGTCTGCATCAAATTTGACGGAGACGCGTAGTCCATTCAACGAATTTAAGACATACCTTGCCAGCGAACGTGCAGAATATTTGGTTGTGAAAACTCCGCTGTCTTGTCCTTTTTGGATGGCATTGTAAAGTGCAGCTTCAGTATCATGCATGATGGAATTGGCAATGCTGGCAACCTCTGTGTCAACAGGTGCTAACTCCACTGCAGAATTTACCATAAAACAGCCCATCGTGCTATTTTCATCGAGTGCTTCGAGTTTAATTAATTCAAAGATGTTTCTGATGTATGCCTCAATATCTTCCACAGCTCCCATTCCTTCTATCACCGGGTCTATATGATCTTTACGATATTGTTTCAAAGTTCTTACAAATAGTGAATGCTTATCGCCGTAAGTATCATACAAGCTCGAGCGGCTGATGCCAAGGGTGTCCACCAGATCTTGTGCAGAAGTAGCGTTATAACCTTTTTTCCAAAACAAATTCATTGCTTTGTCCAATACTTCCTCTTCATTAAATACTTTAGTCCGTGCCATAAGATTATCTTTGTAAAGTAACGCATTACTCTACAAAGATAATTATTTAGGAACGATTGTTCCGGATTTAGGCAAAAAAATTAAATCCTGAACGCATTGACAGAGGTTCCTCCGTCTACGGTAATTTCAGCTCCGGAAACAAAGGATGCATCATCAGAAGCAAGAAAAGCAACTACCCTCGCAACTTCTTCAGTTTTCCCATAACGATTGAACGTCATTTTACTTTTGATATGGTTATGAATTTCCTGATTTGCCAATTGTGCTTTATGTATTGCTTCAGTTTCAGTCATAGCAGGCGCAACAATGTTTACTCTGATTTTTCTATCTGATAACTCAACTGATACATTTTTGCTATACGCCGTTAGAGCTGCTTTGCTTGCCGAATAAATAGCAGTGCCTGCGGTAAATGTAAATGCACTCACAGAAGTCATGTGAATAACTGATGCACCGTCATTCAGGATTGGAATGAATTTTTCTGTGGTAAAAACAGCTCCCTTGAAATTAATGTCTACAATGCTATCGAATGCCGCTGCTGTAATCTGACCGACAGGCTCCTGAATAGCAGTTCCTGCGTTGACAAACAATATGTCGATCTTTCCGAATTTCGCTGCTGCTTGTGCCACCAGATTTTCGGTGTCCTTTAAATTTGCCGCATCCGCGCGAATGCCAGTCGCATTGCTACCCAATACTTCTACAGCGTCATCAATCGTTTTTTGATTGCGGCCAGTGATAATTACTTTCGCTCCCTGGCTAATAAATTCCTTTGCGGTCGCCAGTCCGATTCCTGCACTTCCACCTGTAATCACTGCAATTTTGTCTTTCAACTTACTCATTTTTGCTAAAATTTTATAATGGAACAATCATTCCGTAAATGTATG
>CAZHZR010000124.1:0-2358 GCA_964537095.1 uncultured Roseivirgaceae bacterium
ACTCTGGCTACGTCCTGTCTCACAATGGGATTGTCTTGCGGAAAGTAAGGTGGAACAGGCACCTTTTGTGGGTCTGCCAAAAGCGGATCATCTGCCTTTTTCCATACCTGCGATTCATGCGTCAGCGTAGCGTTGAAAATGGCAAAAAAGGGCTGGCCTTCTGCCCGGTTTTTATAGGTGGCGGTATTGCTCACCTCATCCCATGCGGTAAAAGGGCCTTGAAATTGATAATCATTTTTCTCATTATTTGTAACGTAATACCCGTTTTCGCGCATTATTTCTGCATAATGCCTTACTGCGGGCGGCAACACTGCAGAGTAGCTGGGCAGGTTTTCCACAAAGCCTTCGTGCAAAGTTCTCATGTTATGCGTTCCGATGGCGGTGGGGTACATGCCTGTTGCCAGTGCTGACCTACTGGGCGCACAAACTCCTGAAACCGAGTACATGTGCATATATTTTACCCCTTCCTTGGCGAGTCTATCTATATTGGGCGTGTTAACTGTGGAATCCCCATAGGCCGGGATAATGGGTGACATATCTTCACAGGTAATCATCAAGATGTTTGGCCTGTCCGGGAGATTGAGCTTTTTAAGGTCCTGTCCGAAACTCATTTGAGCTGCGAAAATGAGCAACAAAAAGCAGGCAATAACCTTTGTTTTCAGATCAATATTTGTCATGTGCGGTTGTTTATAATAAAACTGAATTTGCCAGAGGTCAGGCTCACCTTTCTCTTTCAGTGAATCATTGCTGTGGTTCTTTCAGGAAAGAAGCTTCACCAGGAAATTGCTGGTAATATGCCCTAAAAGTAAGCGATATTACTGCTTCGTCCGTCCTGTGCTGTGGGGTGAAAACCGCTGAATTCGGTTGTTCTGACAGGCTGAATGAGGGTTGAATATTCAACCAATGATCATAACTCCCGATTTGGGATAATTTGCGTTGGCGTATTTTAACCCGTCCTGACAGCATTGTCAGGGCGGGTGGTAGTTTAGCTAAAAAAGGTGGAATCTATCATTAGGCACTTTCAGCGCTTATTCTTGAAACTAGCAAGATCGATCATAGACTTTATTTGCTTGTTAAAGAGAGTTTCTATGGACGAATGAAAATGGGTTTTTTATCTTTTGTTTATTTTTATTGAAAATCATTCCGGCCACTGTGCTTCCCATCATTTCAAAGTCAGTGCTCAAAACACTAATTCCGCCTGCCAGAATTTCTTTAAAAGGTGTACTATTGTATGAAATCAGTCCTACATCGCTGCCCAATTTCAGATTTTTAGCGCTTGTTTTTTTTATGATTTCTACAAGATCAGCCTCTTCTATCACTATGTAAACTTGCCCCGGCTTGAACGCTACGTTCGTAGTGTTCACAATTTCCCACTCAAAATTATGGGCCTTGCAAAACTTTTTGAACCCGGTTTTTATTCCTGAGCAGTAATAATTGGCATTTGGAAAAACCAGGTAGAGCTTATTGTATTTTTTTATCTGTTCCAGGCCCGAGCTTAAGCCTTCAAAAATATCCCGTTCAAAATCTTCATA
Organism: uncultured Roseivirgaceae bacterium; assembly: GCA_964537095.1. Taxonomy (GTDB): domain Bacteria; phylum Bacteroidota; class Bacteroidia; order Cytophagales; family Cyclobacteriaceae; genus CAMPJM01. Next base: position 1,533 of record CAZHZR010000124.1, read on the forward strand.
AACACAAGCGTAGCTACCTTCAATGCCTTCCACATTTTTATTGATCAAAATCAATTTGTCTTTTGGAATTTTATTGATAGCCGCCTTCACACTCTCGGTTTCTTCTTTCAAATGTGGCATGATCACGTAATGGTCGTATTTTCCGAGGTTCTCAATGATGATTTTTTCCAGTACCGATGAGTCGCAATGGTGCACCTGAAGATCAATGATGGTATCCTCCGGAAGACTGTTTGCCAAGGCATTGAAAATCGTTTTTTTATGTTCACTCAATTTATTAAATAAGAGCAGTATGCGTTTGCCTTGGTTTTTAGCAGTGCTAGCCACATAAAATCCTTTTCCTTTCACGGATGTGATGATACCTCTGTTTCGTAAAAGATCATAAGCTTTTACTACAGTGTCGCGTGATAGATAAAATTCTTCGCTGGTTTCATTAATGGAGGGGATTTTGCCTCCTATTTCCACCATTCCTACTTGAATATCGGTGAGTAAGGTGTCTACTAGTTGTAGATATTTGGGAACCTTTGAATCTTCATCAATTTCAACAAATTCCTTAAAAATTTCGCTTTTGCTGTTTGTAGTGATCATAGGGCTTCTATTTTAATTGAAAGTAAATTGTCCGCAAACGATGGCATAAATAATAACCGGTATTGTCGTTTCTATAAAAGTAATCGCTACGCTTAGGCGCAGGGGAGCATAAACTGACATTTTTGCGAACCAAATACTGCCCCCTTCAAAAAGGCCTGTTTGAAGGATAAATGGACGAGTAAGCGCGTGTCTTGATTTCTACGCCGGGTTATTTCTGGTGGACCCGACGATTTTGTTCCTG
>CAZHZR010000124.1:2458-8942 GCA_964537095.1 uncultured Roseivirgaceae bacterium
GTTTTGAACATGACGTCAGTCACCGTGAAGTTTCCTTCCAGTAACATCTGGCTGGCTTTGTTTAGTCTTATCTGCCTGATGAAATCGTTGGGACTCAGGCCGGTTAAGGATTTTAGCTTTTTGTAAACCAGGGTACGGCTCATCCCCAATTCCTGGCAAAACTTTTCCATCTTAAAGTCAGGGTCGCTCAAATATTTAAGAGCAATGTCAGTAGCCTCTTTAATGAACGCCGTATCGAACGGATTTACAATTACGCCTTTTTCAGGAGAAGAGTTGAAATCCGAGATGCCCAACTCCTTGCATATGGCCTTCTTAAACTTCCTACGGGTTTCCAGTAAATTCCTGACTTTTAGTACAAGCGATTTTACATTGAAGGGCTTTGTAATATAGTCGTCAGCGCCCACACTCAAACCGGCTTCTTCACTGTCTATTCTTGCTGACAATAAGATCGTCGGAATATGGCTGGTTGCCGGATCGTTTTTCAGCTGTTGGCACAAAGCAAGGCCGTCTTTCCCCGGCATCATGATATCCGAGATGATCAAATCCGGCATGAGGTCGTTAGCTTTCTCCCAGCCTTCGATGCCGTTTTCTGCCTCATCCACCCGGTATTTTGTAGCAAGGATTCTTTTTACCTGTTGCCGAAGTTCTTTATTGTCCTCAACTATTAAAATGTGCGCTGCGCTGTTGCTTTTTGCAGGTTCAGGAGCACGCAAAATTTCTTTTTCCGGCCCCTTTTGAACAAATGCATTGTCTGAAAGATGTTTCTCGACGGGTTGAGTGATGTTTTCTTCTATTGCCTCCTGATGCATCGGCAACAATACGGTGAAACTTGTTCCCTGTCCGAGTTCGCTTTTTACATATACATTTCCGCCATGAAGTTCTGCCAATTCCTTCGTGAGCGCTAAGCCAATACCCGTACCCTCATTCTTTTGAATGAGCGATGGTTCTGCCTGATAGAACCTGTCGAATATATAAGGAATATGTTTTGCTGATATACCCTGACCTGTGTCACTCACTATAATTTTGAGATATTTACACTGGTTTACGCCTTTCTTATCTTCCTTAGTTTCTGTTAGTTCAGTCTTGGCCACGGTTAAATCCACGTTCCCTCCTTCAGGCGTGAATTTCAACGCGTTTGAGAGTAGGTTATATATAATTTTCTCCAGTTTGTCTTTATCAAAAGCCATTTGGATTTCTTTATCGTTGCAAAAAAATCTGTAATTAATATTTTGTTTTTTTGCCTGCAGAGAAAAGCAGTTGCTCACATTTTGGATAAATGGAATTATGTTTTGGCGGCTCAGGATCAGCGGAATTTTTCCGCTTTCTATTTTAGAAAGATCCAAAAGCTGGTTGATCAATTGCAGCAATCGTTTTGCATTGCTTTCCATGACAGATAGCTGGGCGCCCGCTCCTGATCGTTTGGAATTAGAAGCTATCATCTCCTCCAGCGGCATTAGAATAAGTGTAAGCGGAGTTCTTAATTCATGCGAAATGTTAGCCAGGAACCGCGATTTTAGCTGGTCTATCACCTTGAGTTTGTTCGCCTGTTTGCGAATTTTTTTATTTTTCAGTTTAATTTCCTCATTGGCGGTTTTTAAGCGTGAAGCATGAGCGGCTATGGCATCTTTTTGGTGTTCTACCTCTTCCGTTCTTTCTTTTACCATGCGCTCCAGCTCTTTCCTCTGCCGTTTGTGCTGCCGTGTTCTCCATTTGTACAGGCCCAGTAGCGTCAATGCGGCGAAGCATACTACAAGGGCGTAGAACCACCAGGTGAGCCAGAAAGGCGGACTAATATAAATTTGAAGAGAAGTGCCTTCTTCATTCCACACGCCGTCGTTGTTGGAAGCTTTTACTTTAAAAGTGTAAGTTTTTCCGGGAGGCAAATTTGTATAGGATGCAAATCGACGGGCTCCGGAGTAGGTCCAATCTTTGTCGAATCCCTCCATTTTGTAAGCGTATTGGTTTTTTTCAGGCGAGCTATAGCTCAGCGCTACGAACTCGAATGACAACACCGTTTCTTTATAGCTTAGGTTGATCTTTTTTGCTTCAACAATAGAAGTTTGCAGGGGTGAATCTGGTCCAATGGAAACCGCCTTGTTAAATAGTTGGAAATCCGTGAGAACAACCTCAGGAGGATGGGGGTTTTGTTGAATTTTTGCCGGATAAAAGACGCTTATCCCTTTAGGGCCCCCGAAAAACAGTCTCCCGTCCTGTAGCTTTGCACAAGACCTTAAGGTAAACTCTTTATTCTTGAGCCCATCATGCAGGCCATACTGCTTGTATTCATTGGTAAGGGGGTTAAACCGGCACAGCCCTTCATTAGAACTTAACCATATATTTCCGTCGTTGTCTTCTAAAATGCCTTTAATATAAATATTAGGCAGGTCTTCGTTGTTTGCAAATTTTTTAAAGGTTTCTTCCGTAGCATCATAAAAGAAAAGTCCGTTGAAGGCCGTTCCGATCCAGAGGTTGGTATTGCTGTCTTCGTATATCTGGGTTGGTTGATAGGGCCATATTTTATTCGAAAGGTCTTGTTTCAGCGAAAAAGTATTGGTTTTACGGTCAAACCAATAAATGCCGGTCCAGGTGGTTACCCAAATATTTTCTCTGGAATCTTCAAAAATAGTCAACGTATTGCCTAGACCGGTCGAATCCGGCAGGGGATAATGCGTGAAATTATTTTGCCTTTTATCAAGCTTGCTAATGCCTTTTATGGATCCTACCCAAACGTCTCCATCGCGGGTGCAATAAACGAAGTTGGACCGTGAGGGGATACTTTGTGGGTTATTCGGTTGATGAAGGAAGCGATTAAATACCTTCTTTTTACGATCAAACATGCTCACGATGCCGGTATGCGTAACGCTCCAGAGGTTTCCTTGCGGATCTTCACTGATATTAAGAATAGCGCCGTCTGGAATAGACAAGGAGTCGTTGGGGTCATGTTTATAATGCTTGAAATTATTTTGCTTTGGTTGGTATCTTGAAATTCCATATCGATTTCCGTACCATACATTATCCTGACTGTCGGTAAATAGGGTAGTCACATAATTATCGGTAAGGCTGGCAGGATCATGCTCCTTTTTTTCCAGATGATTAAACTGTAGCTGATAATCATCCGCGAAGCTAACACCTCTAAATGTTGCCACCCATAATCCACCCAGTCTATCGATCATAATATCTTTTACAGCGTTGTCGGAGAGACTGTTAGGATCTTTTGAATCTCGTTTGTAAATCCTGAATTTTTCTGTTTTAGGATCAAACTCATTAAGCCCTCCATCTGTAGTCCCTACCCATAAATGCCCGTTATTGCTTTCGTCAATGCACTTTATTTTTCCAATGCTGATTGCCCCCGGGTCATCTGGATTGCTCTTGTACTGTTTAAAATTATTGGCGACTTTATTGAATTTATTCAAGCCGTCCTGTGTGCCAATCCAAAGGTTGCCGCGGCTATCTTTAAATAAAGTATTTATATAGTTATCAGATAGACTTGAGGAATCGTTTTGTGCTTTTTTATAGGTTCGGTGGCTTTTACTTTCAGGATTCCATGAATGAAGGCCAGCATAGTCCGTACCCAACCAGAAGTTGCCATCTTCGTCTTTTAAGAATGCAGTAATCTGTGCAGATATCCCAAGGGTGGCGGTAAGGGTGCTTCTGTCAAACGTTCGTGTTTCTTCATTAAAAAAAATAATACCGTCAGCAGTACCCACCCAAATTCTGTTTTGATCATCCTCATAAAGCCAAAAAGTATCAGGATTATTTATGCCGGGTTTGAGCAAGGGGCTGAACCGAATAAACCGGTCATTCGCTGCATCATACAAGTCAATCCCTTTGGGCGTGCCGATCCAAAGTCTGTTTTTTGAATCGACGAGAATTCCGAAAATGTAATTATGACTTATAGAGTTTGGGTCTTTATCGTTATGGCGATAGGTTTTAAATTCATATCCATTATAAAGACTCAACCCGTCATAGGTTCCAATCCAGATAAATCCTTTGTTGTCCTGGGCAATACTCCAGGCAAGGCTGTTGGAGAGTCCTTCATTCGAAGACAGCGTCTTAAATTTAATAGGGTTTGATTGTGCGCCTACGCTTTTTGCCAGGCCCGTGGTAAGTCCGACGATTCCTAGGAGAACCAATAAAAGACGGGCTGTAAATTTTACGAAATATTTCATTAGAACTTGTGGCTGCTGCATTTTTCTAAAAAGTCGATTTATTGCACTGAGCAATACCATCAACCAAAATAGCTATTCTATGAAAAATACAGAAAATTAAAATGTCTTCAAAAAATGTCAATATCTTTTTTGTGGTTGATTTTTAGATGTTTAACCATTTATTTTCCATCCTATGACTTTTTTGATATAAATCTTGTCGGCCTTTAAAAGCAAGAGTAGAACCAGCCCTGAATATTGTTTAAAATTCGAGCTGTGTTTTGTATTCTGATTAATCAGTAGCCATCAGCATTCCATTCCGGCGATAATGGCCACGGACTTTTTTGTTGAGACAGCACAATAGTACAGGATGGAGATTCCATTTATCATTCGGTAATTGGCAGAGGAAATAGTTTTAGAAATGGTCAATGGTCAAAATCTGGTGTCGTGACTGTTTTTTCTCGTTTTCGTTCAGCATATAATCCGATCTTATTGATGCATGTTCTAAAAAATTCATTCAAAATCGTACTGGCATTTATCCTGCTATTTTTGCACCTCTGGCCTGCCAAGCTTTGGGCCCAAGCAAGGCCTGTCGAAAAGCCCAATATCATTTATATTTTGGTAGATGACATGGGGTATGGCGATTTAGGCAGTTATGGACAGGAAATTTTAAAAACTCCCCATTTGGACAAAATGGCTGCGGAAGGCATCAGATTTACGCAGCATTACGCAGGTTCTACAGTCTGCGCCCCATCCAGGGCCTCGTTAATGACTGGTCGGGATCCGGGGCATAGTTGGGTGCGCGGAAATTACGAGACCGGTGAGCATGGTTTTGGCGGTGAGCTTGAGCTTCGGCCGGAGGATACCACCATCGGTGAAATTCTACAACAGAGAGCAGGTTATAAAACGGCAGTGATAGGCAAATGGGGAATGGGTATGGACGGAACAACCGGCGAGCCAGGCAAGAAAGGATTCGACTACAGTTATGGCTTTTTGAACCAGGCACACGCACATTGGCACTATCCGGCTTACCTGTATAAAAACGGGAAGAAAGAACCGGTTGCTGAGAACGTGGGAGGCAAGAGAGGATATTTTTCAAATGATATTTTTACCGACGAAGCTGTTAAATTTATAAACGGGGCCGGGGAGGAGCCGTTTTTTCTTTATTTGGCCTATACCATTCCTCATGCCGAGCTATTGGTTCCCGAGGACACCATATTTAATTTTTTTAAGGGCCAATTTGAAGAAGTTCCTTATGTGGCAAGCATGGCAGGAAGCGATGGGAAAGACTCACTGGGTTTCTACAATTCACAACCCTATCCGAAGGCGGCATATGCGGCTATGATTACGCATGTTGATAATGCGGTGCAGAAAGTACTGCAGACAATTAAAAATGCGGGGCTGGATGAAAATACGATTGTAATGTTCAGTAGTGATAATGGCCCACATAAAGAGGGAGGGGCGGATCCGAAATATTTTGACAGCAATGGAGCCCTGCGCGGAGCAAAGCGGGATTTGTACGAGGGTGGCATCCGGGTGCCTTTTATCGTGCGTTGGCCAGGGAAGATTACAGCCGGACAGGTATCCGATCATGTATCCGCTTTTTGGGACATTTTGCCGACGCTGGCAGCACTGGCAGGTACAGGTTTGGACGGTATAACCACAGAAGGAATCTCGATGGTTCCTACCTTATTGGGCAGGGAGCAAGAACAAGAAAAGCATGATTATCTTTACTGGGAGTTTCATGAAGAGAAATACAGTCACCAGGCTGTGAGGATGGGGAAATGGAAGGCTTTTAGGAAAGACCCAAAAGGACCGACAGCCTTATACAACCTCGAAACCGACATTTCTGAAACGACGGATCTTTCCGAAGGCAACAGAAAACTTGTTAAAGAAATGGAAGCAATTATGAAAAATGCGAGAACGGAAAACCCCTACTGGAAACTGAAAAGTTCTGGTGATTAGTTGAACCCGGATTCCAATATTTGCACCCCCACAACTCCGTCAAAAAAGATAATACCGTACGGAAAATTTCTACAAAAATAAATTTTTTTCTTCTGCTGAAACCCGCTTGGCGAGAAGTTTTTTTCTGCCAAATCTAAGGGATAGATAATGATAAAATCTCTATGCAATCGGCATTAAAGCCCGATTTTTGTTTTCAAACAATCCTATTAGACCAAATTCACAACGGTCTAAAATTAGTTGAATTCCGTGTATTTCAGCCATTTGAGGGGTACAGGACAGGATGGCAGAAACTTTTGCATTCTATAGCTTTATGATTTTCTAGTTATCACCAAAATTTTTTAATTATGTCAAATTCTATTTTTAAAACCCGTTTT
>CAZHZR010000125.1:0-8849 GCA_964537095.1 uncultured Roseivirgaceae bacterium
TGGTTTTCGAGGTCTTCGAAGAATAGTGGCCTGAAACCTTCATCCATCACCTGGCTGGTCACCTCCATAGATTTGAAACTCAAATTTCCGTAAATCGTGCCTACCGCCACATCGGCAGCATCTCTACCCGTCCCGATTTTGACCAAGCCATTTAAAGGAGCAAGCATTGTAGGATCAAAAACCATCCAGTTTCCTCCAATATAAGCCTCAAAACAAGCATGAAAATCCGGTGGATGTAGCTGGTAGGCATAGCAAGATAAGTACCTGGCAGGAATGGTTAGTGCCCGACACAGCGCTATCCCCAAATGTGCAAAGTCTCTGCAAACCCCCTGTCGCTGCGTTACCGTATCAAAAGCAGAGGTTCCGGAATCTGTACTTCCGCTCACATAATCTACGTTTTTATGAATCCAGAAACATATTTCCCTCAGACAATCGTATGCATTCTCTATTTTGCCAAATTTATCCTGCGCAAGACGAAACAACTTATCAGATTGGCAATACCTGCTGGGCAACAGGTATGGGAGAACGGCCGCAGAAAGATCTGTAGTAGAAGGGAACGTAAGTTCGCTTCTGTCAATGAGTTTAATTTCATGCTCTATCAGGGCATTGTATTTAACTGTCAGTTCCATATTCCCTTCAGAAACAATCCTTACGCTTCGGCTGGTTAAATCCAAAGAAGGTATTTCTTCAGCTAAAAGCGAGGGTTCCAGGAGAAGGCTTTCTTCAAGAATAGCTTGCGATGGAGATTTCAAAGCAGAAATATTAAAGATTAATGTGCTCAAATCCCTCACAACGTATTGAAGTGTACTGCTAACCTGAAATTTCATCTTTTAAATTCTACTGTTTGTTCACTGCTATACAAAGAATCCTGGCAGGAAAGTTTAGGAATTTTCATTGTTTTTTATGTGAAGTTTAGAAAGTGCATTGGTAGTCCATTTATCAGGAATGTTATTCAAGGCCTTCTTAAGTTCCTTTTCCCATAGCATAGAGATTTTTTCAAGGTCCCGTTTCTCATAACGATGTTCTACCATGTTAAAACTTCCTTTTTCATATAAGCTCACATCAATCGGGAAATCTACATCGTTCGCGCTCACTCTGGTGGAATCGAATGAGAGAAAGCCTGCTTTTAAGGCCTCTGCCAGAGAGGAATTTTCGTTAATGATTCTGTTTAATATAGGTTTGCCGTAGCCACTGTTACCAATAATGACAAATGGGGCGCTTTCACCCAACTCCACCCAATTTCCTTCAGGATACAAAAGGTACAATTTATGCTCTTCATCTTCCTGAAGCTGTCCTCCTACAATGGTGTTCAAATTAAATTTTAGACCAGCTTTTTGCAAAACCTCCCTGTCCTCGTCCGCGACCCTCCTTAATTGTTTCCCAAAGGCATTCACTGCCTGGTACAATTTCGAAAAGCTTCCCTCCTCTTCCAAAACTTCCTCAAAATAAGTCACTGCCTTGTCTCTTACCGAGCGTAATCCACTGGTCATGATAAAAAAGGAGTGGTTATTTTTCTGCTGAACAAATATTTTCTTTTTAACAGTTGTATCAGTCCCTGATGTGATCCTTGTGTCTGCAATGGCTACCAGCCCTGCTTTAACTTTAATTCCCAGGCAAAATGTCATTTCGTTTGATTGATTATAAATGGAGTGAAGACGATTAAGGATTCGATTTCAAGCCTAATATTAGAGATATTAAACGGAACCCCGCTATATAAATGACAAAAATTTGACTTTTCAAGCTTCATGAGCATGGCTTTATCGCTTTCTGATTTCTACCTTGGTTGAAAGCGCGGCAGCACCAAGGCCGGCATAATTGCCGTGCACAGGCAGTGTATTCCGTGCATCGCTGCTACAGGCCAGGGGTATGTAGTTTTGGTCTGTAAATAACCCTAGACTGGGATCCATTCCTACCCAACCTGCTCCCGGCAAATACGCTTCCACCCAGGCATGCAGTTCATGGCCTTCGTTCGACTCCGGATTGAAAGCATAGCCACTGACAAACCTGGCGGCGAGCCCTTGCATCCTCAGCATATGGATTAGCATCCACGACAGATCCCTGCAGGAGCCTTCTTTTCGCTCAAATGTATAATCCGGTTCCCATAAGTTTTCTTCCTTCCTGATAATATGCGTCCATTTTGAATGTATACTTGAAGTGAGGCCCATCAAATAGCCGATCAGATTATCGCTATTTTTGTAGAATTCCTGATTGGCAAATTCTTGCAGCCGTGAAAAAGAGCCTTTTAGCAGATAAGGATATAGTAAAACTTCTTCGTTCTTTTCATAAAAAAATAGTTTTTCTCTGGTGAGCGAGATGTTGCTCACAAAATCCTGATGTATGATAAAAGAAAAAGGATTAAAAGGCTTAAGCGACACATTAAATGAGGTGGAAATTTCCAGCTTATCTGACAAGCCACTAAACCAGGCTTGAAAAAAAGGATTTCCTTCTATACTGGATCTTTCCTCCAGCCCATCGGGGGCCGGAAGTACATTTATCAGATAATTTTCTATGGTTAACCAGGATCTTTGCAGCGGCTTTAAAAAAATTGAATGCATATTCAACATTACCGGGTTCTCATATTGATATCGTGTTATATGAGAGATGCTCAAATCCATATGTCTTAATTTAAAAAATCAACCTTGCTCCTGCCGGAAAAAAGATTGCTTTTGCTTGTTATCAGTTATTTTGAAAAAGTTAATATCTATCTGATCTGAGATATAATTTAATTTAATCTGAAGATGGGTCAGGTACTCATGCAATCCTCTATTAAAAACATCGCTGACGTCATGATATTCCAAACTTGATCTCAATTCTCCCATCGCTTTTTCTGCACTGTTTCTAAAGCCTGGCCCCGTAGATTCAGATATCTTGAAAAGGCAGGACTCAGCCTCTTTCAGGCAATAGAATACAGACCGCGGGAAAATTTTATTAAGTACTAAAAACTCCACAACGCCTGATGGATTAATATTTCCATACAGTCTTCTATAGGTATTAAATCCGGTCACTGATTTCAATAGCGCAATCCAATGGAGAAAATCCAGCGGCGTCCCAATTTCTTTGGGTGAAGGGAGAAGCACATGGTATTTCACATCCAGTATTCTGGCGGTTTTATCTGCACGCTCCAGCAACTGACCCAATTGCCTGAAGTACCAGCCTTCTGTTCGGGCTACGGTGCTGTCCGCCAGGCCATACAACAATAGAATCTGAGATTTGATGCTTTCGAAAAAGTCTCTCGGGTCTGCTTTTTTCCATACCTTTTTTTCTGCTCCTTTTTTCACGAAATGATAGGCCAGATTTATATTTTCCCAAGTTTCCTTGGTCAGGTTTTCACGGGTAATTCTTGCATTTTCACGGGCAAAGGTAATTGACGAAATCAGGGAGTTGGGATTGTCATAGTCAAAGGCCAGAAAGTGAATGGCGGATTCTTTGTCAAAGGTCGTGTGTTTTTTCACATAGGCATCATAATCCCCGGTCGCTTTAATAAGCGGTTTCCACTGTTCCTGGATATCGTGAGGAAGGTCCAGCATCAGGTTAAAATTCACATCTATAAACCGGGCGTAATTTTCTGCCCGCTCCAGGTACCTGCCCAGCCAATACATTGAATTTGCTACTCTGCTTAACATATAACCATATTTTAATCGTTATAAAGTACCCATGTGTCCTTGCTCCCACCTCCCTGCGAGCTGTTGACTACCAATGAACCTTTCTTTAAGGCCACCCTCGTCAATGCACCCGGAATCACCTCTATGTCGCTTCCATACAAAATGTAAGGACGCAAATCTACATGCCTTCCCTCTATTACCTTATTGTCTATAACGGTAGGAACCGTAGAAAGTGAAAGTGTCGGTTGTGCAATATAATTATCCGGATTGCTTTTTATCAGTGCTCTAAATTTCTCATGCTCCGCTTTGTCTGATTTAGGGCCGATAAGCATGCCATATCCCCCTGCCGAATTGGTTTCTTTTACTACGAGGTCAGCTATATTTTCAAGCACATATTCCCTGTCTTCTTTTTCTCTGCACAAGTACGTGGGGACGTTAGAAAGCAATGGTTCCTCCTCGAGATAATACCGGATGATTTTTGGCATGTAAGCATACACCGCTTTGTCATCTGCTACGCCGGTGCCGGGAGCATTGGCCAGTCCGATGTTACCTGCTTTGTAGGCTTCAAATAAGCCTGGAACACCCAGCATAGAATCGGGATTAAAAGCCAGTGGATCCAAAAAAGTATCATCGATTCGTCTGTAGAGAACATCGATTTGCTCCAGGCCTTTAGTAGTCTGCATATAAACTTTTTTATTCCTCACCAAAAGATCCATGCCCGTTACCAATTCTACACCCATTTGCTGCGCCAGGTAAGAATGTTCAAAATACGCAGAATTATAAATCCCAGGAGTCAGGATTCCTATTACAGGCTTAGATTTATCAGACAAGTGCTGAAGCATGTTCAACAATTTGACGGAATAATCTGAAACTGGCCTCACACCGAGGTGATTGAACAGGTCTGGAAACGCGCGTTTTATAATTTCCCGGCTTTCCAGCATGTAGGAAACTCCAGAGGGAGACCTTAAATTATCTTCAAGAATAAAATACTTCCCGTTTTGATCCTTTACCAGATCTGTTCCGGTTATATGGCACCATATGTTTTTAGGGGGTGTCAGGCCCATGCAGGGTTTTAGAAAATCCTTGCTGTTCAATATAAGCTCTTTAGGAACAATGCCTTCATTTAAGATATTTTGGTCGTTGTAAATATCCTGAAGAAACATGTTCATTGCCTTGATTCTTTGCCGCAGTCCCTTCTCTAATATTTCCCACTCCCTTCCCGGAATAATTCTTGGTATGATGTCCAAATGCAGAATTTTTTCAATTCCCTGGTTATCATGATATACATTGAAGGTCATTCCCATGGCCATCTGCGCCTTATTGGCCGAAAATTGCAATTGTGCTAATTTCTTTTCAGGAATCTTTTTTAACAATGCCAAAAATTGCCGGTAATGCGGCCTACACTCTCCGTTTGCCTCAAACATCTCATCGAAATTGGCCGTGGTCTCATAGGAATCGATTTTCATTAAAATTCCAGATAAAGGGTTAAAATATGACAGAATTCAAAAAGCAATGACAACAAAGAGAAAAATATTGTTAATATTACTACTAATTTTTTAATAAAAAATAATTTTTTGCTGGAACAAGCTTAAAAATTCAAGCTGAGCGGCGGGCATACTATGCTGTTATCTGACTGAAGCGTGTGCGATTGAAAATCGGCGATTCTTTAATGAGGCTTAACGACATTGAGCCCGCCCCGGGCGCCCGAAAAATGATAATACTGAAAGAAAAGAAAAGGAATCAATATGGCTTAAGGTAAACTTTAAAAGTAGTGCCTTTCCCGACCGCACTGTCTACTTCTATCCTGCCGCCATTTTTTTCAACCATGTTCTTTACGAGGTGGAGTCCTATGCCTTTGCCTTCTATTTTGTTGTTGAATCTGGTGAATGGCTTGAAAAGCTTATCGCCTATTTTGCGCATATCCATACCAATGCCGTTGTCTTCAATCTTTAACAGACAGAAATCACCTTCAACTACTGTAGAAATTTTAATGACAGGCGGTTTTTCGGGATCTTTGTATTTGATACTGTTGTTGATCAAATTTTGCATGATACTTTGCACGTAGGCTTCATAATATTTGATCTCCCCACATTTAAAGTTGGATTTTAGCACGGCTGCAGATGCATCTATTTCGCCGGCATATTGCTCCTTGATCAAATCAAACATCTCCTCAAACGTCACGTTTTTAAAGATGTCTCTCTCCGTATTCTGGGTTTCAATAATTTCGACCAGTCCCTTGATGGTCGCTTTGAGTCTTTGAACAGAGGTATCTATAAATTTCAGATAAGTGCGGTGGTTTTCTGCCTTTTCCTCGTTGCCGAGTAGTTTTATCAGCTCCTCTATATTGTTAATGGGGCTTTTTAAATCGTGGGATATGGTGTAGGCAAAATCTTCCAGCTCCTGATTGGCTGTTTTAAGCTGCGCATTTAGCGCTTTTATTTCGCCTATCTGATTTTCAGCTTCCAGATTTTTCAGCTTCAGCTCCTCTGTTACGCCCAGTAGCTGAATGTTCTGCCTTTTTATTTCTTCATATGGTGAAACCGGAAAATTCTTCTTAAAATGCTGAATCCAGCCTTTTATAATTAAGGAATTGATGATAGGATGCTTGGGCGGCACCTTCATTCCCAGACAAACCTTTGTGCCTGCCCCACTGGTTTGTATATCAAAAAAGTCCACCAGCTTTCTGGAATGTGATATTCCTACGCCCCTCATGTTAGCGTTCACATGTTCATTTTTTAGAACGTCGTCCAGGTTGGCAATTCCAGGCCCCTGATCTTCTATTTCGCTTTCTATAAAAAATTGCTCCTTGGTTTCATCAATAGAAAAAGTGACGTCACCACCTTTAGCATACTCCAAACAATTCCTGCATATTTCTGAAATGGCGGTTGCAAAACGGGTTCTGTCGGAGACGCTGATGCCGGTATATTCGCAAAGTTGAATGGCCCTTCTATGAACAAGAATGATATCAAGTTCATTTAAGATTGGGAATGTTAAGATCTGGGTTTTCATTGGAAATGGCTTAAGATTCTATTGAGCAGTTGTTAATAAAGCTGAATCCGGTTAATTGAACAACGTTTTAACTAGTAACATTCCTATTACACTTCACGATCATTACAAGAGAATCATCAGTTCCTCTGGAAAAATCTTTAAACAAACCCGCGGTAACAATTGCGATGTCATGTTTAAGTATATTCGATAAAGCGCTTGCATCCCATCTGCTGGTGATGCCATCAGATGTTATAATAAGGAAATCTTCTTTAGCCCAAACTATAGTATTGGTATGCAAGGTGTTGGGGAAAGCATGGCCTACTATACCATTGTAAGAGATACAACTTTTCAGTTTACCTTCGGACAAAACGCGTGCAGAAATATTTCCAACACCACAATATGACAAAGAATGGCTTTTGAGATCTATAGAAAGTGCCATTCCTACGCCACCTCTTGTGTGCTTGATAACAGGGTGCATTTTTCTCAACTTTTCTGCCGGGTCAAGTTTCTTGCTTTCAACAAACGATTTTATAGCAGCCCCACTTGCTTTTTGAGCCTCCGGACCGTGCCCCAGCCCGTCGAAAGCTAAAATTTGGCAAGAATCCCCTTTGGTGCTAATTTTATACCCATCGCCGCAGTATTCTTCCCCTTTTTTGGGCACCATCAGGGCAGAGGTAATAAACACCTCCTTGCCCAGTAATTCCTTTGCATTTTCGTTTTTAAAAACCCTGGCCAATACAATGGTTCCCCACCTGGGAACAGAACAGATGTCGAAGTTATCAGACAGACGTTTAATCGCGCCTAGACCCTGGCCCAAAGTATTGGTGGTAGAAACGCCGTCTTTCAACATCATCAACGGATTGAGCATGCCTGGCCCATTGTCGATACTGATAATTTCTATTCCTTCTACAGCTCCGATGGTGATATGCTTTACAAGAATAGACCCTCCCGGAGTGTGCTTGATGATATTGGAGGTCATTTCTGAAATGATAATCTCAATTTCCGCAAAGCGCTTCGCTTTAAAACCTATTCCCTCGACAATTTTTTTTATTTCTCTTTTTACAAGATTTACATAACTCCTGTCCGAAAGCGAGAAGAGCACATGGGGATGATTATCCATTTTTCCATTTAATTATTGTCACAGTCGTACCTTTTCCCACTGTGCTTTTTATATCAAATTTACTGACGAGTCTTTTTGCTCCGGGAAGCCCCAAGCCCAGACTCTTGCCCGTAGAAAAGCCGTCCTTCATGGCCATATCAACATCTTTTATTCCCGGGCCTTTGTCTTCAAATGTTAGTCTAACGCCACTTTTCTTATCCAGACTGACGATTTCCACCAACACTTTTCCTCCATTGCCGTATTTAAGCATATTCCTGACAAGTTCACTTGCTGCCGTAATTAGCATGGTTTGATTTACAATGCCCATCCCAATCTTGTTTGCCATCTCCTTCACTCTATTTCTAAAAAGGACTACATCCTGTTCTTTAGAGATAGCAATCGCCTCTTTGCTTAAAACCATCATGTAATTGGATTTCTTTATTCGTCTTCCTCAACAGGATCTTCCTCTATTGACATTTTTTCTCTAAGAAGATCCATGCCTTTCTCCACATTTAAAGCCGTGTGAACGCCCTGCAAAGTCAGACCCAGTTCCACCAGAGTGATGGCAACAGCAGGTTGCATACCTACAACTACAGTTTGGGCGTCCATTATTTTGGACATTTGGGCTATATTTCCGAGGATCCTGCCCATAAAAGAATCAACAATACTCACTGAAGAAATATCTATTAACACGCCTTTAGCTCCGGTATCGCTCACCTTGTTTATCAGGTCGGACTCTAAGTTCAAGGCCAGCCTGTCATATAAATCTACCTGAACGGTGACCAAAAGAAATGGCCCCATCTTTAAAATAGGAATTTTATCCACTGTTATCTATTTAGGGTTTTTCTGTCAGTTCTTACGACCTCATACCTCAACATCTGAAAAGCCAATTTTAAAGCACTAGCTAAGGAGGCTTTGGTGGTGATTCCTGTCAGGTCAATTCCCAGATGAACAATAGTTTGAGCAATCTCAGGGCGTATGCCGCTTATAATACATTCTGCCCCCATCAGCCGGGTCGCACTTACCGTTTTGATCAGGTGCTGCGCAACCAGTGAATCCACCGCAGGCACCCCGGATATATCTAGAATAGCGATACTGCTACCAGTTTCCACAATCTCTACCAGCAGGCTTTCCATGACTACCTGCGTTCTGGCGCTGTC
>CAZHZR010000126.1:0-2436 GCA_964537095.1 uncultured Roseivirgaceae bacterium
CCAACAGGCTTTCCGGACAGTCCGTCACCACGGAGAGTCACAATAATTATACGGGATATTTGATCGGGCTTACTGTATTCGGAACGCTGTTTTACGGAATTTATCAGGTGAATTTTGCTGCCATGGGGACTGCCAATGAAGTGGCAGGTCTGGCGAGTGAATCTACAGTAGGACTGATAGGGGTGAAACTGATGAGTACCTACATGCTGCCCTTTGAAATTATCGCAGTTTTATTATTGCTTACCTTGATAGGGGCGGCTTTTATTGCGGGCAGACAGATTGAGAAATGACTGTTAATTACTGATTTTATAATTTATAATGAACCAATGAGTAAGCTATTTGTCAAAGTTCAAAAAATTTTCGTTCAAAGCCACCATTCAAAATTCATAATTCACAATTCATAATTTCGAAATGATTCCAATTGAGCATTTTATTTACATATCGGCAATATTGTTTTGTATTGGCATCATTGCGGTCATTACCAAAAAAAATGCCATTGTGGTATTGATGGGCATTGAGTTGATGCTAAATGCGGCGAATTTAAATCTTGTGGCCTTTAGCCAAATGGATGGCGGATTGATTCAGGGACAATTCTTTGCTTTATTTGTGATGGTAATCGCCGCTTGTGAAGCCGCAGTGGCTCTGGCAATCATTTTAAAGGTGTATGCATACTACAAAACCACCGCTTTGGATAAAATTAATGAACTAAAAGGTTAAATTTGCGCGTGAATCCGGAAATATTAATTTTATCCAATCCACTAACGCCAGACATTATATTGTCTGTTGCTTTATTAATCCTTCCCTTTATTTCTTTCCTTTTTTTAATATTAAATCAGCACATATCAAAAAAAGGAGCGTCTATAATAGCATGCGCGGCGATAGGCATCGTATTTTTTATTGCGCTGTGGTTGTTCGGCCAGGTGTGGACGCAGGAAATTCAGCACTTTCAGGTTCCCTGGTTTAAATTATGGTCTTCCAACAAAGTATTGACACTGACCGCGGGGATTTTACTCGACAATTTAACCGTATTGCTATTGGTCGTCGTTACTTTTGTGTCCTTACTTGTTCATGTGTTTTCTTTGGAGTACATGCGAGATGATGCGGGTTATGTGCGCTACTATGCCTTTTTAGCGCTTTTTACCTTCTCCATGTTGGGGATAGTACTGGCCGATAATTTGTTAATCATTTTTGTTTTCTGGGAATTGGTAGGGCTGTCCTCCTACCTTCTAATCGGATTCTGGTTTTCCCGGCCAGCAGCCGCAAGAGCCAGCAAAAAAGCTTTTCTTATCAACAGAGTCGGCGATTTGGGCTTTCTGATTGCCTTAATGGTTTTATGGGCAAATTTTGAAACGCTGGATTTGCAAAACCTAAAGGTGCTAGCAGCTACACTTCCAAAGGATCAATTGATGTGGACCTCTGTATTTTCAATTGATTTGTTGGGCTGGGAACCGTCCTGGACAATCAATTGGCTCACGGTTGCGGGTATTGGGCTTTTCTGCGGAGCCGTCGCTAAATCTGCGCAATTTCCGCTTCAATTGTGGTTACCCGATGCCATGGAAGGTCCCACACCGGTTTCCGCACTTATCCATGCGGCTACCATGGTTGCTGCAGGTGTGTTTTTACTTGCGCGGGTTTTCGGGCTTCTAAACCTTGATACCCTCACCATTATTGCCTTTATTGGTGCCATCACCGCTTTTATGGGTGCTTTTGCTGCCTTTGCACAGAACGATATAAAAAAGGTGTTGGCCTTTTCGACCATTTCACAATTGGGCTATATGGTCATGGGAATGGGAACCGGTAATTATGATGCGGCACTATTTCATTTAATTACGCATGCGTTTTTTAAGGCTTGTCTTTTCCTTTGCGCCGGAAGTATTATTCATTCCTTGCATCAAACCGAACATACCAATCCTGGACAGCTAATCCGCGAATTTAACCCTCAGGATATGCGGCATATGGGTGGACTGAGGGGAAGGATGCCCGTTACTTTTGCTGCGTATTGCGTTGCTACGGCATCTTTAATAGGACTGCCCTTTTTTTCGGGCTTTTTATCAAAAGATGCTTTGCTAACAGGAGCCTGGGCCTGGGCGGAAGCAATGTCAGGGACGACCATTTCTATGGCATATCTGGTGCCCGATCTGGCGTTTATCACCGTATTAATGACGGCTGCTTATATGACAAGACAATTTATCATGGTGTTTTTGGGAGAGTTTCGGGGAGCAGCAGATCCAGTCACGGGGAAAAAAATCAGCATTGGCGAATCCTCATTGCTTGTTAAAATCCCACTGATCTTGCTGGCGGGGCTTTCTCTTGGTTTTGCGTTTTCCTTAAATCCTTTTTCTACCAGCAACTCCTGGTTTTTGGAGGGTATTTCGCACCGAAGCATGGTGGCTGTTCAGTTCATTGATGTGAAAGTTCACGAAATCCTGCAGGTTA
>CAZHZR010000126.1:2536-8639 GCA_964537095.1 uncultured Roseivirgaceae bacterium
AGCATGGTGGCTGTTCAGTTCATTGATGTGAAAGTTCACGAAATCCTGCAGGTTATCATAGGAAAGTATAATGATCTGCACCTGATAATTTCAATCGTGGCTATTACCATGACCCTTGCTGGCGTTGCCATAGGTTACCATCTGGGCAGGTTTCAAAAGGAAATTGCGGATATCTCGTCCCATTCTCGGAGTCCAAAAAACATTTTCTACAGGGTATCTTCCAAAAATTGGTTTTTGGATAGCATCTACAATAAGATAGTAGTAAAAGGATTACTGAAAATTTCCGGGGCTTTGGCTAAATTCGACACCAGAATAGTTGATGCTTTCGTCAATCTGCTTGGAATAGGCTATGTGATCATTTCATTTCTCGTCGCGTGGTTCGACAAGATTTTTGTTGATGGCATTGTACGCCTTGCAGTGTATACTACAGGTGGTCTGGGATTAATGACCAAAGGGGTTCAAGGCGGGAAAATTCAAACCTATATTATATGGGCCTTTTTTGGGTTGATAATAATTTTTGCATTTATTTTACTCTAAAATAGATTCTTGTCGGGAAGAGGCGCTGCTGCAACCCTGATCACCCCTTCTTAAGGGAAGAAACAGGTGACAAGAAAAAGAACGCAGCGCTTCAACAAAAAAATGCTTTGCTTTTGCCAGATCCTCAGGAAGGATCTTTTTTATAAAATTATCGAATGGAAGAACATTTGTTATCAATCCTCATATTTAGCCCACTGCTGGTGGCTGCTGTATTATTATTCTTCCCTACTCAACAAAAAGAGGTATTTAGATTCGGCAATCTGGCTGTCTGTCTGTTTCAGTTGCTTATCGTGCTTTTTGTTTTGATGGAATTTGTGCCGGAAAGAGAGACTGGCGTGCTTTTGCAACAGGAGGAAGCATATGCTTTTTTAGAGAAGCTGGATTGGATCAATCTGGACATGCAGGGCCTTGGTAAATTGTCGATAAAATACCATGTAGGTGTAGATGGGCTGAATATTTCTTTAATTTTATTGACAGCTCTGGTTATGACTGTAGCCGCCATTTCTTCATGGAAGTTAGATAAGAAGGTAAAAGGCTATTATTCCCTGCTTTTACTGCTCAATGCTTCCGTGATGGGTTGCTTTGCTGCGCTGGATCTTTTCCTTTTTTTCCTCTTCTTTGAGTTTATGCTGCTGCCCATGTATTTCCTCATTGGGCTATGGGGCGGACCCAGAAGAGAGTATGCGGCTATCAAATTCTTCCTCTACACCCTTTTCGGTTCAGTTTTCATTTTGGTAGTGATGATCGGACTATATCTTTCGGTAATTGATCCAAAAGCCACCATTGTAGAATTGGGATTGGCAAATCAGGGAGATGTGATAACGGCTGAGATGACTCACCTCTTGCAGGTGATGCTGGAAAGCGAGCAGATAGAGCCGCAAAATATGGTCCATACATTCAGTATTCCGGACATGATGAATACGGCCAATTATATTCCGGGTTCGATCCTGAGCCATTTAAGTGATTTTAAAATATTTGATCTGCCGGTGCGCATATTTGCATTCCTCTTGTTGATGATTGGTTTTGCTATAAAATTACCGGCTGTCCCTTTTCATACCTGGCTTCCTGATGCACACGTAGAGGCACCTACTCCTGTTTCCGTAATACTTGCCGGCGTCCTGCTTAAGATTGGAGGGTATGGCATGATCAGGATCGCCTATGGTATCTTTCCGGAAGGAGGCGTGTACTTCGCCTGGTGGATTGGCTTTATAGGTCTTGTTTCCATTCTTTATGCGGCTTTGAATGCTTTGGCGATGGTTGATATTAAAAAAATGATCGCCTTTTCATCGGTTTCGCACATGGGTTTTGTCTTGTTGGGGCTTGCCTCAAATACAACAGAAGGCGTAAGTGGCGCAATTTTTCAAATGTTTAGTCACGGTATCATTACTACCATCTTGTTTTTGATTGCGGGTGTGCTTTATGACCGGACCGGCGACAGGCTTATTGAAAACTACAGAGGGCTGGCATCAGCAATGCCTTATTTTACAGCAGTAGTGGTCATTGGCTTTTTTGCTTCTCTTGGTTTGCCTGGATTTTCCGGCTTTATCGCTGAAATTTTAATATTATTTGGGGCTTTCAGCGCATCTACCAATGCTGTACTACCGGTTTGGATGGCTATATTAGCCACCCTTGGTCTCGTGCTTGGCGCTACTTACTATCTGTGGACACTGCAAAGAATGTTTTTTGGCGAATTCTGGGTATTCAAATCCAAGTGGCATGAAAGATTAAGTGATTTGACCACCAGAGAGTATTTAATGTTCATACCCTGTATTCTTATCACCATCGTCCTGGGTATTTTCCCCCATTTATTACTGGATATCATAGGCCCATCGGTAGGCTTGTTTGTCAATTGGGTAAACACGACCGGGCAGTTTAACCTCGAATTATTGAAGTCAATCTGATGGTTCGCGCAATAGACACAAGTAAATTTATTAACAGCTTAAATCAGGATTTAGCTGCCGTATTGGGGAGTGTTCAGCATTTTCTGCCTGAAATTGTTCTGGCAGTATCACTGTTCATCGTAATCGTGGCAGACCTCCTGCTATTCAGACGAAAAAGCAGGTATATTTCTTATTTGAGCATTGCCGGTCTGGTTGCTGTAGCAGGGATGTTGTTTCTTCAGGGTCATGAGGTGTACAACGTGGGAAGCAAAGCCATTTTCTCAGAAATGTTATTGGTGGATAAGCTCTCAGTTTTTTTGAAGATGCTATTTTGTCTGGCAGGATTGTTCACAATTTTCAGTTCTTTTTCTTACCAAAGGAATGGGAAAAGTCCACATCATTTCGGCGAATACCATAGCTTGATTTACGGCTTGTTATTAGGGGCTATGTTGTTGGTAATGGGTACCAATCTGCTGATCATTTACCTTGCTATAGAAATAATTTCGATCTGCTCCTATGTATTGACAAACTTTGATTTCAACAAAAAGGGTACGGAAGCTAGTTTGAAGTATTTGATTTTTGGTGCCGTATCCTCTGCGGTCATGCTGTACGGCATGTCTTTGCTCTACGGATTTACCGGAACACTCGATATAAGCAGTGAAGCTTTTCATTTGGCCTTGGCGCAGATTCCTGCAGCACCGTACTATATAGCAATAGGCATGACGCTTGCAGGGTTTATTTTTAAGTTAGGAGCCGTTCCTTTTCACATTTGGGCGCCTGATGTTTATGAAGGAGCCCCGACACCTGTTGTGGCTTTATTTTCTACTGTGCCGAAAATTGCAGCAATTTTTATTCTTGCCCGTTTTCTGATCAGCCTCCCGGAAAGCAGTGTGATTTTTAAAATCGATTGGATGATAGTGCTTGCCTGGATAGCCATTGTTACCATTCTCATAGGAAATTTGTCGGCTTTGTGGCAGAAAAGCGCCAAACGCATGATGGCATATTCCTCGATCGCTCACGCTGGTTTTATGCTGGCCGGCGTCGTAGCAGCCTCGCGTTTCGGTATGGAAAGTTTACTGTTCTATGCCACCATTTATCTGTTCATGAATTTTGCGGCATTCCTGGTAATTAAGATTATTAGCGAACGAAGCGAATTGGAAAATATGGAAGATTTTGCCGGACTGGGAAAAGAAATGCCATTTGTGGGCGTAGCAGCGGTAATTATCATGCTTTCACTGACAGGCTTGCCGCCCACGGCAGGTTTTACAGCCAAGTTGCTAATTTTTTCTTCGGTTTATGATGCTTACCAAACTAATCAGGAACCCCTATTGTTAGCACTTTTTATAGTTGGACTTTTCAATACTGTATTGGCTTTGTTCTACTATTTAAAAATCCCGTACTACCTTTATTTTCGTAGTCGGGGAAAGGAAATTTCTGTACTTTTGCAGCGCAGTACTAATCAAAAAACCGGCGAAAATATTCTGCTGGGTTTGTTGATTTTTCCGCTGTTAATTTTGTTTTTCAAATCAAGCTGGTTGACGGAAATTATAAATCTGATAGCCTTAGAATTTTATTATTAGCAAGATGAGTGATAGTATAAAACATGAGTGCGGGATAGCAATGATCCGCCTGAGGAAGCCGCTTTCATATTATATTGAAAAATATGGCACTCCTTTGTACGCGGTTAATAAGCTGTACTTATTGATGGAGAAGCAGCATAATAGAGGACAGGATGGAGCTGGGGTTGCTAATATAAAAATTGATGTGGAGCCGGGTGCCCGTTATATCAGCAGGTATCGGTCTATAGATCCTCAACCTATTGCCGCTGTTTTTAGCAAAATCGCTAAAAAATTTAAAAAGGCACAGAAAGAAGGAGGGGAGCTTTTTAAGGATGAAAAATGGTTGAAAGCCAATTGTGCATTCACCGGTGAAGTTTGGCTGGGACACCTAAGATATGGCACGCATGGCAAAAACGATATTGAAAGCTGTCATCCCATGTTACGCCAAAACAACTGGTGTAGCAGGAACCTTGTGGTGGCCGGAAACTTCAATATGACCAATGTCGATGAGTTGTTCGATAACCTGGTGAAATTAGGGCAGCATCCCAAAGAAAAAGTAGACACGGTGACCGTGATGGAAAAAATCGGCCACTTTTTGGATGAAGAAAATCAACGGATATTTGACCTGTACAAAGGAAAGTATAACAACCAGGAGGTGACCGAAATAATCCAGAATGAAATGGATTTGCAGCGGGTTTTAAGACGATCATGCAAGGATTTTGACGGTGGCTATGCAATGGCGGGAATGACCGGATCGGGAGCAGCCTTCGTGGCACGCGACCCCGTGGGAATCAGACCGGCATATTATTATGCGGACGATGAAGTGGTGGTAGTTGCATCAGAGAAGCCTGCAATTAAAACAGCTTTCAATGCCAGATATGAGGAGATAAAAGAAATTCAGCCCGGTCATGCTTTAATTATTAAGAAGAACGGGGAGTTTGGAGAGTATCCATTTATTGAACAGCAGGAGAAGAAGTCCTGCAGCTTTGAGAGGATTTACTTTTCGAGAGGATCTGATCCGGATATCTACCATGAGCGAAAGAAATTGGGGGAATTGCTTATTCCTCAGATTATGAACTCGATCAATGCAGACCTTGAAAATACAGTATTTTCATATATACCCAATACCGCCGAAATCTCATTTTTAGGGATGATTGAAGGTATGGAGGAGAACCTGATTAAAGAAAGGGTCCGCGCTTTGCATGATGGAAAATTGTCTTCTGATAAACTAGATCAATTATTGGCATTCCGTCCTAGAATAGAAAAGCTGGTGATTAAAGATGCCAAGCTGAGGACCTTTATTACTGATGATGCACACCGGGACGAACTCGTGGCGCACGTTTATGACACCACCTATGAAGTAATCAAAAAGGAAAAAGATACAGTGGTGGTAATTGACGATTCTATAGTACGAGGTACCACACTTGAGAAGAGCATTTTAAAGATGCTTGACAGAATAGGGCCGAAAAAGATAGTCATTGTCTCTTCCGCTCCACAGATTAGATTCCCGGATTGTTATGGCATTGATATGTCAAGAATGAAGGATTTTGTAGCTTTCAGGGCAGCCCTGGTATTGCTCAAAGAAGCAGGTAAGGAATATCTGCTGGAAGAAGTATATGATAAGTGTGAGGCGGATAGAAACAATAAAAATGCGCCTAATCATGTAAAGGAAATATACGCTCAATTTACAGATGATCAAATATCCAATAAAATAGCTCAAATAATAACTCCGCCGGAAATTAGAGCGGAAGTACAGGTGGTGTATCAGACGGTAGAAAATCTACACAAAGCTTGTCCGAATCACAACGGCGACTGGTATTTTACTGGAAATTATCCAACCATGGGAGGCAATAAGGTTGTAAACCGGGCATTTGTTAACTACATGCAAGGAAAAACTGTGAGGGCTTATTGAGACTTAAGACAGTAGATGTTGGATATTAGACAGCTTAACTGAAGCTATCAAGCAGGAGGAGATTATAGAAGGAATTGAAATCAGGTAGTCTGGAGAAGGCTGCCTGATTTTTTTTTAAGAAGGAAGGACAGCTAGGGCCTGCTGAAAAACGCTTTAAGAAAGACTTTTGACCTAAAATTGCTTTGGTTTACGTTTTTGCCTGTTGTGCTTTTTAG
>CAZHZR010000127.1:0-1361 GCA_964537095.1 uncultured Roseivirgaceae bacterium
ATTACCATGTACATCTTAAAAAGGAACTGGTATGATCATTTAGACAAGGAGGACAAAATTCTAGCGCATGAAATCGAAAAAGGGTCCAAAAAAGATAAAGAAGGATTTAGCCAGGATGACGAAATAGTACAGCAAACGGAAGAAAACTTAGGAAAAAAGTAAAGTAAAAATGGGAAACAGTGCAGAATTTAAAATAAAAATCGAGCAATTATTTGCTGAGCATGATCGGTTAATTTCGCGAAAAAACGAACCGGAAGCTCAAGGAAATGGTGTCTATCAAAAGTACAAATATCCGGTTTTGACGGCGGCGCATGCGCCTGTGTTCTGGAGATACGATCTAAACGAAGCGACCAACCCTTTCCTGATGGAAAGAATTGGGGTAAATGCTGCTTTCAATGCTGGTGCCATTGAATTTGAAGGAAAACATTGTCTGGTTGTAAGAACTGAAGGGGACGACAGGAAATCTTTTTTTGCAATTGCAGAAAGTGAGAACGGCATCGACAATTTTAAATTTTGGGACCTGCCGATACTTTTGCCTGAAACAGATGAGCCGGATGTAAATGTGTATGATATGCGTCTAACGCAGCATGAAGATGGTTGGATCTACGGGCTGTTTTGCACAGAACGCAAAGACTTAAATGCCCCCTCGGGCGACTTATCAAGTGCGGTTGCCCAGTCTGGAATTGTTCGTACAAAAGATCTCAAAAGTTGGGAACGCCTGCCCGACTTGAAAACACCGTCTTCACAGCAAAGAAATTGCGTGCTTCATCCCGAGCTTGTGGATGGGAAGTACGCCATTTACACCAGGCCTATGGACGGATTTATTGATACCGGTAAAGGTGCAGGTATCGGGTGGGGATTGTGTGAAAATATGGAGAACCCGGTGATTCTGGAGGAGAAAATTATTGAAGACAGAAGGTACCATACCATTAATGAAGTGAAGAACGGCCAGGGGCCGGCGCCTGTTAAGACTGAAAAAGGATGGTTGCACCTGGCACACGGGGTAAGAAATACTGCAGCCGGTTTGCGTTATGTTTTGTATATGTTCATGACTTCTCTGGAAGATCCCACTAAAATAATTCACAGACCGGCCGGACATCTGATTGCTCCAAAAGGCAGCGAGCGAGTAGGCGATGTTTCCAACGTGGTATTTTCAAATGGGTGGATAGTTAAGGAAAACGGAGAGGTGTTTATCTATTATGCTTCTTCCGATACCCGTATGCATGTGGCCACCAGTACACTTGATCGGCTAGTGGATTACTGCATCAACACGCCTGAAGACGGATTAAGGTCAGGTGAAAGTGTAAAAGCAAGAATTTCCCTAATCCAAAAGAATCTGAAAGTTATAGATTTTTGAGGTA
>CAZHZR010000127.1:1461-8560 GCA_964537095.1 uncultured Roseivirgaceae bacterium
AATTCAGGATATCTATGTATACCGTTTATAAAATTTGCCACTTTTCCAGGCGCGTTTCTGTGCATCTGGTTGTTTCAATCCTTCTGGCTTTACCATACGCGCATTTGCTTGCGCAGCCGGACATTTCGGCCGCTGTAGATTTATCTAAAGAGACGCAACCAGATTCGATCAGGGTGGAACAGGAAATGTCACGTTCCAGGGAGATACATAATACCGCGCACAACGAGATGCTGGAATACGAACATGCTGAAAATGCTGTTGAACTGGCTATGAAGACCGGTAATCCTGAATTATATGCACGTGCGTTGGATAATTTAGGCCTTTTGTACCGATACCACCAGCAATATGATGAGGCGGCTTCGCTGCATTTAAAAGCCTATAACCTAGTTAGAAATGGCGACAAGGCGCTTTCGAAAATGATTTACTCCAATAACGCCGGGGTCGCTTACCGGTATGGTCAGGAATATGATAATGCGGTTTTGTTTTATATGCAGGCTCTGAAAGTGGCAGAAGAGGAGGAAGATCTAAGGAACATAGCCATTGCATGCAATGGATTAGGAAACACCTTATTGCATATTCCTGGAAGGGAAGACGATGCTATAGCTTACTTCGAGCGCTCGTTAAAAGCTGAGGAAACCCGGGGAAATAGCCTTGGAGTTGCAATGAATTATCTTTCGATCAGTGATTATTATACACAGAAGGGCTCATATGATAAAGCGAGGACTTATTTGAAAAAGCTGCTGGAAATTAATACGGAGAGAAAGGATGAATTTGGCTTAGCAATTACCTATCAGTTTTTCGGGCTAAACTATCAAAAAGAAAACAAGAATTTGGAGAAATCCACGCATTTCTACCAGCAATCTCTGGATATCTATGAAAGACTGGAAAATCGTCAAAAGCAGGCTGAATTACTGAAGCATATGGGAGATGTAAGCTGGCTGAAAGGAGAAGGAGCTTCTGCGATAAGGTTTTACAATCAGGCGCTGAATATTGCTAAAGAAGTCAATAACAAAGGGCTCTTGATGGAAATTTATGCGGATCTGTCAAAAGTTTATGAAAGTACAGGGCTTGTTTCCAGGGCTTTGGATTTTTATAAATTATCAGATGCCTATCAGGATAGCATAGCCCTGCGAGATCAGGAAATACAAATTGCAGCGATTGAAAAAAGGTTTTCCCTCGAGAAAAAAGAATCTCAGATTACGCTGCTTCAAAAAGATAAAATTATACAGGAAGCGTTAGTAACCAGCCAAAAGGAAACCATGCGAAGCCAAAAATTCTTTCTGATCCTGCTGGTCATTGGATTGATAGCAATTGGTATAATTGCCACCATGCAGTACAGAAATATTCGGATTAAAAAGAAATCTAATCAATTGTTGCTGCATCGGAATCAGCAGATCTCAAGCCAAAGGGATGAGATTTTGGTTCAAAAAGAGGAGATAGAAAAAGTGAATCAACAGTTGGGAAAAGCATTTGAAGAGATATTAGACCAACAGGAAAAGAATGAAGCCAAAAGAATAAAGCTCCTGGAAAGTAAGTTCGAGAATAAGATTCAGGCGCTTACATTGCAGTCGCTGGAGTCGCAAATGAATCCACATTTTTTGTTCAATGGACTGAATGCGGTGCGATGGCTGGTTGTGCAAAATAAGAAAGAAGAGGCTATGTCCTATTTAAATACCTTTGCACAATTACTGCGTTCAAGTTTGACCAGTAATCGAAAGAATGAAATTTCTCTTGAAGAAGAACTACAAACTACCAGCCTCTATCTGGAGATTGAAAAATTGAGGTTTAATAGTGAATTTACTTTTGAAGTAAATATAGAACCGGGCATTGATGCAACTGAAATAATGGTTCCTCCTAAAATCCTTCAACCGCTGGCTGAAAATGCGGTCAAGCACGGATTGTTGCCCAGTGATAATCCCGAAAAGAAGCTGCTGATAAACGTTTTGGAAATGGATGGTGCTGTTACTATTCAAATGATAGATAATGGAAAGGGCATTAAGGAGCCATACAATGGAAACGCAGCTCCCAAAGAGGACGGAACGCATCTGGGCTTAAAATTGATCCAGGAAAGGTTGTCTATCTACAATGAACAAAACAAAAATAAAATATTCTTCAGTATAAAACCTTGCGATTTCAACTCAGTGTTTGAGTCTGGAACTACCGCGGAAATAAAAATTATCAAGGAGGCAGTCGTCGAGTTAGTATCCTATGATTAGGTGGGTACTTAAAAGTGAAAGAGGATAAATCTATCTCCTTGAGGAACGTTCCTATGTGTTCCGAGAGAAAAAGTATAAAAAACGACACTCCCTTTTTGACTTATTCCCGCCGACAAATTTTGGGACAACGCGTTACAATAAAATTTCTCCGATCAGCCTACAAGTAATTATTTGGCACGGTTTTTCATCTCATGTCTGGTATGTTACACTTTACTAACTACCGATATGAAGAAGATATTATATATACTCATAGCTTTTGGATTTGGATTTCAGAATCAGGTATCAGCCCAGACGTCCCCTTTAAAAATTGGTGTCAGAGGTGGAGTTAATGTTGCTGATTGGCGCGGCGATGCCGTAGAAAGCTTTGCCGAATTGGCTGAGATGAGCTCCGTCTTTAAAACTGAAAGTTTTACAGGTTTTCATGCCGGAGTGAATTTAGAAATTCCTGTTACGGCAGCGTTTTCCATTGAGCCGGGCTTATACTATTCTACAAAAGGGATGCGTGTTTCTCAAACCATTTTAGAAGGTGGCTTCCTGAATTTAAAAGGAGAAATTACAAGTAAACTTCACTATATTGAGCTGCCGGTTTTGGCGAAAGTCTATCTTATCGAGGGACTTTATTTAACAGCAGGTCCTCAGGTCGGGTTTTTGGCATCAAATAGAATGCGCGCAGAAGCAGGAATCCTTGGCATTTCGGTAGGGGACAGTTTTGATGTGAATGCAGGGTTTAGAAAAGTTGATTTCGGACTTGTTGGCGGTTTAGGTTATCAGTTTAGGAATGGCATTAATGTCAGCGCATTTTATGACCACGGTTTATCTACACTAGACGAGGGAAATTCAGATATCGATGCTTACAACCGTGCGTTTAAATTTTCACTTGGTTTTCAGTTTTAATTGAATGAAGCAAAAGGTTTAAGAACTTGCTTATATTAAGGCCGATATTCACGCGGGGTTCTGTTTTAGATATATTCTTTCACAGAACCTATGCGATCCGGTGAGAGCTAATTATTGAAAACTAATATTTAAGTCGACTAAATCATTCTCATGAAAAATGCGTTAATCATTCTTGGTTTTTTCAGTGTTGTGTTTATTTCATTTGTTATGCGTGAAGATAAGAAAGTTGTCTTTTTTGGAGATTCTATTACCCAGGCTGGGGTTGAAAAAGGGGGATACATTAGCCAGCTTAAACAACTTATAAAAGATCAGGGTTTTGCAGCTCAATTTGATCTGGTCGGGGCGGGTATTAGCGGAAACAAAGTGCCGGATCTGGAGCGCAGACTAGATAAAGACGTTTTGTCAAAAGAGCCTGACCAGGTTTTTATTTATATTGGTATAAATGATGTATGGCATTTCTCCCATGATAAACAGGGCGGTACTTCAAAAGAGCAGTTTAAAGCTGGTTTGGCTCGAATAATTGATAAAATAACAAGGGCCGGGGCAGAAGTTGTGCTATGTACGCCCAGCGTTATCGGAGAAAAGAAGAATAACGCGAATTCTCAGGATGAAATGCTGGATGCGTATGCGCAGATTACCAGAGATGTGGCAAAGGATAAGAACCTTCCGATATGTGATTTAAGAAAGGCGTTCAAGGCTTATCTCCAGCATCACAATCCCGAAGATTTATCAGAGGGTGTTCTCACATACGACGGCGTGCATCTAAATGAAAAAGGAAATGCTTTGGTTGCTGCTGAAATGCTGCCCTACTTAAATCGGTGAAATCTTATTGTTTAAAGCCTGCGGATGGTACATTGTATTGATCTGTAGTGTTTTAGCTATTCTGATTTTGATTAAAAGTAGTATCATTACAACATACGCTATTATCTTATCATGAATATAATTCCTGGATTTGTTTTGTTTGCAGTACTTGCTTTAAATGCAGCGCTTTGCCTGAGAATAGTGTTTGCATTTGTCAGGTTAAATCCGCCATCAGCAGGAAGATTCTTGAAAATGTTCCATTTCTTTAAACGCCCTTTGGCTTTGGCGAAATTATTTAATCGTCGTTAGCATACTTTTCGATTCTGAAACGAAAAACGCCTTTATCTTTTTGCATATATATTCAATTTCCGGCTCCTGCAGTTGTTCAGACATGGGAAGGGATATGATTTCCTCCGCAATTTTCTCTGATACAGGCATGCTCCCCTTTCTAAGGTTCATGGCTGAGTAGGCTTTTTGAAGGTGGCAGGGTATAGGATAATGGATGCCAGTAGCAATTCCGTTTTCATTCAGAAACTTCATCAATTCATTCCTTCTGGCCGTTCTTATTACATAGCAGTGGTACACATGTTTGACATCAGGTAATACTTCGGGAGTAATAATATCGCCCGCGTCTTTTAGAAGCTCCTTGTAGATTCCTGCATTTTTAATTCTGGTTTCCGTCCATTGGAGCAGGTATTTAAGTTTTACATCCAAAATAGCCCCCTGAAGTCCTTCCATTCTAAAGTTATGCCCTATCATTTCATGATAATATTTCTGTTCAGAACCATGCGATCTGATGAGCTTCAGTTTTGCAGCGAGTTCATCGTCATTGGTAATGATGGCACCGCCTTCGCCATAGGCTCCAAGATTTTTTCCCGGATAAAAACTGAAACATCCGGCCAAACCGAAGTTGCCAACAGGAGTTCCTTCATACAATGCCAAATGTGCCTGGGCGCAATCTTCCAGCAATAAAATGCCATTCCTGTCAGCTACTTCTTTAAGTGCATTCATCTGCGCTGGCTGGCCATACAAATGAACTGCAAATACAGCTTTCGTTTTTGAGGTAATGGCTTTCTCGATACTATCAGGATCGATGTTGTAGTATTCTTTTTCGCAATCTACGAATACCGGTGTGGCGCCGACCAGACTCACTGCCTGCGGCGTTGCAAAAAAAGTATTGGCGGGAACAATGACCTCATCTCCGGGTCCGATATCAAGTGCCATCAGTAGCGCATGCAAAGCAGCAGTGCCGGAGTTTACAGCAATGCAATGTTTGGATTGATGCGCCAGGGCAAATTTTTTCTCAAAAGCATCCACAAAAGGACCGCCGGCAAAAGCAGTCTGATCCAGCACATCCTGGATGGCGGCATCAATTTCTGGCTTGATGGAAAGGTATTGCTTTTTGAGGTCGATAAAATTTATTTGCATAAAAAATCAATTTACAGATTTAAGATATTTCGCCGGAACGCCTGCGACCACCGTGTTCTCAGGGACATCTTTGGTTACTACTGCTCCCGCTCCTATGACTGCATTTTTTCCTATTCTCACCCCGCAGAGGATGGTTACACTCGAACCCACTGAAGCTCCTTCTTCGATAAGGGTCGGTTCGCAAACCCAATCCTCGGCAGATTGCATGCTTCCATCAGGGTTGGTGGCCCTTGGCACTTTGTCATTGATAAACGTTACATTGTGCCCTATAAACACCCGATCGCGGATGGTAACACCTTCACATATAAAAGTATGAGAAGAAATTTTACAATCCGCTCCAATATTTGCGCCTCTTTGAATTTCTACAAAAGTTCCGATTTTAGTTCGGTCACCTATGCTACAGCCATAAAGGTTTACAAATGAAAAAATCTTTACGTCAGCGCCCAACTTCACATCATCTGAAATAATACAGTATTTCATCGTAATTGATCTCGTGTATAAAAATATGATAATTAAATTTCCTGATATAAACTTGATAAAGCTATTTCCCTTCCATTATTTTTTAAGGATATATCGGAGGCTTCAAGAATTTGCACGACTTTAAGCCCCTCTACGCCATCGTTGATTGGCTTTCGCTTGTAGTTGATGCATTCTACCAGGTGTTGAGTTTCTAATTTCAAGGCTTCCGTATGTTCAATTTTTGGACCGTACATATCGCCGGAGCGGTATTTTACCAGGAAGTCGTAAATTTCACTTTTGTCTTTCAATTCTTCACCCTCTTTATACAGCTTGTAATGACTGTTTTGCTTTACTATATCTACTCCTTTGTCGTAAATCTTCACTTTATCTTCTTGTTCCAGATCATCCCAAACCAACATTTTTTTGTCTCCGGCTACCAGGGTTTTTCTCAACTTAACCGGCGATAGCCAATTGACGTGAAAGTGTCCCATAAAATTATTTTCAAACTTTACGGCCAGATAGGCCACATCCTCATGTTTACTTCCAAAATGTTTGATTCCCACGGCATTTACCGATACAGGCTTTGTGCCGTTGACTATGTAATTCATAATGGAAATGTCGTGAGGGGCAAGATCCCATATTACATTCACATCGCCCTGCACAAGACCTAGGTTTACCCTTACAGAATCATAATAATATAGGCTGCCTAGTTCACCGGAGTTAATTAATTCTTTCATTTTTTTAACCACGCCAGTAAATAGAAAGGTATGGTCAACCATGATGGTGAGCCCTTTTTTCGCAGCCAATTCAATCAACTCTTCCGCTTCAGCAGAGGTACTTGTGAATGGTTTTTCTACGAACACATGTTTGTCGTTCAGCAAAGCCTTCTTTGCTAATGAATAGTGCGTAAATACGGGCGTGACAATAGCTACTAAATCAATGAGAGGATCATTAATAATGTCGTCCGGATCGTTGGTGGGAATAATACCTGGATGATTATTCAGTAGAACATTTAGTCTTTCCGCTGATTTATCGGAAACTTTCGTCACTTTGATGTCAGGGTTAAGGCAAAAATTTCGGACGATATTGGGCCCCCAATACCCATATCCAATTACTCCGGCGTGTATCATAATTGTAGTTTAGGATAAAAATTTAGTTGCCTCCCCGCCCGAATAATACTACAGGAACAGTCCCAAGTAAAATTTCAATATCAAATAGCAACGATTGGTGTTCAACATAATATAAGTCAAGAATTATCTGGTCATTAAATAAAACTTCATCACGGCCTTTTATTTGCCAAA
>CAZHZR010000128.1:0-8557 GCA_964537095.1 uncultured Roseivirgaceae bacterium
ATCTTTATCATTCATAAAAGGCGCCAGACGGTTAAAAGAAGGTTGTTTGAGGAGCAGTTGAAGAATGAAAAACGAGAAAAGGAGAGGGCCAGGGAGCTGGAGCAACTCAAATCCCGCTTTTATACCAATATAGCCCATGAATTCAGAACACCCTTGACCCTGATCCTAGGCCCGGCTCAAAACATCCAGGACCAGCCAGAACACGTGCCCGCTGTAATACAAAACAGCAATCTCATCAAAAAGGCAGCCCAAAACCTGCTTAACCTGATCAATCAGCTATTGGACCTGAGCAAACTGGAGGATCGCAAGCTAACTTTAAACCTGATCCAAACCGATTTTATGCCCTTTATTAAAGGAGTAGTGATGTCCTTTGAATCCCTGGCCGTTGATAAGGGCATAAAGCTTGAACTGACCAGCGAGATCGATGCTGTAAGCGCACCTGTTGATTATGATCGGACCGACAAGATCTTTTACAACCTGCTTTCGAATGCTTTTAAATTTACTGATAAAGGTGGGCAAATTGCCGTAAACATTAGTTATGAGGCGACCCATGGTGAAAAGCCTCCATATATAGTCATCAAGATAAGTGATAGTGGCATTGGAATTCCGGAGGATAAGCTGCCCATGATCTTTGATCGGTTTTTTCAGGTAGTGGATCCCCAGGACAAACATATTGAGGGCACCGGCGTTGGCCTTGCCCTCTCCAGGGAGTTGGTAGAACTCCACCATGGCAGGATTACTGTGGAGAGCAGGTATCAGCAGGGCACTACATTTACCGTATTTCTGCCGGCCAGCCCCAACGAAACGGTTCCACAGGAAGTTTCCAATAGAGCCTTTTCGTCTGCTATAACCTCTCAATATTTGGAAGAGGAAGCTATTGAGGTTACGGATCCAATCCTCAGCGAAAACATTGTGTTGCTGATAGAAGACAATGACGATGTGAGAAATTTCATTAAAGATTGTATTGGCGCCGAATATAAAGTTTTGGAAGCCAAAAATGGCAGAGAAGGCGTAGAATTGGCCGTAACCCATATCCCTGATCTGATTATTTCGGATGTCATGATGCCCATAATGAATGGCTATGAAGCATGCGAGGCCATCAAGAGCAATCTCCTCACCAGTCATATTCCCATTATTATGCTTAGTGCCAAAGCCGGCCTGGATAACCGGATAGAAGGCCTTGATTTAGGCGTGGATGATTATCTCGAAAAGCCGTTTAACCGGAAAGAGTTGCTGGTCAGGATAAAAAACCTGATCCAAACCCGTAAGCTATTGCAGGAAAAGTATGCCATCAATCACGAAGCAGACGCGCATCCGGACATTGTTCTGCCTCCCAAAGAAAATCAGTTTGTAGGGATGCTGAGAGCGATCATTGACGCACACCTGGATGATTCGTCTTTTGGGATTGAGGGTTTATGCAAGGAGGCCGGCGTGAGTCGTACCCAGTTACATCGAAAGATCAAAGCATTGACAAATCTTTCCACAAGCCGGTTTGTAAGGCTACACAAGCTCCAACAAGCAATCGTTTTGTTGAAAGATGGGCGTTACAATATCTCCGAAGTCAGTTATATGACAGGCTTCAGCAGCCCCTCCTATTTTAGCCAATGCTTCAACGAAGAATTTGGCCATGCTCCAAGTGAGCAGGCGATGGGCTAAGGTGGAAGGCATCCCCATCTACCCTCCCACCTTTTTTGCTTTATATCCCTCGGCCGACAAAAAGGCTATTACCTTATCTCTGCAATCTCCCTGAATGATGATTTCTGCATCTTTAGCACTGCCTCCGGTGCCGCATTTGGTCTTCAGGGATTTGCCTAAAGTTTTCAAGTCTTCTTCCGAGCCAATAAAGCCAGTGATTAATGTAACTTGTTTGCCTCCCCGTTGCTTTTTATCAAGCATCACTTTCAATTGCTGCTGAGCAGGTGGTAAAGTTTCTGCAACTTCATCGCCCGATTCAGCATACTCAAAATTGTCGCTGGTAGAGTAAACTACACCTTCCCTGTTCTTCCAGTTGTTCTTTTTTGCCATTTATAATTTGTTTCTAGTCCAAAATCCTGCAAGTCCACACAGGTCTTTTGGCATGATTTACAACGTCTTCTGCGATACTGCCGCTTAATAAACGCATCAGGCCGGTTCTGCCATGTGTAGCCATTGCAATTACATCTGCGTTTACTTCATCGGCAAAATAAATGATACCATCTTCTTCCACAGCTTCATTGTAGATGTTTAAGGTAAAATTTTCCAGCGCATGCCGTTTTGCAAATTCTTGCATTCTTTGCTTCAACTCCCGATCTGATGAAAAGCTATTGGGTGTATTTACCTTTACAAGGTGGAGTTTTGCATCAAAAAGCTTCTGAAATTGTTTAAGGCCATCCATCACGTTGTCATCATTACCCCGAAAATCAGATGCAAAAGCGATATTCTTAAAGCTATTGATGTCTGTTGTGCTTTTTACAGTAAGCACTGGACATTTTGCTCTCCGAACGACCTTTTCTGTATTTGAGCCAATAATAGTTTCTTCGAATCCGCTGGCGCCTTTCGAGCCCATTACCACCAGGTCGACTTTGGAAGTAGTAATTTCCCTGGCAATGCTATTAAAAGGATTCCCTACGGTGACTTCAGTAGATATATATATATCGTTGAAGCGCGGATCAGTAGCCACATCTTTAATCCGCCTTTTCATTTGGCTGAGCATCTCCATCATAAAGACATTGTCCATGGGGTCGGGCACGGTTACATCGCCCATAGAATTGAAGGAGCTGCCACCAGGTGCTTCTATAATGTTCAGCAACTTTAATGAAGCTTTATTTTTTTTCGCGATGTCGTGAGCGACTTCCAATGCGTAACCGGCTTGCTCAGAAAAATCAGTAGGAACGAGGATGGATTGCATAATCAGGATTTTGGTTTGAGTTCAATTAAATATACATTTTTTGATCGAGTTTATTCTTGATAACGGAATCCTGCAACCCTGGTTGGGGCATAAAAACGTTATTTCAGTCTGAACATTACCTGCGTTAGCGTCCTTATTGATCAACTCAATCTAAAAGTAAGCCAATCCCAAAGCTCAATACAAACAGCAAAGTCGTCATCGCCATCTGTTTCAGGTAAGGATCTAAGGCTGAGGCTGTATTCCTTTTTTGGACTGCAATTCCATTTTGGATGAGCATCGGCACGGTAATCAAAAATAATAATTGCCAGTAAGTTTGAAAATGGTAAATTGTAAAAGCCACAGCAGCGACAAGGCCTCCTAAAAGCAAACACCAGTGATATATTACAGCCTTGTGTTTTCCCAGCCTCACCGGAATTGATTTTTTACCCGCCAGTTTATCTGACTTAATATCGCGGATATTGTTGACGTTTAATACTGCCGTAGCAAAAAAACCACTGCTGAGAGCCGGCAAAATTATTACTGCATCAAACCTGGCGGTATGGAGATAATAAGTGCCCAAAACCCCAATAAGACCAAAGAATATCATGACAGATAAATCGCCTAAGCCGGCATAGCCATAAGGTTTTTTTCCCGCGGTATATGCTATAGCAGCTGCAATGCAGATGAGCCCCAGCACTAGAAAGAAAAGAAAGGTTTGCCAGTTGAAACCCAGTGCCAGATAAATCAGCAAAATACCACTTGCAAGTGAAAGGCCTACAAAAACAAAAATCGCCTTAAGCATGCCTGCGGACGAAATGGTGCCCGCTTGTACGCTTCTTTGAGGTCCTTCTCTAAAAGCACTGTCGGCTCCATGCAAAGAATCACCATAATCATTTGCAAGGTTGGAAAGAACCTGGAGAAATACCGTTGTGAGCGCGCTAAATATCAATACACTGCTGCTAAACATGCCCACATCGGCTGCAAGAAAGCTGCCCATTCCAATACTGGCCAGGGCTAACGGCAAGGTTCTCAGGCGCATGGCAGACAGCCAGGGTCTAAAACCTGTAAAACTTCTGATGGGTGAGTTCAAGTCTTTTGAATTTTCCAGATTTATATCTGTTTAATGGGAAACATCTTAACAACTACATTCTTTCAGGAACGTCGATCCCCAATAGACCCATAGCTTTCCTGATAGTTCTTGCCACCATATAAGATATTGCAACCCGAATGGTTTTTATGGCTTCATCACTCTCGTTGAAAATTGAAAGCTCTGCATAGAACCTATTATACTCTTTGGCCAGATCATACGCGTACTGTGCTATTAAAGATGGTGCATATTCTTCAGCCGCGGTATGCACTTTTACAGGGAAATCTGATAGCAGAAAGATCAACTCTTTTTCAATGCCATGGAAACCACCTTCTGGAACGGTCATGCCTTCCTGATAATTTATATCCAGTTGATTTGCCTTTCGTAAAATAGCCGCAATTCTAGCATGTGTATATTGTATAAACGGGGCTGTATTTCCCTGAAACTGGATTGATTCTTCTGGGTTGAAAAGCATCCTCTTTTTTGGGTCCACTTTTAGCAAAAAGTATTTTAAAGCACCCAGACCGAGCATTTCATAAAGCGCAGCAGCCTGTTCAGGCGAAAAATCCTCAATTTTACCAAGTTCTATAGTATGGCGCTCTGCGGTTTCCACCATTTCCTGCATCAGGTCATCAGCATCTACAACAGTTCCCTCCCGCGATTTCATTCTCCCCGAAGGCAAATCTACCATTCCATAGGACAGATGAAACAGACCCTCGTGATAAGTACGCCCCAGTTTTTTTAAAATCTTAAACAAGACATCAAAATGATAATCCTGCTCGTTTCCAACTACATAAACCGATTTGTCGAAATTATAATCTTTAAATTTAAGTTCAGCGGTTCCCAAATCCTGTGTGATGTACACAGACGTACCATCTGCTCTGAGCAACAGCTTTTCATCCAGGCCTTCGTCCGTTAAGTCTACCCATACAGAATTATCAGGCTTCTTAAAGAAAAGTCCTTTTTCAAGACCTTCTGACACGATATCTTTTCCTAAGAGGTAGGTGTCAGATTCTTTATAGAACTTACTAAAATCCACGCCCATTCGCTGGTAGGTTTTATCGAAGCCATCATACACCCAATTGTTCATTTTGTTCCACAATGCCACCGTTGCTTCGTCAGCATTTTCCCACTTTTGCAGCATCTCCTGCGCCTCTAACATCAAAGGGGCTTTCTTTTCTGCATCTTCCTGAGCCAGGCCTTTTTGCTTCAAAGCCTCAATTTCCAACTTGTATTCTTTATCGAAGATGACATAATATTTCCCAACCAGATGATCTCCTTTTAAATCTGCAGTTTCCGGAGTTTCTCCATTCCCAAATTTCTGGTAGGCCAGCATAGACTTGCAGATATGAATGCCGCGGTCATTGACAAGATTTACCTTTGCGACCTCATAGCCACTGGCTTCCAGAATGCGGGAAACGGAATATCCTAAAAAGTTATTTCTAAGGTGCCCCAGATGCAGGGGTTTGTTTGTATTTGGAGAGGAGTACTCAACTACAACTTTTTTACCGTTTGACGTAAACTGCCCGAAGTCAGGGGTGTTCAGAATGTCAAAAAAGATATTGCTCCATATGTTTTCCTCCAGCACCAGGTTTAAGAATCCTTTTACCACGTTATAAGCACTAACACTGGCAGCGTTTGCCACCAGATGCTCACCAATTACAGCCGCGGTTTCATCTGGTTTTTTCCCGGTGATCCTCGAAAATGGAAAAGTTACAAAAGTGTATGTGCCTTCAAATTCCTTGCGTGTGGGTTGAAGAACTATATCTTTTAAAGGTAAATCTGCCCCATAAATTTCTTTGAAGGCCTTCTGAATATCTGACTTAATCGCGGATTGTATTCCCATTTAATAATTTTGTTTCTTGTCAAAGATGTTTTGACGCTGCTAATATGATAAAATTTATCGTTCCAGTAAGTGGTTGGTGGTTGATTCTAAAATATCAAAAGCATTTTCAGCCATAAGGTTGAGCGAATCGAGGGTGGGGTTAACTTCTACCATTTCCCAGGCAACTACTTTTTTATTCACTATTAAGGCTGCATTTAACGCTTTTGCTTCTTCAACCGTAAGCCCGTTCGGAACCGGCGTACCAGTTCCTTCTGATATATTCGAGTCCATACTGTCTACATCAAAAGAAATGTAGATCATATCACAGTCCCGCAGTGCATTTAATGCTTCTTCGGCAACCAATTTTACACCCTTTTGCTTTACCTCGTCTGTTTTTATTTTCAGGATGTTGTATTTATCAATTAATATATCCTCTGGCTCTTCGGTATCTCTGATAGCAATAAAAACCAGATCGCCGGGATTTACCTTGGGTCCGGAAAGCCCTACATTCTTAAGCTTTTCCCAATATTCGAGCACCTCTGGTGACGGATCATTGATTTTGCACTCCAAATTGTCTATACCACAGACCATGGCCAGCGGCATGCCATGCATGTTGCCTGATGGTGTAGTATAGGGAGAATGCAGGTCAGCGTGCGCGTCAATCCATATTACGCCCAGCCGCTTATCGGGATATGCCTTTTTTATTCCGCAGATGGAACCCGCTGCCGTGGAGTGATCGCCTGCTAATATGATAGGAAAAGAACCTTCTTTTAAGGTGTTAAACGTTGCCTCACACAATCTTTCTTCCATGATAAGCACGCCATCGATGTATTTGGCGTGTTCATAATGGAAGCCTTCAAACAGCAAATCATTTTCATTCTCCACCTCCACTGCATCATACAAAGCAAAATAATCAGATCCTTTATCGAGACATGCTGTTTTCAAAGCGTCTACGCCCAAACTGGCTCCCCTGGTTCCCGCAGCAATCTCAGATTTTGATTCAATTAATTTCACCTGTTCCATTTTGCAAAGATTATAAAAATATAGCAATATTGCATTGAGAAAAGCTAATTTACCTTAGAAAAACGACTCCCAAATTAACACTTTTTCAATAAGCCGATAACAATATGGAACTAAGGAAGTTCGTAAGTTGTAAAAGCAAAAAAAAATAATAATTACAGCGAAGGCTACTGTGATTTGTTTCTTACTTTTGCCGGAAAAATAAATTTACATCAACTGGCTGATCCGGCTATGTAATAGTGGAAATATTTTTAGAACCCAAATTATCTGACATTTTAGAAAAATTGTGGAAATGATGAAATGCAATAGGTTTTAGGTTGCACAACTCAAATTCATGACCGAACCAAACCTTAGAAATGAAAAGTTACATTGATCTTATAGAACAAACTTTCTATTTCCCGACAAAGGAATTTAGAGTAGAAAACGGAGAACTATATTTTAATGATGTTCGCCTCATGGACATTATTAAAGAATATGGTACACCTATAAAATTAACTTACCTACCGAAGATCACTGAGAATATTCAAAATGCGAAACTATATTTTAAAAACGCTTTTGAAAAGCACAAATACCCCGGGAATTACACCTATTGCTATTGCACCAAATCGTCTCACTTTCAATTTGTTTTAGAAGAGGCCCTAAAAAATGACATTCATATAGAAACATCTTCCACCTTTGACATTCCAATTATCAGGAAATTGCATGAAAAAGGTAAGATAAGCAAAGATATTTTTATAGTATGCAATGGTTTCAAAAGAGATTTGTACAAGCAATACATTTCAGAGCTCATCAATGATGGGTTTAAAAATTGTATCCCTGTCTTGGACTACATGAAGGAACTTGACTACTATCATGAAAAAGTGGAGGGTGAGTTCAACGTTGGGATAAGAATCGCGGCAGACGAAGAGCCTAATTTTGCATTCTATACTTCCAGGCTTGGGATCAGGTACAATGATGTGATGGATTTCTATAGAAATGAGATCAAACCGAAGCCCAAAGCCAAGCTCAAGATGCTGCATTTCTTCATCAATACAGGCATCAAAGATACCGCCTATTACTGGAGCGAGCTAAGCCGGTTTATCTATAAATATTGTGAGCTGAAAAAGATTTGTCCTGAACTGGATACCATCGATATAGGGGGCGGCTTCCCGATTAAAACATCCATCCACTTTGAATATGATTACCAATACATGGCAGATCAAATCGTGGAAAATATACAATGGATTTGTGAGAAGAACCATGTGCCGGTACCCCACATTATGACGGAA
This sequence comes from uncultured Roseivirgaceae bacterium, assembly GCA_964537095.1. Classification (GTDB taxonomy): domain Bacteria; phylum Bacteroidota; class Bacteroidia; order Cytophagales; family Cyclobacteriaceae; genus CAMPJM01. The sequence continues at coordinate 8,067 of CAZHZR010000128.1, forward strand.
TTTGGCAGCTACACAGTTGGAGAAAGCGGAGCGGTAATATACTCGGTTTTGGAGCAAAAACTGCAAAACGACAAAGAGCTATGGTACATGATTGACGGTTCATTTATAACCCACCTGCCGGATGCATGGGGATTGAACCAAAAGTATATCATGTTGGCCGTTAATAAATGGGAAGAAAATTTCCATAAGGTGAACCTGGGTGGATTAACCTGTGACAGCATGGACTATTACAATTCTGAAGCCCATACCTCGGAAGTGTTTATGCCTAAAATGGAAAATGGCGAAAAGCTATACCTGGGCTTCTTCCACACCGGAGCCTATCAGGAGTCTTTGGGTGGTTATGGTGGCATTCAACATTGCCTGATACCAGCTCCAAAACATATCTTGATAGACAAAGACAAAGACGGAAATATTGTGACGGAACTTTTTGCGCCCGAACAGGACAGCGACTCTATGCTTAAGACGCTTGGCTATTTGTAGGGAGTGGGAAG
>CAZHZR010000129.1:0-3150 GCA_964537095.1 uncultured Roseivirgaceae bacterium
CGCGCAACTAATTTCGGCCAATTGTTGTTATGAACCCTGACAAATAATGTAACTTGCGGTCAATTTTGTGTTTTCATTGGCCTTGTCAATTCCTGAAAAAATAGCTGATTAATTTCATCAAGAATTTGGGAAGAATGTTTATATATGCCAGATTGAACCACAGAGCCATCAACTTCAAATTAGAGTCTTTATAAAAACCGATTAACTATGGCAATTACGGAAGCCGCTATTATTAAAGCTTTACAAACTGTGGATGATCCAGATCTAAAAAAAGACCTGGTGACACTGAATATGATCAAAGACCTTAAAGTAGCAGGCAATAAGGTAACTTTTACGGTAGTTTTGACCACACCTGCCTGTCCCTTGAAAGAGGTGATCAGAAAGGCTTGCGAGGATGCCATTCTCACATTGGTGAGCGATGCTGCGGAGATCGACATATTGATGACCTCAAATGTTACTACTACCCGTGATAATACGCCCTTGCTTCCGCAGGTTAAAAATATCATTGCAGTTGCTTCTGGCAAAGGCGGGGTTGGAAAATCTACAATAGCGGCCAATCTTGCCGTTGCCCTTGCCAAAACAGGCGCTAAGGTGGGCTTGATAGATGCAGATATTTTCGGGCCTTCTGTACCTACTATGTTTAATTGCGAAAGAGAACAGCCGGGCATTACCCAGGTAGATGGTAAAAACATGATTATTCCGCTTGAACAATATGGGGTAAAACTTATTTCGATTGGGTTTCTAACTCCTCCTGACAATGCAGTCGTCTGGAGAGGCCCCATGGCAAGTTCCGCATTGAAGCAATTTTTGGGTGACACCCTGTGGGGTCCCCTGGATTACCTGCTTATAGATTTGCCTCCCGGCACCAGTGACATTCATTTGACGCTGGTACAATCAGTACCAGTAACGGGTGCAGTGATTGTAACTACCCCTCAAAAAGTGGCTTTAGCGGATGCGAAAAAAGGCGTTGCCATGTTTAAGCAACCGCAAATAAACGTGCCTATCCTGGGAATAGTTGAAAATATGGCCTACTTTACACCGGAGGAGTTGCCAGATAATAAGTATTATATTTTTGGCCAAGGTGGAGGAAGGAATCTTGCAGCTGCAAATGATGTTCCTTTATTGGGAGAAATTCCTATCGTACAAAGCATACGAGAAAGCGGCGACAATGGCTATCCTGCTGTTTTAAAGGATGGTCTTGTAGCACAGGCCTTTTCGGAACTTGCTGAATCTGTGGCCAGAAGCATTGCTATTAGAAACGCACATGTGGCAGAAACTAAAAAAGTAGAAATAATTACGTAAATTTAAACCTGTATTGCAGGTCTAAATCAAATTAAAGAAAACTCATTATGGAAAGTGTTGTGGCTAACCAGGAACTTTACGACAGGATTGAAAAGGCCTTGGATGGAATAAGACCGTATCTGGAAGCTGACGGTGGAAATGTTAAAATTTTGGATGTAACGAGTGATATGATTGTGAAGCTGGAACTGTTGGGTGCTTGTGGCTACTGCCCTATGTCAACCATGACCCTAAAGGCAGGCGTTGAAGAATCAATTAAAAGAGCAGTTCCTGAGATAAAAGGTGTTGAAGCCATTAATATCACTAAACCGGGTGATCCTCATGCCCAAATGCCGGACACTCTGGTATAGGCAGGCAAATTTTCAGGAATGTCATTTGATTTTAAAGGCTTTTCTCTTACATTATCATCAAAATTCCCTTTAAGATCTATGGTTAAATTGCGAATGCAGAAATTTGTTAAAAATGGCTTCAAAATCTGTACAATTTAACTATATCAATCTCTCAAGAAGTGTTTTTCTCGTAGGTATCTTATTCCTGTGCATTACAGCCAGTGCGCAGGAAAAATGCGGGACAGTACAATACCAGCAATTGCTTAAAGAGCAAATTCCATCCCAAATATCCCCTCCGGATTTTGAGGATTGGATTCAAGTTAAAATACGCCAGAAGCAATTTCAGCAGGACGGAATCATGTCCACCCTCTCATCAGAAGACAGCCTTACCATTCCTGTTGTGGTACATATCATCCATAATGGCGAAAATATCGGGACGGGCGCAAATATTTCAGATGCGCGTGTGCTCTCGCAGATGAAAGCCCTCAACGAAGATTTTCGAAGGTTAAATGCTGATTCCATCAATACCCCCTCTATTTTCAGAAGCAGTGCCGCAGACACAAAAATAAATTTTGTTTTGGCGAAGCGTGATCCCGAAGGCCTTGCCACAAATGGAATCGTGAGGAAGAAGGGTGATCTTCAGCAATATAGTATGGGGGATAATTGGCAGCTTAAGGCCAACTCCTACTGGCCTTCTGAAGACTACCTGAACATCTGGGTGGCACCACTATCTAACAGTTTGATAGGCTTTGCGCAGTTTCCACAGTCTGATACGGAACCAGGTTTAGAGGAATCGTCGGCCTACCAGTATACAGATGGCGTGGTGATTGACTATGAATATTTCGGGCTGAACAACAGTGTCTCACCTGCCAGCAAGGGGCGCTCTGCAACGCATGAAATAGGACATTTTTTAGGATTACGGCACATCTGGGGAGACGGTGGTTGTGACGAGGATGACTATTGCGAAGACACGCCCCGGGCAGACAAAGCCAATTACGGATGTCCAACTGACCAGGTGATTTCATGCGGCAACGTGAATATGTTCCAAAACTTTATGGATTATACCAATGATGTGTGCATGAACATTTTCACCCGCGATCAAAAAGAGAGGATGCGAACCGTGTTAGAGAACAGTCCCAGAAGGGCATCGCTATTAACATCAAAAGGCGCATTTGCACCCACCCCTGTGGCTGTTGATCTGGGGATAAAAAAGATTATTGCCCCCGCTGTGGCTACTTGTGATCGTACGGTAGTTCCAGAGGTGATGCTAAGAAATTACGGGCAGGAAAACGTATCGGAGTTTAAATTGCGCTATTGGGTCAACGGTGAAAAGAAAGATTCACTCTTTCAAAGTGTTCATTTGTCTCCATTGGACAGCATCAAGGTGAGTTTTCCGACACTTTCCCTGGCGGAAGGGCCCGAGTATAGTTTTCAGTTCGAAATAGTACAGGTAAATGGGTCGGGAGATGAAAACCGGGACAACGACGTTAAAAAGATTGTTCTCAGTTCGCCTTCAACAACT
>CAZHZR010000129.1:3250-8557 GCA_964537095.1 uncultured Roseivirgaceae bacterium
TATGCTGAGTATTCGGGAGGTAGTGATGAAGGGCTTGAAGTTAGACTATCGGCAGATTGCGGCGTCAGCTATATGACCGACGATATTTTGTTCAAAAACTCTGGCAGAGACCTTGCGTCTTCCAAAACCATTGGCGACGCCTTTGTTCCTTCCGGCCGCTTAGAGTGGAAAAATGTGCAGATCGACCTGAGCGATTATGCGGGTTTGGACAACCTGAGACTATCGTTCGTCGGAATTAATGATTATGGCAATAATCTATACCTCGACAATATAGAGATTAAGGAAATTTCAAGTCACGCCCATGATTTGTTTTTGGCGGAAATAGAAATCCCCCCGGTATCCTGTACACATACGATTACCCCGGAGGTGACGGTAATCAATCAAGGAGAAACCATCGTCAATACTTTCGATGTTCTCCTGGCTTCAATCTGGGATGAAGATATTGAGGTTCACTACTCAGGGTTGTCAATAGCCCCCAATGATACGGCGCTGATCTATCTACCGGCACTTACAGCTCCTTTCGGGACCCATTCCCTGCATGTAACTTTGAAGAACCCAAACGGCATTCTAGATGATTTTCTGCAGAACAATAAGAGAACGGTCCAATATATCATTGATTCTACTAGAGAGGAATTACCCCTACGCCTCACCTTTGATCCTGAAGATAGCTATCAGCAAAACTGGTTTATTTACAATCCTGATCAAAACACCACCTGGGAACGCATTGAGATTCCGGAAAAAAATAACAACCACGCATTATATGTCAACCACTTCGACTACCAGGACATCAATGAAAAGGATTGGTTCATCAGCCCCCTATTAGATTTTAGTGATAAAGAGTTTGTAAGCTTGTCCTTTTCACTCTCTTATGCCTATAATTTCAATTATTCAGAGCGTTTTAAAGTATTGGTATCCACAGATTGCGGCAATAACTACACTGCGGTAGCTTATGATGTGGAGGGTAAGGCAATCTCAGATACCTACTCCGCTGCTTCGTGGAGGCCCGCCGAACAAGGTCATTGGCAAAAATTATCTGTCCCTTTAAATAAATACATAGGCGAAGAAAATGTAAGAATTGCCTTCGTTATGGAAAATGGATATGGTAATAATTTATACATCGATGATATTGAGTTCTTTCTATCTGATCAGTCGCCATCAGAATTGCCGGAAGATCAGAAGTTCATCTTTCCAAATCCCAGCAAAGATATTATTCCCATCACCTTTAACCTTCAGGAAAAAGATGCTGTCAGAATCAGTATATACGATATGCGCGGAAAAATGGTATATTCCGAAGAATTTCCAAACACGCTTAACCAACAATATCGGATCGATGTTTCTACTTTACCAGCAGCGGTATATATCCTGAAAGTATCAGGGGATACATTTTATGATAATAAGCGCATTCTTATTCAGAGGTAAGCTGCATTCAATTTTTGGCTTTTTATGGTCATTATATTTCTCTAATTTAGGCGCTGAATGAACATTTTTAAAGCTTAATTTCGTTTAGGAGTAATGGTCTGCCTAAATAAGCCAATAAATAGTTCAATTCGGGTAGATGAGAGATATCATAAGTAAATCTTAAGTAAAACGAGGGCTGTGAGAGCAGCAAAATTAACAGCTAAAACAAATAATGAAAATAGGAATTTTTTTCGGCGGACAATCCAGGGAACGTGAGATTTCTTTCGCTGGTGGGCGCACAGTTTATGATAACCTAAACAAGGCACTTTTCGAACCCGTGCCCATCTTCGTGGATAGTGTAGGTAATTTTATCCATTTGGACTGGGAGTATATTTATAAGGGCACAATCAGGGACTTTTATCCTCCTTCAGAATTTTTGCCTGACTCACCCAATTATTTTCAACTGTACATGGAATCGCTCGGAAAACTGGACGATTCCAAACTCGATGAATTAACTAGTAAAGTCGGAAAGCGCATTTCTCCAGAAAAGTTTTCTTCTATGATGGACTTTGCTTTCCTGGCATTGCACGGCCCCTATGGCGAAGACGGAAACATTCAAGGCTTGCTGGAGTGGTATAATATTCCCTTCTCAGGATCCGGGATTTTACCCTCCGCGATTGGGATAGATAAAGTAGTACAGCGAAACCTGTTGAACGCTTATAACTTTGCCGGGCCCGAATCGAGCGTTATATCAAGAGAAATGTGGCTGCAGCATGAAAACAGGAAGGCTCTCTTCGATACCCTTATTAATTCACTTGGTCTGCCGCTAGTTGTAAAAGCACCTCATCAGGGCTCTTCCATTGGAGTTTCTATTGTTAGTGACGGTGATTTTAGCAGTTTTGAAGCTGCTGTCAACAAAAGCTTATTTATCAAAGAAATTTCGCAGACCGACTGGTTCGGAAAATCTGAAGAGGAAAAGAAAGTTTTTCTGACCAATTTAATTGATATACGGGAAGGCATAGGAATGCCAGTCCAGACAGCGGAGCGTATTATTTACCATCCGGATCAATTGCTTGAGTATTTAAACTCAGCCTCAAATTATAAAGAGGGCGCCCTCAGTCTGACACCCATGCATGCTGAGGAGTCTATTTTATTTGAATCATACATCAAAGGACAGGAGTTTTCATGCATTGTGGTTCAAGATGAAAATGGCATACCGATCGCCCTCCCTCCGACTGAAATCATCAAAGGAAAAGAAGTTTTCGATTACAGATCGAAATACCTGCCGGGAATGAGCAGGAAAATTACCCCTATCAATGCCTCCGCTGAAATTATCGACGACATCAGGAAGGAATGCAGCAGGTTGTTCCAGGCCTTGCATTGCAACGTATATGCCAGAATAGATGGCTTTGTGACACCTGAAGGAAAGGTGTTTCTCAACGACCCTAACACTACTTCAGGGATGCTTCCCTCCTCTTTCTTCTTCCACCAGGCTGCTGAAATCGGGCTTAATCCATCCCAATTCCTAACTTATATAATCAGAACCTCGCTTGCGGAAAGGATCAAGACCGGTAAGAACAACCAACATCTAAGAACACAACTACTAGGCCTGGATGAAGCCATTAGAAACCTTCAGGAAGTTGGTTCTGAAAAAATAAGTGTAGCGGTGATCATGGGCGGATTCTCTTCTGAGCGCCATATTTCTGTAGAGAGTGGCAGAAATATCTATGAAAAGCTTTCGTCCTCTACCAAATACAGCCCCATCCCAATATTTTTGATGGGGAATGAGGCACAGCACGAGTTGTTTGTACTGCCTGTAAATGTAATGCTGAAGGACAATGCGGATGATATAAAAGAAAAAATCCTGCACTATCAGGAGCAATCGCAACATCCTGTTATCAGGAAGATAAAGGAGGAAACAGCTTCGATTACCCAGAAGTATGTAGACCGCATAATCCAGGATTTTAAGCCCGTCAATTATTCAGATTTGAAAACGATGGCAGATGTGGTATTTATCGCACTGCACGGAAGACCGGGTGAGGATGGAGCAGTCCAAACCGAACTTGAAAAGCATCAAATCCCTTATAATGGCTCTGGAATAGCCAGTTCGCAACTTACCATCAACAAGTTTGACACCAATGAGTTGCTTGCTCAAAATGGCATCATGGTGGCACAGCATCGTCTTATATTCGAAAAGGAGTGGCAACAAAACCAACAGGCTGTTCTTGATGAAATAGAGAAAAGTTTTGCTTTCCCTATTATTGGAAAACCAGCCGATGATGGTTGTAGTTCTGCCGTTAAAAAGCTAAAATCAAGGGAGGAACTCATTGCTTTTGCACAAACCATGTTCAGAAAAACAGAAGACTTTGAACCAGGTCCGGCAGCAATTCTAAAATTGAAACCCAAAGAAGAGTTTCCTCAAAAAACTTTCTTCCTCATTGAAGAACTTATTTCAAAAGGAGACGCGAAGTATTTTCTTGAAATCACCGGGGGATTGCTTACCAAATCCGGGGAGGCTCATGAGATCGAATATGAAGTATTTGAACCTTCAGAGGCCCTTGCATCTGGTGAGGTTTTGAGCCTGGAAGAAAAGTTTTTAGCTGGAGAAGGGCAAAATATTACGCCTGCCCGCTATCATAAAGAACCGGTTATCAATAAAGAAGTAAGCCGGAAAGTCCGTGAGGAATTGGGGAAAGTCGCGAAAATTCTGAATGTAGAAGGCTATGCCAGGATCGATGCTTTCGTTCGTATATATGAAAATAATGAGGTAGAAACTATCATTATCGAAGTAAATTCGCTGCCAGGAATGACACCGGCTACTTGTATTTTTCATCAATCAGCCTTAAATGGTTATAAGCCTTACGATTTTATTGATGCTATTTTACAATATGGCATGCAAAAAACAGACAGGTCATCCATAGGCGTTTAAACTTTTATTAATTTTAATCCAACATATGCGAAAAGTATTCGTCCATTTAGCAATTGTAGTCGTATTGATGGTAGCATTGGTACTTGCATTCTTTTATCTCTATCTACCAGCTACCACCAATCATGGAGAAACCATCACGGTTCCTGATCTGGAAGGCGTAGCTTATGCCAAATTAGATAACTTCCTAACCGACAGGAACCTACGGTACGAGGTCACTGACTCCAGTTACTCCGGAGAGCATCCGCCGCTTACTATTCTAAAACAAGATCCCCGGGCGGGATCAAAGGTAAAAGAGAATAGAAAGATTTACGTCTGGGTGAATGCAGAAAACCCGCCAAAGGTAAAAATGCCCCAGCTAATAGACGGATCGGTGAAAAACGCGCAAATCGTACTGGAAAGCTACCAGCTACTTTTGGGAGACATCCGTTATGTACCTGATCTTGCCCAGAATGCGGTTTTGGAGCAATGGCATAAAGGCAAAAAAATAACTGAAGGCACCTACATTCCAAAGGGTTCCAAAATTGATCTGGTGGTCGGTGATGGACTGGGCAACCAACAACTAGAGATACCCAATGTAATTGGGCATGAAAGAGATGATGCAGAAATGGTAATTGTTGGCTCAGGTTTAAAGGTGGGCACTGTGATTTATGAGAACAGTGAGGAGATATTGCCGGGAACCATTATCAGACAGACACCGCCTGCCGGTGGCAGCATTAGAATCGGTGAAACTATCGATATCTGGGTATCAGGGCTAGAAGAAGGCCAGGAGGTAAATGATTCACCGATTATCAGGGAAATTGAAGAATAGCATGCCTTTCAAATTTAAATTGGCCGCGGATAGCGTACAAATAATTTGTAGTACATTTGACACCACTAAATAATATTGCCATGAATGACATCACTGCGAAAGAATTAAAAGAACGTATCTCCAATAATGAAAAACTAAACATTGTAGATGTAAGAGAAAATTGGGAGTATGA
>CAZHZR010000130.1:0-1226 GCA_964537095.1 uncultured Roseivirgaceae bacterium
AGGTCTATGGCGTCTCTTTTAATTAAGTCTATAAGCCTGCCCGGCGTAGCTATTACTATGTGTGCACCTTCTGATATCTTTGTAATCTGAGGTTTTAATGGAGATCCGCCGGCAACCAAGGCCGGGATTATATCCGGCAAATACTTCCCGAAGGCTTCTAGGTTTGATAATATTTGTTGCCCCAGCTCTCTGGTAGGAACAAGAATTACCCCCTGAATATGTTTAGATGAGGGCTCTACCTGTAGCAGAAGCGGTATAGCGAAAGCGGCTGTTTTGCCCGTTCCCGTTTTAGCCACACCTACAAAATCGACTTCGCGGCGCAATAGTAGAGGGATAGCCTTTTCCTGTATTTCAGTAGGCTTTGTGATTTTCAAATCATTTAATCCTTTGATAATTGCTGCCGGTAAATCGAATCTGGAGAAATCTTCCACCATAGTATTTATTTTCCGCGAAGGTAGCATATTTTTAAATAGGATGACGAATTGAAGTTACTTAGCCAGAGAAATCGCTTTTAAACTTTGTCCCTAGGTTTTTAAAATGCAACATAATGAAGTGTCTTACAAGTATTTGTTGGAGAACAATTTTGGATCCTCCTAAATATTAGTTTCCGATAGAACTTTTCACGCTTGTCATCCAGTAAGGAACTTGTGCACAGTAGCATTTCAGCTTATGAAACCGCAGCATTTACCGTTTCCACCCCTCTGGTCGTAGCGTCCCGTTACGACCATTTATTAAAGAGCATCCCGCGCCTTCCTCCTGAATGACAAACAATCTCATTGTGTCAATTAGTATTCTAAAGGCGATTTCCCTGATTACTTGGCAAAGACGGCCCGATTATTCTCTGTTTTTGCAGGCTTACCATGAATCTGAAGTTGAAGTATATTACTGCTTTTCGATCTTATAATCGGACAACATGCCTTCAAAAAGCCAGTTGGCGAGCGCCTGTCTGTTGTCCGCTATCACAAATCTTCGTTGGTCTCTCTCATTTTGAATGTTGCCCAACTCTACAAATACTGCAGGTGGGTGGCTGTATTTGATTACGTAGAGGCTACTTCTGCTGCTTACACTTCCTAGATAATCCCTGTTAGGCTGATGCTTATCGTACTTTGATTTTATTTTCGAATGAATGTTGTCAGCGAGCCGCTTTCCAGACGGGCTATTTGCGTGATGATAAAAAAAGACATCTATATTTTCTCCCTGACTCCGACTGTCTACATGAACGGCCA
>CAZHZR010000130.1:1326-4515 GCA_964537095.1 uncultured Roseivirgaceae bacterium
GGAACATTTCTCATCAGGCCTTTTTCTTCCATCCCGGAGGTGTTTGGTGGATCTGCGTTTTCCGATTTGGAAATCCCAGATGAGGGAAGGGAAGATTCAGACTTTAAAGAACTATCGGAGGCGGGAAGGCTTTCATTGGCTTTGGGAAGCAAATAAGTTCTACCCAGATAGAGCTTGTTATTTTCGCCCAGATTCTCTTTGTTCAATTCGAGGAACATTTGTATATGGTCCGGGGGATTAAGCCCATTGTCCCTCAACAGACTGTAAATCCCATCACCCTCTTTTGCTGTCACCTCTTGAAAAGCGGCTTGCTGGGCAAGCAAAATTCCATGATTCAAGAATATGAAGAATGTGCAAAAAAATAATTTAGAAAAAAGTCTAATCATTCAATCTCTGAATCATTGGCGAAAAAATAGTTTTTTGGTTGGATTCACTTTTGAAATTCAAAATAAATCAGTTCCGCTGTCATATTCAAATTATAAAGTCTAATACTACAAAATATAGGCTAAACATGTTTGTTAGCTACTGCTAACAACGCATCTTTGCATTTTATATTGAAAATGGAGCCCCTTAAAAAGCAAAGGTTTTTCTTAAGTGCATTTTTTTTTCTGTCTGGTTTTTGTTTCTCAAGCTGGGCATCCAGGATCCCAACTATCAAAGAAGCCTTCGGGTTCAATGATGCAGAATTGGGAACGGTACTGCTCACTATGCCGATTAGCTCATTGATCGGACTTCCGATTTCGGGTTGGCTGGTTTCAAAGTACGACAGCAGAATCCCTTTATCTGTAGCATTTCTCTTTCATTCGTTTTGTCTAGTCGGTATAGGACTCGCCAATTCAACCTTTACTTTGGTTGTTGCTGTGTTTTTATTTGCATTCAGCATGCGAATAGTGAACATTGCCATGAACACGCAGGCGCTCACCCTTCAAAAGAGATTTGGTCGAAAAATAAATGGCGCTTTTCATGGCCTGTGGAGTACAGGAGGTATTGTGGGTGTTGGTTTTACTACACTATTGGTGGCCTTAGAGGTGGGCATGGTGGCGCATCTCATGATCGTCTCGATCTTTGCATTCGCAGCAGTAGTGTATTCGCAACGTTTTTTATTGCGTGGTGATAAATCAACTACCGGCAACAAGCTGGTTTTGGGAAAACCTGATCCTTACATTTCCTATCTAGGGTTGATGGTCTTTTTTGCCGCGGTTTGCGAAGGAGGTATGTTTGACTGGAGTGGAATTTATTTCCAGGAAGTGGTAAAAGCTGAAATATTTACTGCCGGCTATCTGGTTTTCATGAGTACAATGGCAGTTTCGCGGTTTCTTTCTGACAAAGTTATCGACAAAATCGGTATGGCTACGTCTTTTACAATTAGTGCTTTGCTCATTACTTTGGGAATTATGCTAGCCATTATTTTCCCGTATTTCTGGCCTTCCATGATTGGATTTTCTCTGGTTGGCTTTGGAACAGCTGCGGTGATACCCATGGTGTATTCGCTGGCTGGATTATCTAAGAAATATTCGCCCGGCATGGCCATTTCCATTGTAGGAACTTATGGGCTGGTAGGAATGCTTATTGGTCCTCCGCTTATCGGCTATCTATCGCATGCTTTCAATCTGCAGGTGTCATTTATTCTATTTGCATGCGCAGGATTGATGTTAATTCCTATCTCCCGCTTGTTTTTTAGGTTGCAAGAAGAGTAAAACTTAACAAAACATGAATAAACCGGAGGACAATCGCAAAACCTGAGACGCCATTAAAATGTACCCTTGCTTTTCATTCTTTTGATATAATCTTTGGTAGCTTTTTTTACTTTGGGAGCCAGTAAGATTGCTGAGATCATTGTAGGAATGGCCATGATCGCGTACATCGCATCTACGAAACTAAGCACTACCTTTAAAGATACCACAGCGCCGAAGACAATTGTGACCATATAGAAATGGTTGTAGTACCGGGCATTTTGTGCACCAAAAAGATAGTTTGCACATTTGTGGCCGTAATAAGAATAGGTAAACATAGTACTAAATGCAAATATAAAAACAGACAGCATCAAGAGGTATTTGCCCACGCCAGGTATGGCCATTTCAAAGGCAGAAACGGTCAACCGAATGCCGTCATCTTCCGTTGTTTCCCAGACACCTGTCAGCAAAATGGCCAGGGCAGTTAGCGTACAAACCACGATGGTGTCGATAAACGGACCCAGCATCGCTACCATCCCTTCTCTGACCGGCTCCTTGTTCATAGAAGCCCCATGCATCATGGGAGCAGTACCAATGCCCGCTTCATTCGAAAAAGCCGCCCGTCGTGCCCCAATGGTCATTACGGCCAATACCGCGCCGCCCATTACAGCCTCACCGGTGAAGGCATCTTCAATAATTAATAAAAGCACTCCCGGCAGGTGCTCTATTTCACTAACTAAGATGTATAGCACAGTCAGCAAATAAATAGCAACCATAGTTGGCACCAACTTAGAGGCCAATTCCGCAATTCTCTTAATGCCGCCGATAATCACCACTCCCACTAGGGCCATCAATATAAATCCGATAATCCATTTTGTGGTTTCTCCATAATCCCATCCATTGGGAATTAAAATAACCTGACGTATTATTACCGTAAGCTGGTTGGCTTGGAAGATCGACAGCAGCCCGATAATTCCGGCAACAGAAAAAACAATGGCCAGAGGTTTCCACTTTTTACCCAGTCCTTCTTCGATCACGTACATGGGGCCTCCCTGAATTTCGCCGCTGGTATCTCTTCCCCGGTACATCAAGGCCAGTGTACAGGTAAAAAATTTGGTTGCCATTCCCACAAAAGCCGAGACCCACATCCAGAATATGGCTCCCGGACCTCCCATATTGATGGCAACCGCTACGCCGCTGATGTTTCCCAGCCCTACGGTGGCAGCGATAGCCGCCGACAAAGCCTGGTACGATGTAATCTGACCGGGGCCGCTTTCATGGTCAAACTTTCCGCCAAGCACCTTAATGGCATGCCCTAAATACCGAAAGGGAACAAAGCCGGAATATACCATGAAAAACAGGCCGCCTCCCATCAGCAAAAGCAACAAGGGAAGATCCCAGATCCAATCGCTAAAGCCAACAATATAAGGTCCTAAAAAGTCTATGTCCATTCGTAAAAATAGTTGCTTTAGTAAGAAGGAAACGCTGCAAATTGTTGCGGTCGTTATAGGAAATT
>CAZHZR010000130.1:4615-6115 GCA_964537095.1 uncultured Roseivirgaceae bacterium
AGTTGCTTTAGTAAGAAGGAAACGCTGCAAATTGTTGCGGTCGTTATAGGAAATTAAAGCAAAGCGGCCTCATGAATTTCAATCTCCCGTCTAATGTCTAAAATCTCCCCATCTAAAATCTCCCGCCTAACACACTTGCTTTACTGCCCACTGCTTATTGTATTTTTGCCTAATGCCTTTTGAGTCCTCGCCTACTGCTAGCTTGCCCACTTCAAACTGCATAGACTTCCCATCTAACATCTTCTGTCTAAAATCTTCCATCTAACAATCTCCTGTCTAACATCTCCCGCCTAACATACTTGCTTTACTGCCCACTGCTTATTGCCTATTTGCCTACTGCCTTTTGTGACCTTGCCTACTGCTAACTTGCCCACTTCAAACTGCATGGACTTCCCATCTAACATCTTCCGTCTGACATCTCCTATCTAACAATCTCCCGTCTATATCTCCAGCAGCTCATAAATTCTATTTTTTTCGCTCGTGAAAATCGCTTTTGCATATTGATGCATTGCCTGGAGGTATTTCTTTTCTTTCACATCAAAACCCAGCACCTTGTTTCTAATCAGCGCAGGTGCATCAGAATGGTTGAAACTGGGATGAATACGAATGTACCTGCTCTTCGGAAGCAATTGGTTTACGTAATAGGAAGAGGCTTGCATATTGGTTTCCGTCAGCATATCGGGCAAAAATCTTACCCATTGAAGGTTTCCCCAGTCGCCATTTTTCTGGCTCTTTATGATTTTTTCTGATATATAACTTTTGTTAGACGTTCCACATCCCAGCGACAAAACTTTTAAGTCGCTTAAATGCAGGCCAAGGCCTTTCCGTTTCCCGTCTGGGTGCCTGTACTCGCCTTCTCCGTCGTCATGGCTATTGATGGCATAAGCCAGCGCTGCCATAGAAGGATTGTTGAGGCTTACCCCTCCATCTACATGATTTTTGTAAATGGGAAAATAAGTGGGTCCGGCGGATGTCATGAGGCACAGATCTACCAATGAAAGATCTTTGTCTTTGATAAAGCTACTATGGTAAATTCTGGGACGGAAGTTGACTGGTTGTCCATTTTCTTCCGGGTTCAAATCGAAGGTACAGACCATCAGGCTCTTTTCCTCAGCACGAAGTTTCTGATCGATATGTCCTAAAGTATCGGCACCGAATATGTCGGTCAGGATCTTTTTAAATCTTTTATTGGAATAATCTGCTCCTATATTTTTTCCAAATCCATCGCGAAAATCATCCCAGCCTGTATCGTAAAATATATCCTGTGGCTTCTCCAGGTATAGTTCTACCAGTTTACTGGTTTCAACGCCATAAGCGTATGCTGTACATAAAACGCCTCCTGTAGACGTGCCCGCCATTAGAGGAAATATATCTACCGGATGTTTTCCTTTTTCTTTGTAGATCAGATCTAAAATAGTAGCCGGAATTATTCCTCTTGTTCCTCCTCCATCTATTGTCAATATTTTAAAGTCGGCCATAGCATGAAAAAATTTTAACGTC
>CAZHZR010000130.1:6215-8495 GCA_964537095.1 uncultured Roseivirgaceae bacterium
CCCGCATCAGGCAAGGTGTCCAGCATATCTAATTCCGCATCATTCGGTTCATCAAGATTGTCGGCTCCTTTCTGCACTTCAACATGACAGGTAGCACAAAGAGCCATTCCGCCGCAGGTCGCTAGTATCGGATATTCGGAAGCTTTTAAAACCTCCATTAAACTGAGGTTCATGTCGGTTGGAACTTCTATCTCCTGAATTCCTTTAGCACTGTCCTCTACATCAAATTTTACCATGCTATGCCTGCTATATTTATTTATGGTTGTTGTTAAAAAGTATTGACACCGTTTACCGTGGTATACTTAAAGCTGATTTTCTGATCGGGATAAACAAACTTGTAAGCACTTTGAGCCATTAAAGCCGCTTCGTGGAATCCGCACAAAATTAACTTAAGCTTGCCTGGATAGGTATTAATATCCCCGATTGCAAAAATGCCGGGAGCATTGGTACTGTAGTCAAAAGTGTTCACCGCAATGGCATTTTTTTCAATATTTAACTCCCAGTCAGCAATAGGCCCCAACTTAGGACTTAATCCAAAGAGTGGAATCATGTAATCTGCTTCTACTTCTTCAATCTCCTTCTCCTTGTTTACTATTGCCACAGATTTAAGGGTCCCATTGCCTTCTACCGATTTCAAATTGGAATTCAGCAGAAGTTTAATTTTTCCTGCATTTGCCAGCGCAAAAACCTTTTCTGCTGAATCAGGCGCTCCTCTGAAAGAATCACTTCTATGCACCAAAGTAACCTCCTGAGCCAAATTTGCAAGAAAGATAGTCCAGTCGAGCGCCGAGTCTCCACCACCTGCAATTACCAGCTTTTTATCTCTGAAATGCTCCGGATCTTTGACCATGTAAACCACACCCTTGCCTTCAAACTTTTGAAGATTTTCGATTTCAGGTTTTCTTGGTTCAAAGCATCCTAAACCACCGGCAATCACAACAACCTTCGCGTGGATCTCAGTATTGTCTGAGGTCTTCAAAACAAAACTCTTGTCCTCTAATCTGGTGAGGCTATCTACCCTTTCTCCCAAAGTAAAAGTGGGTTTAAAAGGCTCAATCTGTTTTTTAAGATTGTCAACCAGTTCCTGCGCTTTTACTTCCGGGAAGCCCGGAATATCATAAATAGGTTTCTTGGGATATATCTCAGACAATTGTCCGCCTATCTGAGGCAGTGCATCCACCAGGTGGCAGCGCATTTTTAATAGTCCAGCTTCAAATACGGCAAATAGTCCAACAGGACCCGCCCCTATGATGCAAATATCGGTTGTTATCATAATTTTCAAAATAATACACAAATTTGCCTAACAATAATTAGTATAGCAACTAAAAAGAAAAAAATTATTCGAGATTTTTATAGATTGAATTTAATATCCGTTTGAACTCTTCAAAATCGCTGTCGCTGAGCCCATCCCAAGCCTTTAGTCTCACCTCCCGAACCAATGGTTTTAGCTGTTTCACCTTATTTTCGCCTACTTTGGTAAGGCAAACGTTAAAGCATCTTCTATCCTCCGGATGTACCTTTCGTTCCGTTAATCCTTTAGCGCACAGCAGATCTATAATTCTGGTGAGCGTCGGGGTGTCCTTGAAGATCATATCGGCTAGCTCTTTTTGGGTAAGACCCTGGTTTTCAGAAAGGTTCTTAAGCACCAACCACTGGTCTACAGTAATATTAAAGCCCAGTTCCTTAAACCTGCTTTGAGCGTATTGTTTCACCCTTCGTGCAGTTCTGTCTAAAAGAAAGGAGTAATGGTTATACGATTCTTTCATGTGCAATTATTAGTGTAACAACAAATATATAGAAGTTACTGTGCTTTTTTTATACGCATTTTTTAATTTTTTCCCTACATGCCTAATTTTATTTAAAATATTATTGATTTCGTTATGTTTAAACCCCTTAATATTAAATTAACAAAGTAAAATGATCGTTTAGAATTGATGCAAAATAATTTAATATGAAAAATGTAAAAATTTTTATTAGTTTGGTTCCTGGAACACACGACCTTCATCTCACAGATAGTGAAGGGCATTCAGGAGGAGCCGAAGATTTTATTTCAGATGTTAACAGAGGCGATATCGTTACCTGGAAACTTGCAGACAATTCTGGCATCGATGACTTAACCGGCATAGTCGCAAAGGATGGGGCTTTCAACATTTTTGTTACAGGCGAACCCTTCAAAAGACCGAATGGTACCTGGCATGGTATAGTAAAAACTGATGCGTCAGGGGTTGAAGCATATAACATAGATTTCAAAATAGGGCAAAATGTATTTTCTGTTGATCC
>CAZHZR010000131.1:0-3162 GCA_964537095.1 uncultured Roseivirgaceae bacterium
AATTACTACCCGAGAGTTCACCTATGCTGATATAGATATGCCTGATTTTTAAACGTATTAAATCGAAGAGAGCCTAGCCTTTAAAGGATTTATACCATTAATAATGTCTATGCAGATCACAGCAGGGATTTTACTGACTAAACCCTACCAGGAATGAATTGTGAGGTTGGAATCAAATTAAATCCGTGATGCTGGCAAAAAAGGTCAGCGTCACGGATTCGTAAGAGGATTAAAAGCGTTCTTGATCACGACTAGCAGAAAATAAACTACGCGATCAGTCAATTTCTGTGATGGCTACACCTTCGGCTCCCATCCTGGCTCATACTCCCGCTTCCACATCTTCATAGCTTCGGGATCATCCAGTATACGACCGGTTTTAGGGTCTGTTTTTAGAGTTCGGCCTACTGCCTGAGAGATATTTCCAAGATGGCAAAGCAAACTTGTAGTGGCAGCTTCATCAATCGGAGAATGTTGCTTTTCTGATTTTCTGATGGCATTCACAAAGTTGGTCATGTGATAGACGTCCAATGCACCTTCTCCCACGGTATTGGTTGTTGCACTGGCGTCTTGTTCTTTCATTTCTTTCACCAGCTTATTGTCATTGTCATATACCTGATATATGTTTCTGTCCAGTAGCACGGTGCCTTCTGTGCCATGAATAGTGGCTCCTCTTCCACGGTCGAAATAATTAAAATTATTGCAGCTTTTTCCTTCCCAGGTAATCAGCTTATCATCATCAAACTCATAACTCACCAACTGGGTATCCGGAAATTCCCAATCGTCCTTGAAATGGTAGCGGCCGCCGGAAGAAGTAACTTTAGTAGGGTTATCAACGCCCAATGCCCACCTGCAGATGTCTATTTCATGAGTGCCGTTATTATGAATTTCACCCGTTCCATACTCCCAGAACCAGTGCCAGTTGTAATGTACCCAAATATCCTGATAATCCTGGCGCGGCGCAGGTCCCTGCCACAGCTCCCAGTTTAGCCATTCCGGCACAGCCACCTTTTTCCCATTTCCAATTGGTCCTCTTTTGTTAGAGTACCAGGCTTTACCAAAATAAGCCTTGCCAATGATCCCATCCTGAATGTCCTTCACTGCCTGTATGGATGTAGGCGCTGACCGCTGCTGATTTCCCATTTGTATGACCATTCCGGTTTTCTCCTGTACCTTCACCAGGAGCTCTCCTTCGTAAGGATTGTGGCTACAGGGCTTTTCTACATAAACATGTTTCCCTGCCTGTGCCGCCATAATGGCCATAGGAGCATGCCAATGCTCGGGAGTGGCTATGGCCACCGCATCCAAATCCTTCCTTTCCATCATTTTCCTGTAGTCTTCGAAGGTTTTTGGAGTCTTGCCACCCATCTCCTTAATCATGCCGCTTACATTGGTGAGCACTCTTGAATCTACATCGCAGAGATAACCAATTGAGGTATTTGGTGATGCCAAAGAAGATTTGACCAGCGCCTTCCCTCGAGAGTTAATCCCGGCAATTCCAAAATTGATTCTATCATTTGCGCCCATGATACGGGCATAACTACTTGCTGAAAATCCCATCGCTCCTATGGTTAGCCCCGCTGTTCCCAAAGCCGCTTTTTTCAAAAATTCTCTCCTGGCGTTGTTTTCTTTTTCCATTATTTGAATTCTATTTTCAATTACTTTAATTCTTTGATCTTAATGCTCCTGAAATATACCGTATTGCCATGGTCCTGCAACAGGATATGTCCTTGTATCGCTTCCCCGAAATTTTCCCAGTCTTTGTATTTGCTGTTTGCAACGAGATCCTTAAATTCCTGGGAACCTCTCTTATAAGTGAGTGCCATGATTCCATTCAGCCAATGTTCCACCGTATTATCCGGCTTCACCACCAATCTCGCCTGGTTCCATTCTCCTATTGGTTTTAAAAATCTTTGGTTCTTTTCAGAGGTTTTAAGGTCGTACAATGAAGCCAGAGTGCGGTTTCCATCTCTTCCCATTTTTGCATCCGGATGTTTGGCGTCGTCAAGAAGCTGATACTCCAACCCTATTGCTGAAGCGTTTTCAATGTTTTCTTCTTCTGTCACAAAATACTTTATACCACTATTCGCCCCCTCAGTAAGCTTAAAATCCAACTGTAGTTCAAAAGCCGAAAATTCTTCCTCGGTCACGATGTCGCCGCCATTTACAGATTCACCCCCGCCTGATTCCAGCACCTGTAGCACACCATCCTTTATTTGCCATCCTCTTTCAGGAAATTCCTCTTTATACGCTCCTCGCCAGCCTTTGGTAGTCTTGCCATCCCACAGCAATCGCCAGCCCTGCTTCTTCTCATCTTCGGTGAGCAGATTCGGAACCAGGTTTACGACAAAAGCATCATGATCTTTAGATGGAACCAGATTTTTGGTTTTAATCCGGATATTTTTCCATTTAATTTCTTTTCCTGCATCTTTATCGTCATAGATGGAATGTACTTGTAGTGCAATGAATCCTTTACTGGTGAGGTCATCAACAAGACTTGCTGCAGGAATTCCATTCACCCAGGTTTTTATTTTGTTTCCTATTGCTTCTATTCTGGCCTTGTTCCATGCACCTTTTTTATAAGCTGATTGTGCGTTAGGGTTTAAGGAAAGTGGATAGAGCCAACCTCTTCTTGCTTCATCGTAAATTCCGCCCATCCACCTTCTATCTGAAGGGTCTAATTCAAATTGATAGCCATGTACCCGACCATCCTGAATCGCCGGGTCAGTAATACTTCTAAATTGAACACCACTGTTAATATCATTATTTAACATGAATTCGAACTCAAGTATAAAATCACCATACTCCTTTTTGGTCGCTAAAAAACTGTTGGGAGAACCCACGACAGTAGTGCCAACGATTGCACCATCAACAATCTTATATGGAGCAGTTCCGTTTACCTGCTTCCACTCCTTAAGGTCTTTTCCGTTAAACAAGACCTCCCAATCTTTATTTTCTTTTTGCCCGTAGGCATAGGGATGAAAAAGAAAAACAATGAGGAGAAACGGAATAGCCCAGACAGATGGGTTTTTTAAATTTCGATTCATATAGTTAAATTAAGAAGATGAGACTTGCGTCCACCTCGTTTGGTCTTTTAAAAATTAATGCTTTAAATTATTGATTTTGGTAGAATTTACCATCATCTTTTGAGAATAAATAAGAAAA
>CAZHZR010000131.1:3262-5278 GCA_964537095.1 uncultured Roseivirgaceae bacterium
TTTAGTGTAATGGTTGAGGAAGGACAACCACTGCAGCTTCCCTGCAATAAAACTTTCACCACCCCATCATTATAAGAATGGAAAGATATTGCTCCACCATCCTGTTCAACAGCCGGTCGTACATATTCATCCAAAATACCCTTAATGCTCCTTTCCATGTCAGTTTCAGATCCAGCACTTGCCGGAACCTTCTCATCCAGGGGCACCTTTGTAAACAAGGGCACCTCAGAATCCAGCAGTTGCTTGATAAGACCCTTTAATTCATCCTTCACCTCTATCCATTCCCTATCCTCTGCTTTTGTTACCGTGATGAAGTTGCTCATGTAGAATATCCTCTTCACATAGTCAAGCTTGAACAATTCCTGTGCAAGTGGAGCATTTGAAGCTGAGGCCTCATCGGGAAAATCAAAGCTTTCACCTTCAGGCACCAACATAAAGTTGGCTACGAACTTCATAGAATTGGGATTAGGATTGGCCTCTAAGTACAACGTAACCGGGCCTCGTTGCATTTTTTGTTTATTATATGTTTCCATTTCTTTTATCAAACTTTATGATCAGGAGCAAAAATACTCTATAACTTCTACTTTAAACCGAAATTCCCATTGTTTTCGTTCCCTTTCCGCATTATGCATTATGAATACCATCAAGAGAAATACCATTGGTGGCTAAACCTTAGGTTCATCATCCTCACTTAGCATGGTGATGGGATTACTCTTACGTATCAGGCCATTGGGAAGCTCCCCTTCCGTACTTGCTACCACCATAGTTACGGTAGCGTCACCTGTTATATTCACAACCGTTCTGCACATATCCAAAATTCTATCCGGCGCAACTATTAAGGCAATACCTGCTATTGGCACTCCAATTGACTCAAGCACAATCACCAACATAACCATGCCAGCACCGGGTACACCAGCTGATCCGATAGAGGCCAGCGTGGCAGTTAAGACAATCATTAGCTGTTGGCCGATGGTAAGATCGAGCCCTAAGGCCTGCGCTATAAAAACAGCAGCTACACTCTGATAAAGGCTCGTTCCATCCATATTGATAGTTGCCCCCAAAGGCAATACAAAGCTACTGACTTCTTCACTCACACCCAGCTCTTCTTCTACCTGCCGCATGGTTACCGGCAGCGTAGCCGAGCTGGAGCTGGTGCTAAAACCCAAAAGTTGGGCCGGCCGGATGCCCTTGAAGAAATCTACATAGCTTATTTTAGTAAATAGCTTTAAAATTCCAGGATAAACTACCATCATCATGACCAAAAGGCCTATCACGACCGTCATAGAATACCAGAGTAAGGCATAAAGCAATTCAAACGCTTTCGAAGGATTATCCCCTGCTAATTCCACCAATAAGGATGCTATCAAAGCAAACACGCCATATGGTGCCAGGATCATGATGTATTCAACAATTTTTATAATAACATCATTGAGCCCATCAAAAAATTTAATCACCGGATCGCCTTTAACTTTAGGAATTTGAAGCAGGGCGATTCCTACAATCAACGCAAAAAATACAACCTGAAGCATAGCACCATTGTCCCTTGCTGCGTCTACAATGTTTTCAGGAATTATATCTACCAAGGGTTGCAACGGACTTTGTTCTTTTAACTCTCCTGCAACAGCGCTTTTGCTATCAGCTTCGCCGCCATAGAGCGCCATTAGATTTTCCCTGGTTTCAACAGGAAGCTTTTTGCCAGGTTGTAAAAAATTGACGGCAACCAGGCCTAAAGAAACGGCCAAAACGGTTGTAATGAGATAGATTCCTATTGTTTTTCCACCTATTCGCGAAAGCTTGGAGATATCGCCCAGATTGGATACACCGACAATGAGCGATGCCAGCACCAGCGGTACGGCAATCATCTTCAAGGCATTGACGAACAAGGTCCCGAAGGGCTTGATATAATTTATAGTAAATGATGGATCCCACCCAAATTGAATACTGGCTATCCCGAATAATAATCCTAAAACCAAACCAATAATAATCTGTATGTGCAGCGGAATCTTTCTCATGTAT
>CAZHZR010000131.1:5378-8452 GCA_964537095.1 uncultured Roseivirgaceae bacterium
TCTATATGCCTTGTAAATCAAAAAGTTATCTGCTATTACCAAAGCTGCCATCGCCTCCACAATAGGTACAGCGCGTGGAACTACACATGGATCGTGCCTTCCTTTGCCGGAAACCGTTGCAGTATTCCCCTCCATATCAACACTTTCCTGATCCTGCATCAGGGTAGCTACTGGTTTGAATGCTACCCTAAAATAAATGTCTTCGCCATTGGAAATACCGCCCTGAATGCCCCCGGAATGGTTGGTAAGCGTTTTTATTTTGCCTTCCTCGTTCTTAAACAAATCATTATGTTCTGAGCCATACATTTCGACCCCGGCAAATCCACTACCGTATTCAAAGCCTTTTACAGCATTTATCGATAACATGGCCTTGCCTAACTCCGCATGCAACCTGTCAAATACCGGCTCACCCAGACCCACAGGAACCCCTTTTATAACTCCGGTTACAATGCCTCCGGTAGTATCCCGCCTTTTTCGTGTGTCATCAATGTAGGCAATCATCTTTTCTGCCATCTCAGGATCCGGACAACGTACTATGTTTTCATCTGTCCTCGATAGATCGAGTTCCAGATACGGCTTATCAAGTTTTAGGGTTCCCACCTGCGAAACATAGGCAAAAACCTGAATTCCCTGAGTCTTTAAAAACTGCTTTGCAAGACTCCCGCCGGCCACCCGGGCGGCAGTTTCTCTTGCTGAACTTCTCCCGCCGCCTCTGTAATCTCGTGTTCCGTATTTCTGCTGGTAGGTATAATCTGCGTGAGAGGGCCTGAACTTATCTGCTATGTGACTGTAATCTTTGCTTTTTGCATCTTCGTTCCAAATCAAGAGCCCTACTGGTGATCCGGTCGTTTTCCCTTCAAAAACGCCTGATAAGATCTGCACCTGATCCGCTTCTTTTCGCTGGGTGGTAATTTTTGATTGACCGGGCTTTCTTCTGTCCAGATCAACCTGAATAATAGACTCGTCAATCGATAAGCCGGCCGGACAGCCATCAACGATGGCACCGATTGCCTTGCCATGCGACTCTCCAAAAGTTGTAATTGTAAATAGCTTTCCGAAGGAATTCCCCATTATATTAAACGACTTGCTCTAGGTGGATAATGCGTAAACTAGTTGTAAAGGTATAAATATATATAGGACTTTTAAATATCACCTAAAAGTTGATGGATAAATTGAGTTAAAGTAAGCTGGTTGAATATAGCATAATTAAATGAAGGCTTGGCTACTACTTTTTGAACATCAACCAACCGGTAAGTAACAGCATTAATACAATACAAGCATTGGCAATTACCTTGACAGTATCAAAACTGGTACGGCTTTGCAACTTATTACTCTTGCTGGTAATTTGATCATAAACTCCTCCGCTGATCCCATTTGAAGAGATATAGTTATTCTTTAGACTCTCGCCTGATACATTCAGCGCCACCTCTGATTTTAAAGTATCATATTTTTCTGTCCGTGTATTAAAAAAGATCCAACTGATATAGTCACCCAAAACATAGCTTCCAGGCTCTTTTGGAACGGCAAAATAATCAAAGGTTTTTTCACCAATTACCTTTCCGCTACTTCTTTTAATTTCCGTTTGAACGTTGGGATCATAAAATTCAAAATTTTTATCTTTTGCGACCACAGGATTCGCAATGCCAGAAATGTTTCCTTCACCCTTCACCGACATTTGGTAATTAAACCCTTCCCCCGTGCTGATCTCTGTATTGTTGATGTTTTCGACCAGCTTATAGTCGCCCACTGACACGCGATCTTTAAGAGGGTGTGGTGGAAGATCTTTCACTTTCACCGTTTTTGCTTTTGTATAAAAAGTTTTATAGTCTTCCTTCGTATTTCTTCCGAAGAAACTCGGCCTTTTTGCTTCCTGGTATTTAATGAGCTTCAAGCCCAGTTGTGGAAACTTAATAGGTTCCAGATTCAGGGGAAAAAACGCTGCCTGATAAATCTTGTACTGCTGATATCGCTTTCCATTCAGGGTCACCGGCACTCTGCTGATGCTTTCAATATTAAAGTTCTCCTCCCAGCAATTTTCAGGACGGAGCTTTTTCAAAATATCCGCAAGCTGACTCCCGAGGTCGAAAAATTGTAGCTGTGCCCGGTTTGTTTCTGCCACATAAAGAGCCAGCGTAACGGTTACGCCTTCGCCCAAATAAACTTCATCCTTGCTGGTAGAAAGGGCCAAAAAAGCATCTTCTTCAACATCCACAAATTCCTGAGGCGCATTTCTTCTACCGAAAAGGTCTTCGAAAGGATCTGAGCCAAAAGGATCAAAAGCATTTCTTCGCTGTTTGGGAGCCCCAACTTTTATAGTTTTTCCAGGCGATGATATTTCTTTGCCATTAATTGTCATGCTAAACGGCTCCAGCTTAAAAGTACCCTCCCTCTGCGCAACATAATTTTGGGTGATGCTCTGAGACATGGATATTTGCCCGTTGATCATATTTGTAGAGGTAGACGAAGAAGTACCCCTTTTTAGAAAACCCTTGATTTCCGGAAACCCATCGTACTCAGAAAGTCTTTCGTTTTTAACCGATAATGTAATGGTAAAAGCTTCGTTCAGACCAATTTCTTCCGGACCGGTACTAATGGTAATGTCCTGCGCTTCGGCTGGCGAAAACATGGACAGCATTAAAACCAGGATTAAAAGAGTTAATTTAAAATTCATCATTCTAAAAGAATATATTTTAACGTTCGCTGGAATTCAAAATTAGCAAATGAATGCAAAATCAGAGATACAAATCTTTAAAATCCACCGCCGTGAACAATCAGACCTGCTCAAGCCTGAAAAAGTCGGGAATAATTTATAAGCGAAGCGCTATCACCAAAGGTGACAGGCTTTTTTGCACCTCACCCTACTCGCCACTCCCGAAAGAGAAATATCAACGAACTCAGCTTTGTGGTATTGCTCATCGACGCTTAATCGGAAGAGGTAAGATAACGAACTTAAAAATCAAATCTCATTAGTTGCAAACCGAGGATCAAGTTGCTAATAATTCCATAACGATTGATTCCGGACATTGATTTTATGAGATTATTAATTTTCAAAGGTAGCGCATAGATAAAAAAGA
>CAZHZR010000132.1:0-8451 GCA_964537095.1 uncultured Roseivirgaceae bacterium
TCTTCAAACACTTCTCCTTCTGCCCGGCGATATATCTCGAATTCGACTCTCCTGTTCATCGCTTTATCAGCGGCAGTGATTTCCTCCACTATGGGCTTTGAACTGCCAAATCCTATCGCTTCTACACGGTTTTCGTTTACATTTCCAAAGAAGGTGATATATTCTTTGATAGAATTAGCCCTTTGCTGCGACAAATCAAGGTTGAATTCTTCCCTGCCGTCTGAATCAGTATGCCCTGATATTTTTAACTTAAAATCAGGATTGTCCAGTAAAAAATTAACAATTTTGTCCAGGTCCTCAAACATCTCAGGGCGCAGTGCGGCCTTACCGTTTTCAAATTCTATCTTGGAAAATTGAAGTCTGCTTGTAATGGGTTGCGCCGATCTTCTAATTTCTGTATCGCCGTCCAGGTAAAACATTTCCTCGATTCTGAAAAACTCGTCGCTCTGGATGATCAGGAGATAATTGTTATTATTGATGAGATTAAATTCGAAGCTGCCGTCTGGCCTGAGGAATTTTGGTGCTACTTCAACGCCATGGTCCAGATCAATGATAGAAACGATACCGCTAACGGGTCTCCCGCTGATAGAATCAACAACGATTCCGCTCAGGTTGGCATAGGCATTGGGCTTTGCTTCCATAGGCAGGGGGAAAGAAAAAAGATCGAGGTTGTCAAGATTGCTGTCTTTGCTGTGCGCATAAAACAGATCTTTGGCATTGGCATCGATGGTAAAGTAATACTCGCTTCCTGCACCATTCACCAAAGGGCCTATGTTTTTCGGCTCCTGCCAAAAATTGTTCACCCGCCTTGATTTGTAAATGTCAAACTCTCCAAAATTGAGCAAATGCCCGTTTGAAGAAAAATAAAGCACGTTAAACTTTGGGTGAAGAAAAGGGCTCAATTCATTTTGTCGGGTATTAATAGTCGGTCCCAGATTGACGGCTTTTGCCCATTTTCCATCTTTACCGGTTTTGTGAGTGAACCAGATGTCTGACAATCCGAAGCCACCAAGGCGATCGGAAGCAAAAAACAAGGTATCTTCAGAATGGCTCAGAGATGGGTGAGAATCCCAGGATGTGCTATTCACCTCAGCGCCAAGGTTTTTTATTTCTCCCCAGGTGCTGTCTGCCTGCATTTTTGCGCTGTAAAGATCACAATTTCCCATTCCATCGGGCGAGTCGCAGCGGGCAAAATATAAGGTTTTTCCGTCTCTACTCAAGGCAGCAGAGCCTTCATTGAAGCGGGTATTGATTTCTTTCAGTTCCTGAGCGTCTTTCCAGAAGCCATCAACTCGTTGGCTGAAAAAGATGTCCTCATTGTCCATCTTTTCAAAATTGACTCTTCTGAAATTTCTTTTGGAAGTGAAAAAGAGCACATTGTCATGTACGTTTAGGGTAGGACCATAATCGCTGGAAGAAGAGTTTATTTCCGGGCCCATATTGATTTTCAGGCCTCGCGGGGGACGCAGCGTGTCTACTTCCTGCCGGTAGGAAATGAGCTCATAATAATACTCGATGGGTACATAATAATCCTTTTCATTTACGGTCAGCGAGTCATAGTGTAATTCAATTTTTCGCAGATCATTTTCTTTTCTATGATGCTTCAATACAATTTTATAGAGCTCTTTGGCCTCATCCATGCGGCCCATTACCTCGCTCAGCTTGGCCAAACGCCACAGTAAATAAGTATCTTTGTAGAAATTCTCAATGCCAAAATTGGAGACATACACATTTAATGCGCTGTAGAGCTTTTCCCAATCTTTGGATTTATCGAATTTTGATATTTCCTTTAGCTGCTTTTTGTTATAGTAGAATGGTGCTTTGTTGACGTTTTTGAACTCGTAGCTATTGGCGGCGTCGGTGGCATCGGTAGATAGGTACTGTGCTTTGCTGCTTTCGAACAACAACAAAATAAAAGGTAAAATGAATAACCATCTTGTGCTTCTCATAATTGGAGTTCTAAACAAGAACAAACGCTATACTATCTGCAATAATTTATCATAACACGATAACATATTACGGTAAATTTAATTAATTATAACAAAATGTACAGGTAAGTTTAAATTTTATAGGTTAGTTTGGCTTTTGGCATAGGTATTGCAAAAAATGAAGCTGGGTTATATCAGAGGATATTTCGGGTAAAAAATGCCAACATGGCATAGATAAACAGAGAAGACGCCATTATGAGCTATCGTTTTTGACATTGTATCAAAAGCGCCAGATAGTTTCGTTTTGGCGACACGCATAAAACATGAACCATGAATAATAACAATAACCAATCTTTTAATTCTTTCATTTTAACAGATATTTCAGATGAGGAGTCTGGTGAGTTGATACAGCTAATAGCATCGGATGAAGATGAAGATCTGAGCAAAGCCGGTATTCCAGAAGAACTTCCAATTTTGCCCATTAAAAATACGGTGTTATTTCCAGGGGTAGTCATTCCAATTACCATAGGAAGGCAGAGCTCCATTAAATTGGTTAGAAAGGCCTACAAAGGGAGCAGAATTATTGGTGTAGTGGCTCAAAAGAAGAATTCTTCGGAGGAGCCTGCACCAGAAGACATTTATAAAATTGGTACTGTAGCCAAGATTATTAAGATGCTGGTACTTCCTGATGGCAATACCACGATTATAATCCAAGGTAAAAACCGG
The DNA here is from genome assembly GCA_964537095.1 of uncultured Roseivirgaceae bacterium. GTDB lineage: Bacteria > Bacteroidota > Bacteroidia > Cytophagales > Cyclobacteriaceae > CAMPJM01. The sequence continues at coordinate 2,655 of CAZHZR010000132.1, forward strand.
TTTAAAATCAGTGAATTTGTGCAGGAGGAACCTTTTATGACAGCAAAATTCACGCTTATAAAAGAACAGTTTCCCGATAAACTAAAAAAGGAGACCAAAGCAATTGTGCAATCTCTGAAGGATGCAGCTACTAAAATACTGCGGTTAAATCCTGAAATCCCTCAGGAAGCCCAGGTGGCTTTGGATAATATTGAAAGCCCCAGCTTTTTGACCCACTTTCTTTCCTCCAACATCAGCGCAGATGTGGAAGATAAGCAAAGGTTGCTTGAAATTGATGAAGGTCTGAAAAGAGCAACCTTGCTGTTGGAATTTATGCTGAAAGATGTTCAGATGCTTGAATTGAAGCATGAAATCCAAAGCAAGGTAAATGTGGATATAGATCAGCAGCAAAGAGACTATTACCTCCGCCAGCAGATAAAGGTTCTTCAGGATGAATTGGGTTTTGATGGGCCTGACCAGGAGCTTGAGTTGCTGCGTAAGAAAGGTGAGAAGAAGAAATGGCCTATCGAAGTGCAGAAACACTTTGAAAAAGAGCTGGATAAAATCATGCGCCTGAACCCGGCAGCAGCAGAATATCCGGTTTCCATGAATTATGTGGAGTTTCTGGTAGATCTTCCCTGGGAGGAGTTTACCAAAGACAACTTCGACCTGAACAGGGCTCGAAAAGTCTTGGACAAGGACCATTACGGACTGGAAAAAGTAAAGGATAGAATCATTGAATATCTTGCGGTATTGAAGTTGAAGCAGGATATGAAAGGGCCTATTTTGTGCCTGTACGGACCTCCCGGGGTTGGAAAAACTTCTCTGGGAAGATCTATCGCCAAAGCGTTGAAAAGGAAATATGTCAGAATGTCATTGGGTGGCGTGCATGACGAGGCAGAGGTAAGAGGTCACAGAAAGACATATGTAGGGGCCATGCCCGGTAAAATTATCCAGAACATAAAGAAGTCGAAATCATCGAATCCGGTTTTTATTCTTGACGAGATTGATAAGGTAAATGCAGATTTTAGAGGGGATCCCTCTTCAGCGCTTCTTGAGGTGCTGGATCCTGAACAGAACAATTCTTTCATGGATAATTATTTGGAAGTAGAATATGATTTGTCCAAGATACTATTCGTTGCGACTGCAAACTCTTTGGATACCATTCACCCAGCTCTGCGTGACAGAATGGAAATAATTGAATTGAATGGCTATACCCTGGAAGAAAAGGTGCAGATTGCCATAAAGCATTTAATTCCCAAGCAGAAAAAGGAACACGGCCTCAAAAACAAGGATGTAACCATTAAGCGGGAAGCAATTGTTAAGGTAATAGAAGATTACACGCGGGAATCGGGCGTTCGAAGCCTTGAAAGAAAGATAGGTACTCTGGTACGAAATGTGGCGAAGTCTATCGCGATGGAAGAAGAATACTCCAAAACCATTGGTGTCAAAGATGTACTCCGCATATTAGGAGCTGAAGTTTTCGATAAGGAGTTCTATCAGGACAATCAAACTCCGGGAGTGGTAACAGGTTTGGCCTGGACATCCGTAGGAGGAGAGATCTTATTTATCGAGTCCAGCCTGAGCCGGGGCAAAGGAAAATTAATTTTGTCTGGTCAGTTGGGCGATGTGATGAAAGAATCGGCCATGACAGCACTGTCATACCTAAAATCCAATGCAGAAAAGCTCGATATTCATTACAAGATATTCGATAATTACGACCTGCATGTGCACGTCCCTGCCGGAGCTGTTCCCAAAGACGGGCCCTCGGCAGGAATCACCATGTTGACCTCCCTGGCATCGGTATTTACCCAACGAAAAGTGAAAGATAAGCTGGCAATGACAGGTGAGATCACGCTGCGCGGGAAAGTCTTGCCTGTGGGTGGCATTAAGGAGAAGATTTTGGCTGCAAAAAGGGCTGGAATTCGGGAAATTATCTTGTGTGCGCGAAATAGGAAAGATATTGAAGAGATAGACCAGCATTATGTCAAGGATTTAAAGATTCACTATGTCAATACCGTTTCCGAAGTACTTGCGATCGCACTTTTGGATGAAAAGGTAAAGGAGCCAATAAAATTTGTGACCGTAGAAGAAAAGGTAAATGAGAACGGGCAGTAGCGAGGGAGAGCGCATTCCTGTAAGTTATGCTTAAGCTGCCTTAATATGCCAAAAAATCGGATAAAGGTGCCAGGTATTAAAGGCAGTATAGTATGTTGTCTGTTGGTTTTCCTGTTCTTTATGGGAACAGAAAATATGCTTCATGCACAAGTGGGAGGTGATCAAAATTTTGTTTTTTTGAATACCCCTTCCTCTGCCAGGGTGGCTGCCTTATCCGGAGTGAACATTTCGACTCAGGATAGAGATGTAAATATGTTTCTGAGTAATCCCGCGCTTTTGGCGGAAGATTTGCATCTTCACGCTGCGATCAGTTACATAGACTATCTGGCTGATATTCGGTATACCACCCTGGCATACGCCCATAAATTTAAAGGCGCTGGTATGTGGGGTATCGGCTTGCAATATTTTGATTATGGTAAATTTGAAGGCTTTGACGAGGCGGGAAACGAAGCTGCCGATTTCAGAGCAAGGGATTTTGCGGCTGTTATTAGTCATTCCAGAACCGTCGGGGTTTTCACTTTAGGAGCGAACCTAAAGTGGGCACAATCACATTTGGGCACCTACACGTCATCTGCAGTTTTAGTAGACATAGGGGGCATTTATAAACACCCTGAAAAGGAATTTACAGTTGGCTTAACGGTTAAGAATGTCGGCTTTGTCTTGACGAAGTTTGTTGACGAGCGAAAAACTGAGCTGCCTTTTGATGTACAAATCGGAACTACCTTTAAACCAGAGCACATGCCCCTCAGGTTCAGTATCACAGCCTATAATCTCTCCAGGGGGGACATTGCCTATTATGACCCCTCACTACGAAATAACCAGGAGGAGCCAGGCGTCGTAGATAAGGTTTTGAGACATGTTACTATAGGTGCAGAAGTGCTTCTGAGCCAGAATGTTAATTTGAGGTTTGGATACAACCATCTGATCAGAAAGGAATTGCGCTTGGAAGAAGCATCCGGAGGTGCTGGTTTTTCAATGGGTTTGATGGTGAGAGTCAGGGCATTTGAACTGGCCTATTCCAGAAGTTTTTATCATGTGGCGGGAGGATCAAATGTTTTTTCCCTGGCCAGTGATCTAGGGACGTTTATAAAGAAAAATTAATTAGATAAAGGACTTAAATATGTTGGACAAAAATAAATATTTAACACCAAGAGAGATAGTTGCAGAATTAGATAAATATATAATCGGTCAAAAAGAGGCAAAGAGAAATGTTTCGATAGCATTGAGAAACCGGTGGAGGCGGATGAATGTGACTTCTGATATGAAGGACGAAATCATGCCTAACAATATTTTATTGATAGGCGCAACCGGTGTAGGAAAGACTGAAATCGCGAGGCGGTTGGCCAAGATTGCAGATGCTCCTTTTACCAAAGTAGAAGCTTCGAAATTTACGGAGGTTGGTTATGTAGGGCGTGATGTGGAGAGTATGGTTCGTGATCTTGTCGAGCATGCTGTAAACATGGTAAAAATTAGTAAAAAGGAAGAAGTGCAGGAAAAAGCCACTCAGATAGTGGAAGACATAATTTTAGATGCGCTGATTCCACCTTTAAAACATAAATCACCTTCTACGAATTTGACTGGCTATACGCAGGACGACCATGAAACCGCGCCGGAAAACGACCAGGAGTTGAATGAAAGAACAAGGGCTAGATTCCGTGAAAAAATCAGGAACGGCGATATTGATGACAGGAAGATAGAGATTAACATCAAGCAAGCAGGCAACGGAGGTTTAGGAATGATTGGCGGTGGCATGATGGACGAAGCCTCTATGATCAATTTGCAGGAAATGATCGGCAATATGATGCCCAAAAAGAGCAAGCGCAGGAAGGTGACGATTGGTGAGGCAAAGAAGATTCTTTTGGAAGAAGAAGCTTCAAAGCTGATTGATATGGATGAAGTAAAAGAAGAAGCCATTAGCAAGGCTGAAGACACCGGGATAATCTTTATAGACGAGATAGACAAAATTTCCGGTGGATCCAGAAAGGGCGGAGGCGGCGGGCCTGACGTGAGCAGAGAAGGTGTTCAGCGGGATCTCTTACCCATAGTAGAAGGTAGTGCTGTCAACACCAAATACGGCATTATTCATACAGATCACATCCTATTTATTGCGGCGGGAGCATTTCATTTTTCCAAACCATCAGATCTTATTCCCGAGTTGCAGGGCAGGTTCCCAATTAGGGTTGAGCTTGAGAATCTCACCAAAGACGATTTTTACAGAATACTCAAAGAACCAAAAAATGCACTTACGAAACAATATGAAGCCTTATTTACGGCAGAGGAGGTTTCACTGACCTTCGAAGACGAAGCATTGGAGGAAATCGCGGAAATTGCTTTTCAGATAAATACTGAAATTGAAAATATAGGAGCTCGGAGGTTGCACACGGTTGTAAGCCAATTGCTCAACGAATTTCTGTACGATGTGCCGGATATCATCGGACCGAATGCGAAGTTAGTGATCAATAGAGAAATGGTGAAAGAGCGCCTGGCGGTTTTGGTGAAAAATAAGGATTTAAGCCAATATATCTTATAATTTAAAACCGGTTTCGCTACAAGCTTAAGATGTTTGCAAAGAGAAGACTACAAAAGTTATTAAAACTATTGTAGTCTTTTTTGTATTTAGTAGGTAGGCTATTATTTTCGTTGGGTGTATCGCAAAAATCGCCGATGTAGCGACGTTGGAATAACAATTTACCAAAATTTTTTAAATCCGACTTTGGACCGCGAAACCTCGTTTTTGTATTTAGTTTCTTTAAAGTATGAAATATTTTTTTGTAACAGGTAGTAGTAAAGGAATAGGACTGGCGCTTGTAAAAGCAATCCTGGATAATGAAGAAAATTGGGTAATAGGTCTTTCCAGAAACAATGACCTCCAACATGAGCGATTTCGACATATCTCTATTGATCTGGCTGATGTCAACCGACTAAAAATACAGGTGGATGCTATTTTTGATGTGGATGAGGAGCCTTCGCGTGTTGTGCTGATCAACAATGCCGGGACCCTGGGCGAGGTAGGATATTTGGGCGAACTAGCCTCGGAGGCCATTCCGGACATCTATAATTTAAATCTTATTGCGCCTGCCATTCTCATCAATGCATTTATTAAAAAATTTGGAGATAAGTCTACTGAAGCTTTAGTCCTGAACATCTCATCCGGGGCGGGAAGTTATCCTGTAGATGGTTGGTCGGGATACTGCGCCACCAAGGCTGCACTAAATATGCTGAGTCAGGTGATTGAAAAGGAGCAAGGTATCAGGGGTCGCGGCGTCAAAATTTATTCTCTGGCTCCTGGTATAGTAGATACTGACATGCAGGAAAAAATAAGAAGCTCCAACGAATGGCAGTTTAGCGGTGTAGATAAATTTAAAAAATACAAGGACAATGCAGAGCTGGATACATCAGAGAGAGTGGCTGACAAAATAATGAAGCTGCTGGAGCATCCTGAAAGATTTAGGGACCTGATGCAGGATGTCAGAAGTTTTTGAAGTACACAGATCCGGATTTTTTGAGTTCATTGCCCCGAGTAAATGCAAAAGTGAGGATTGAATTGAAGTTGATATTCGGCTCCTTCCATCCCATGGCGCTCATGACCATAATCTCGCGGCTAAAAATGCAAAATTACATGAATCGTAGGCTTATAAATATGACGTAACTACTCAGGTATAAACGACATTAGAATAGATTCTCCTGTCTCCAGAATTTA
>CAZHZR010000133.1:0-2290 GCA_964537095.1 uncultured Roseivirgaceae bacterium
ACATTCTCCACATGATAGGTGTGGGGGAACATGTCGACCGGTTGTACGGCTTTTACTTCATAGGCTATGTCCAGCAGTGCCAGGTCGCGTGCCTGCGTGGCAGGATTGCAGCTCACATACACTATTTTTTGAGGTTCGATTGTGAGAATGGTATTGACCACATCTGCATGCATGCCGGCCCTTGGCGGATCGGTGATGATCACATCCGGTTTCCCTTCTTTGCTGATAAAGGCTTCGTTGAGGATGTCTTTCATGTCGCCGGCATAAAATGTGCAATTGCTAATATTGTTCAATGCGGCATTTGCTTTGGCATCTTCTATCGCAGATTCTACGAATTCAATCCCTACCACCTTTTTCGCCTGCTTAGAAACAAACTGTGCGATGGTGCCGGTGCCGGTATATAGATCGTACACAATTTCATTGCCGGTAAGGCCTGCAAAATTCCGGGCTACTTTGTATAGTTCGTATGCCTGTAAGGAATTAGTCTGGTAGAATGATTTGGGCCCAATCCGAAATTGGAGGTCTTCCATCTGCTCTGAAATGTAGGGCTTTCCAGCGAAACAAACCACATCCAGGTCGTGGAATGTCTCGTTTTTCTTGGTATTGACTACATAGTTCAACGAGCTTATCTCCGGGAATTCCCTTTGCAGGTGGGCCATCATGGCCTGAATTTCCCGCTCCTTGTTTTCTCCTACCTGTACAATCACCATAATTTCACCTACTGATGAGGTTCTGATGATGAGGTTTCTTAACAAGCCTGTATTATTCTGAATATCATAAAATTCAAGCTGATGCTCCAATGCAAAGTTTTTCAATGCCAACCTTATGGCATTAGAGGGTGCTTCCTGCAGGTAGCAATGTTTTATATCCAGGATCTTATCGAATTGCCCCGGGAAATGAAATCCAAGACCATCTCTGTTGATTACATGGTCTGATTTGATTTCCTCCGTCGAAAGCCACCTTTTGTTCGAGAAGGTAAATTCTAGCTTATTGCGGTAATACTGCGTTTTGGACGAGGCTATGATAGGACTAATCTCCGGCAGATTTACTTTTCCAATTCTGGTAAGTTGGTCTACCACTTCCTGCTGCTTGTATTCCAGTTGGGTGGTATAGGATATATGTTGCCATTTGCAGCCGCCACACTGAGAAAAATGCTCGCAAAAAGGCGTAACCCGTTTTTCAGAGTACACGTGAAAATTTACAGGGCTAGCTTCCAGGAAGTTTTTCTTCTTCTTTACTATTTGCAGGTCAACTACATCTCCGGGAGCGACACCCGAGACAAATATTACCTGACCGTCTACCCGGGCAATGCATTTTCCTTCTGCTGCAATTTTTTCAATAGGAATTGCGGTTAACAATTCCGGTTTAATCTTTCTCCTCCTCATAATGGGTGCAAAGTTAATCTTTTCCCCCGTAGTGAACAGACTTGGATTTTATTTTTATGTATATTAGAAATATTATTTTTTAGTTTAAATTTTGAGATATTCTGTTGAATTTACTTATCAGCATCTTTTATTAACCTTTCATGCAATACTTTCGGTTGATTATAATTCTTCTGTTTTTTGCTGGCCATATCCCGTTTGTGATGGCTAATCACATTGTGGGTGGTGAGTTTGAACTGGTGCATCTTGAAGGGAATAATTACGAACTACGATTGATACAATACAGAGACGCATTGCAACAGGAAAATACAGTAATAGAATCCAGTGTATTGGTAAGGATCTTTCAGAAAGGTAGTAATAAGGCGATGGGGGACTTTGAACTCTATTACCGTTCTAATTACAATTTATCCTATAACAACCCGGCTTGTACAGAGGATGTCCTAAAGACGAGTGCAGTGGTATACGCTTCCAATATTTTTCTTGACCCGGCACGCTTCAATCATGAACAGGGTTATTATGTGGCCTGGGAGCGATGCTGTAGGAATAATGCGATCGACAACGTTGTTCTCAATCAACCCAATACCGTGGGCATGACATACTACATGGAGTTTCCTGCGGTGGTGAAGAACGGAAAATCTTTCGAAAACTCCTCACCTGCCAACTTTGAACCTCTTAAAGATTATGCCTGCATTGGTGTGCCGTATACTGCCGATTTTTCAGGCACAGATGCGGATGGAGATTCTCTGGTTTATAGCCTTGCTACTCCTTTAGACAGCTCGTCAGACGAAGCTTTGCCGGAGGTGACAACTGCACCTTATCCTTTGGTTCCATGGGAAACCGGCTTTGGCGAGGACGCGATGATATTGGGGCAGCCTTCGCTGCGCATAAGCAAAGATGGTGTACTAACA
>CAZHZR010000133.1:2390-8315 GCA_964537095.1 uncultured Roseivirgaceae bacterium
ACGAATATTTCTACCCTGAGGGCAGTTCCATATAATGTAGGAGCAAAAACAGATGAATACATGTCCATCAGTTCAGGTGTTTTAAATGCAAGCGGCGACACCCTTAAATTCCAGGTTTGCTTCGGCGCCTGTCCGGTTCAGAGCGCACCCTACCTGATTGATTTTATAGCCAGTGACAATGCATGCCCAACGCCGCTCTACGATACCGTGAGGGCAACAATATTGGTGGAGCCACCCCAAAACAGAGCGGTTTATTTCAACCAAACAACTGAAGTTGAGCAACTGGTTTATGCGGGCAACCTATACGAATTACCCCTTCAGGCTTTGGATGATGATGGCGACATGCTGAATCTACGCATGGTTGGTGTCGATTTTGATACCAGCGGTTATAATATTAAAATAAATAATATAGTTTCAGAGGCAGGCCAACTGGAAGCTTTGTTTTCATGGGATCTGGACTGCAACTATTTCGACCTGAGCCAATCGAATTCATTTTCCTTTCTTTTCGTCGCAGATGACCAGAACCCATGCGACCTCGGTGAGCCAGATACGCTCAAATTGACCTTAAACATAGAAAATCTCGCTGCTGATTTCGAAAACTTTGCCATGCCTAATGTATTTACCCCGAACGGAGACGGCAAGAACGACTTCTTTGAAATGTGTAACGACGAACACTGCGACGCCTCTTATGTGTTGCCGCCCGACAATTGTGAGGGTATATTTTTGAATTTGGAGGTGTATAATAGGTGGGGAAAACTTCTTTATGACAGTACGCTGAGGGAGTTTAAATGGGATGGCGGCGACCTGACAACAGGCGTGTATTTTTACAAACTCAAATATTCTCACAAAGAATTTAAAGGCCAGGTTTACCTGATGAGGTGATCTGGCATTATGAAGATTTAAATCCAATTCCGTTCGGGAAGAATCAAATAATTTTATTTACTTTATATCAAATATGACCAGTGTCCAGCTTGGAAACTTTTCAAACCCGAATGCGCCTCTGCTGATACAGCTAGCCGGAATGAAGCATGCGGGAACTCTGTTGTTTGCTAGTGTCTTTTCGTGTAAACCAGTTAAAACGACGAGTGGGGGATCGAGTTGCAGGTTTTCCAAGCTGCTATACTACCTACATTCTGAAGAAGCTGAATGAATACCTCGTATCTTTTCTGGATATCGGGCAGGTTGCTGTGGGATGCCCGTATCAAATAAAATCGTGAGATAATAATGAAATATTTTAACCTGCTATTGATAATTTTTATTCTTGTACTGCATACCCCGGCTAAGGGCTCGCACATTGTAGGAGGGGAATTTGAATTAATTCACACCGATGAAGATATCTACAGGCTCAATCTGATAATCTATTTTGATCTTATCAATGGCACTCCTGGTACGAAAGACCCTTTCGCTTCACCTTATGTTTATAGAAAGTCCGATGACGTTCTCGTGGAAATTTTCAGGCTTCAACTCACGCAGGAAACGGATGTGAACTACACCAATCCAATATGTACTTACGAAGGATTGGAAACAAGCAGACTCGTGTACACGTCAAATATCAGATTGCCGGCAGACCGATACAATGATCCGGAAGGCTATTATATTGTTTGGGAGCGATGTTGCAGAAACGGCACAATTACAAATGTGACACCTCCTGTAGTGGAAGTAGTTGGTCAAACCTTTTATCTGGAATTCCCACCGGTTGTGAAAAACGACCTTCCTTTTTACAATTCGTCTCCAGTCTTGTTTCCGCCTTTGAGCGATTATGCCTGCCTCAATGTAGATTATTATGTGGATTTTAGCGGAACCGACCCCGATGGAGATTCACTGGTATATTCGCTGGTCACGCCCCTGAACAGTTCCGAATCCACAGCCGTTCCCATTCCCAAACCACGAGCTGCTCAGCAAGGCGTCCCCTGGATTCCAGGCATAGATTCATCAAACATGGTTCCCGGAAATCCTCCCCTACAAATTAATAAAGATGGATTACTACGGGTCACACCCAACACGTTAGGCCTTTTTGTGTTTGCTGCACTGTGTGAAGAATTCCGGGATGGCGTGAAAATCGGAGAGGTGAGAAGGGATTTTCAGTTGCTGGTGATTGATTGTCCGCCACAGGGAAACCCGCCATCCATCGCATACAAAAGGTATGAAGACGAAACTTATCTGACATCCTATCAAACTATAGATTTCCCCAATACGCTGGAAGGCGATGAGCGGTGTATGGAATTTATAATTACCGATAAAGACGTCACCGGAATTGCAAACCTTAGGATTCAGCCCACAAATTTCCGGAACGATCCCACTCCAGTCTACCAAATAGAAGAGGAAAGGTACAATGACGCGGGAGACACGCTATTTCTGAAAGTTTGTTTCACCAATTGCCCGGCATTAGAAGGAGAGCACATTATCAATTTTATCGGGAATGACAACTCCTGTCCTTTGCCGAAAATGGATACCGTTCAGCTTGGATTTACCATTGAGCCTGTTGAAAATGAGCCTGCTATCATTCTAACAACCGATGATTTTGTCCTGCAAAAGGTATTTACAGATAGTATCTTCTCATTTGAAATTGAGGGCCGCGACGCTGACGGCGATTTTATGAAATTATCCATGTTGCCGGTTGGGTTCTTTAGCAGTCATTATAGTATGACTTTGACCACCGAAAAAGATGAAGCTGGATATATCAAAGGGAGGTTCGATTGGGAGCTAACCTGTTACGATTTTGCTGAAAGAGATTCCGTCTTTATCATAAAATTCCTCCTCGACGATCTCGATCATTGTCGTAAAAGCCCCCCTGATACCCTGACCTATAAATTTCAACTGGAAAGAACAGAAAATCGGGCGCCTGTTTTTCTCAACCAGAATGATCATGTAGAGCTGGTGGTTTATGGAAATGAGATCCTGGAGTTTGAGTTACAGGTCCGCGACAACGACTCAGACCCTGTGTACCTCACGCTTAACACGGAAAACTTCTATCGATACAGTTATGATATCAGCTTTTCAGATATCTATGATGACGACGGGCACTTGGACCAGCTCTTTAGATGGGATCTTCGGTGCGAACAATTTAACCTTGAATACGACAGCATTTTTAACTTTAGTTTTACAGCGCACGATTATCCGGATTGCGATTACATCAAGTACAAAACCATTACCTATTCTGTATTGGTAAAGGCGCCCCGGAATAATGCTCCCTTTTTTGAAGGGCATGGCAATACAATACACGAAACACTATATGTGGATGACCAATATGAGTTGCGTTTAAAAGGAAGAGATGCGGATAACGATTTTCTCCAACTGATTTTCCTTGATGCAAACTTTAATATGGCAGATTATGACATCTTTTACCACGAAACTGGAAATGCCCCTGGGGCAGTTGATGCCGTTTTTAGGTGGAATGTGAATTGCGAGCAAGTCAGTAAAGAACCCGGAAAAGTATACGAATTAAAATTTCTTGTCCATGATGCCAATGCCTGTATCCCGCAAGAGGCGCATACACTATCGCTTAAGATCGTTCTGGAAGATATCAAGGGTGACTTCTCTACATTTACCATGCCCAACGTAATCACCCCAAACGGAGATTCAAAAAATGACTTTTTCGAACTCTGCCATGAAGATGATCCTCTTTGCAATCCTGTTTACCGATTGCCGGACGACGACTGCCAAAACCAATTTCTGGGCATAGAGATATTCAACAGGTGGGGCAGAAAGGTATATTCAGATAACAGTAGAAATTTCCGGTGGGACGGTGGAGAGTCGCCCGGAGGCACCTATTATTATCTATTGAGCTTTACGCAGAGACAATACAAAGGCACCCTTTCTGTTATTTATGATTGAGGAAAATACTACCTTGCAGACATGAAAAACAAAGTTGTGATCATTACAGGCGGATCTTCCGGAATTGGCAGAGCCTGTGCTTTTGCCTTTGGCAGGGCAGGGGCAAAAGTGGTAATTACAGGTCGGGACGCAAATAAGCTGGAAGATGTCAGCGAAGCACTTACAAGTCAGGGAATTGAAAATCTGACTTTAATCGCCGACGTAAGCAATGAAAGGAACAGCGAATTACTGGCACAGCAAACCATCCAGAGGTTTGGCAGGATAGACGTGTTGGTTAACAATGCCGGTATTTCTATGCGCGCTTTGTTTGAAGACCTGGAGATGAAAGTTTTCAAAAAGGTGATGGACATTAACTTTTACGGCACCGTGTACGCCACCAAATATTGTCTTCCTCATATCCTGGAAGCAAAGGGCTCTATTGTGGGCGTAAGTTCCATCAACGGCTACCGCGGCACCCCGGCCAGAACAGCCTATACCGCATCTAAATATGCCATGCAGGGTTTTCTGGAATCTCTGCGTACAGAAGTGATGAACAGAGGTGTCCATGTGCTCGTGGCCTGCCCTGGGTTTACAAGTTCAAATATAAGAAATGCCGCATTGGTGGCCGACGGCTCGGTGCAGGGCGAGTCTCCCCGCGAAGAAGATAAGATGATGTCGGCAGAAGAAGTAGCAGAAGAAATTCTAAAAGCTACTCAAAAGCGAAAACGCGATATTGTTTTAACCACCCAGGGAAAATTGGCCGTTTTCCTGAACAAATGGGCGCCCGCGCTGATGGATAAAATCGTTTACAACCACATGGCCAAGGAAAAAGATTCGCCGTTTAAATAACACCTGTCGCTGGTAAAAGATTAGCATTCGCTGCTCGATATAGGTAGTGGGAGAGTCATCAAGGGTGGATTTGGGACGCCCCTCGCGCAAACCCTTCCGTGCGCTTTTCGGGTGCCTGCCCCGAAGCATTTCGGGGGGTGGCACGGGCGGTACTAGCATGCATTCCAAATACTTCTCAATAAGTTCGTGTTTTCAGGCCCCGGAGAATAACTGTTGACTGTACCAGAGAGCTTCTTTACGATTTGATCAATGAACAGTACGAATTTTGTACGGTGTGTTAAAGCTCCAATAATTGGTTTTCACGGATATAAGCCTGACCGCCATCCCAGCCTATCTTATACCAAACGTCTTCCTTCCCCAATATACTTACGCGATGCCCGTTGTTCACAATATCCACAACCTCTGAGCCTGAGGAAGGAGCAGTCATCAAATATGTCGTGCCATTTGCAATAATCCCCTTTTCAAGCTGCTCTGTGCCATTGATCATAAACGCAAGTAAAATCAATGCGACTCCCAGGCCCGCTGCAGGAAATGCTACCGGGTTGTTTTTTTTCTTTTGGTAAAATACGAAAGCGAGTAATAGGAGGCAAAATGCAAGCGCAGCAAAAGTTATTTCGGAGACATATTTATGATAGTAGCTCAAAAACAGGTCTGTATCTGTAAACTGGTATCCTGAAAGTTTATGTTGTTCGGCCAGCGCTTCCATTTTCCGCAAGGCTGTTTCGTCTGAAGTTTTTGTATAATAATTGTTAAGGTAAAAAAGAGCCTGGCTGTGGTCCCCTAGTCCTTCGTGGATATAAGCCATTTTTAGGAGCATCTGAGGCGTAAAAACACCCTCTTCGGCAAAAAGCCGGTGGTAATGTTCCAAAGATTGAGTGTACTTTTTCATTTCAAACAAGGAATCTGCCTTTTCCAAAATTTCGGTATTGTCCTGTGCTTTAGCTACTTGTAAACCAAAAAACAGAAAAGCCCCAAGTGTGAGCGCAAATAGTCCTGTATTTTTATACTTTATGTTTTGCATTTTATTCATTACCTGTTACCTTTGCATCGCAATTAAGGAAAACGAACAAGAATATCCAAAAATTGTAATCAGATTCTGTAGCTCAGCTGGTAGAGCAACGCCCTTTTAAGGCGTGGGTCCTGGGTTCGAATCCCAGCGGGATCACTGGAAAGGCCTAAGTAATGCACTTAGGCTTTTTTTTATGCTAAAATTTCAAAAAGTGCAACAGCCGCTGGGGTGAGAAGTCTATCCCGACGTAGCGG
>CAZHZR010000134.1:0-8253 GCA_964537095.1 uncultured Roseivirgaceae bacterium
ATATATCTTTATTTTTTTGTTTATCTATTCATTAAAAGCTTTAATTTTGCCTTCATTAATTGCCGGCGACCATTTTGGTCCTCCAGACAAATTTTAAACCAACAGACAGGATGAGTGAATATAGCTTTAGGGAAATTGAAATAAAGTGGCAAAAGGTATGGGAAGAACAGCAAACCTTCGAGTCCGGAACGGATCCATCAAAACCTAAATTTTATGCTTTAGATATGTTCCCTTATCCAAGCGGTGCCGGTTTGCATGTAGGACATCCCTTGGGATATATAGCGTCTGATATTGTTTCAAGGTTTAAAAGAATAAAGGGCTTTAACGTCCTCCACCCTATCGGCTTTGATGCTTTCGGTTTACCTGCAGAGCAATACGCTATCATTACCGGCCAACATCCAGCCGTGACCACAAAGGAAAATATACAAAAATATATCTCCCAGTTAAAGAATCTTGGGTTTTCGTTCGACTGGTCCAAAGAGGTCAAAACCTGCGACCCCGAGTATTACAAATGGACGCAGTGGATCTTCAGTAAGCTGTTTCAATACTATTACGACAATACATCAAAAAAAGCACAACCCATTACAGATCTGATAAGCAGGTTTGAAAAAGAAGGAAATCAAAATCTCCTCGCGGCTTGCGATGATGACACCCCGATTTTTACCGCTCAGGAATGGACATCCATGACTGAAAAAGAAAAATCGGACCTGCTACTCAAGTATAGACTTACCTATTTGGCTGAAGCGGTTGTGAACTGGTGCCCCGAGTTAGGCACCGTGTTGGCCAACGACGAGGTGAAAGATGGCCTCTCTGAAAGAGGTGGTTATCCTGTAGAGCGCAAAAAAATGCGACAGTGGATGATGCGCATTACGGCCTATGCAGAGCGACTGCTTCAGGATTTGGAGAAGATCGATTTTCCGGAGCCTGTAAAGGACATGCAAAGGAACTGGATAGGGAAATCTATAGGTGCGCAACTTGATTTCAAAACTGAATTCGAGCATATCGATATAACTGTGTTTACTACTCGGGTAGACACCCTATATGGCGTTACTTACCTGGCGCTTGCACCTGAGAATGATTTTGTTCCGCAACTAACCACGCAAGAGCAGTACAACGCAGTATCAGACTATATCGAAAACGCCAAGCATAGATCAGAACGCGACCGGATGAGCGACGTTAAAACAGTCTCCGGTGTGTTTACTGGCTCTTATGCCATCCATCCTTTTACCAATGAAAAAATTCCGATTTGGATTGCCGATTATGTATTAGCAGGTTATGGAACAGGCGCAGTAATGGCCGTACCAGCGCATGATCCACGGGATTATGCCTTCTCAAAACACTTCAACCTTCCCATAGTACAAGTGATAGAAGGAGGAAATATAGAAGAAGGAGCGCATGAAGGAAAAGGCGGAACCATCATGAATTCTGATTTTATGGATGGATTGGAAGAAGAGGCCGCCAAAGCTGCCTGCATCTCTCGCCTTGAAGCAAAAGGAATCGGAAAAGGTAAAATTACCTACCGAATTCGGGATGCGGTTTTCAGCCGCCAAAGATATTGGGGCGAACCAGTGCCGGTTTATTTTAAAGAGAATATTCCTCACCTAATTCCCGAGCATGAATTGCCTGTCATTTTGCCCGAAATTGACCAATATCTACCCACGGAAACGGGTGAGCCGCCGCTGGGCAGAGCAGCCGACTGGAAATACGAAGGGGCATATTCCTATGAACTCAGCACCATGCCGGGATGGGCTGGGTCAAGCTGGTATTTTTACCGTTACATGGATCCTAAAAACGACCAGGAGTTTGCTTCTAAAGAAGCTTTAAATTATTGGCAGGATGTAGATTTATACATCGGAGGTTCTGAACATGCTACGGGCCATTTGCTATACAGCAGATTTTGGAATAAATTTCTTTTTGACCTCGATTTAGTTCCTAAACCAGAACCTTTTAAAAAGCTGATCAACCAGGGAATGATCCAGGGAAGATCTAATTTTGTTTACAGAATTAACGGCACCAACCAGTACGTCTCCTACCATCTCCGAAAAAATTATGAGGTCACTGCCTTGTATGTAGATGTAAACATTGTTGAAAATGATGTGCTGGATATCGCGGCTTTCAAAAAATGGCGACCCGATTTGGCGGATGCAGAATTTATTCTCGAAGACGGTAAATACATCTGCGGCGCAGAAGTTGAAAAAATGTCGAAGACCAAGTATAACGTCGTAAATCCAGACGACATCGTAGAGAAATTCGGCGCAGATACGCTCAGGCTTTACGAAATGTTCCTCGGGCCGCTTGAACAATTTAAGCCCTGGAACACCAACGGTATAGATGGTGTGGCAAAGTTCCTTCGTAAGCTTTGGCGCCTGTTCTACAATGAAAAAGGGGAATTTCAGGTATCCGAAGAAAAACCAACTACTGTAGAACTAAAGGCCATCCATAAGACTATTAAAAAAGTAGAGGAAGATATCGAAAGGTTTTCCTTTAATACCTCGGTAAGCACTTTTATGATCTGCGTAAATGAGCTTTCGGCACTTAAATGCAGTAAAAGGGAAATCCTGGAGCCTTTGGTTCTGGTAATTTCGCCTTACGCGCCACACATTGCAGAGGAGCTTTGGGAAAAATTAGGTCATACAGACGGAATCTCGTCTGCCAGCTATCCTGCTTATGAGGAGCAATATCTTGTAGAAGCTTCGCATGAATACCCCATTTCGGTTAATGGTAAAATGCGCGCCAAAATGAATTTTGCTTTAGATATGCCCAAAGAAGACATTGAGAAACAGGTGTTGGCTTCAGAGCAGATTCAAAAATGGATGGAAGGAAAGACACCCAAAAAGATAATTGTAGTGCCCAATAAAATAGTGAATATAGTAGTATAATGCCTGAAGGGAGTCCTGAATACGAGCATTTTTGGGATTTGGGACGCCCTCTCTCGCAAAACTTTCCGTGCCTAGAAGAATTTTTTCGAGGTGTGGCGCGGTCAGCTCTCACCCTTACCTTCGATAGCAGTGGCCAGAGGAGCCGATGGTCGTAGTTGTACAATCAACTTTAAACGAACAATTCCGATCTCATTAAAACCGACGCTGCTTCTTCAGAATTCCGCTAAAGCCAAATCTACGGGAACCGCGTCTATTCAGGAATATCAGTCGCTTCCTGCTGTCGTAGCAGGCGCTTTTCCTCTTTTTGACGTGCTTTTTCTTCTTTTCTTGCCTGCCGCCTTTCCTTCCTGGTCATTTCGCGGGCAGGTTCCTCTTGTGGAGCGACATCTGCGTCGGGGTTGTCTTCTGAGAATTCATCATCTTCTTCCTCAGGTGGAGGTGGCTTATAAAGGTATTTGCCGAACAACCGGTTATAATTTTCCTGCTCTACATTATAGCGGTATATTTTTTCGGGTGGTGCATTTACCAATGAATCCAAATCCCCAGTCCCTCCATCCGGTGCGTTGAGTGCTAATAACAGAGAGTCATCCAGTACCTCCTTCTCAGGAAATACCTTTTCCATTTTCACTGTCCTCACTCTGTCTTTTTGTTTT
Source organism: uncultured Roseivirgaceae bacterium (assembly GCA_964537095.1). Classification (GTDB taxonomy): domain Bacteria; phylum Bacteroidota; class Bacteroidia; order Cytophagales; family Cyclobacteriaceae; genus CAMPJM01. The sequence goes on from CAZHZR010000134.1 coordinate 3,533, forward strand.
CTTTTGCTCAAGCCTTCAATAATACCAAACTTACTCTTTTTTGAATTTGACCTTGGTGTCGGCAAGGAATCTTCCCCAAAATAGGCAAACAGTTCCTGCCGCTTGTGATCATTGTAGATAAAAGAACTTTGAAAGGCAGGGCATATCATCCTGCTCTGACAGGAACTCAGGCAAATGGCGGCAATAAGGAAAACGATTAAAAAAATATCTTTCATCTAGACATATGCTGACAGATGTTGGTGTTCATAACGATTACGCATGCTAATAAGTACATGAGCACTGTCATATCCAGGATTTCTCGGGTTAATTAAGATTCTAAATATGTTGTAGTACTATCTTTCTTACAATACATTTCATAACACAAGCCAAAAATATGTGCAATTGAACGCATATTAAAACCATTAAGAACCGAATTCTTACACACCTGATGGAAATTCTGTTTTGTGTGATGTTTTTCCCGGATTGAGCCGGATTGCATTTTAGTGCGAGACCATGGAAATGAGAGTATAAAGCGTAAGGCGCCGGATGAAAATGATCAGATGATCATTATTTAAATCCTTGTTTAAATCCTCCCTCCGAAAGTGGCGGAAAACCCAGGGAGCCAACAGGCATAAAAATTAAATACTAAGAAGAGATCCTCCAGGCAGACCTTAAAAATGAAGAACCAAAGAAATCACCGAATACTTTCCTTTACTTTTTTTGGCAATGAATCAAAAACAAGGGCATAGGATTCATCAATCCAGGATTTCACAATGGAATCTGGAATGGTATTATCCATCATCACCGTGTTCCAGTGCTTTTTATTCATGTGGTAGCCCGGAACGACGGCGGGAAATTCTTCTCTTAACAAAATCGCCTTCTCCGGGTCGCATTTCAGATTGATACTCGTAAAAAGATCAAGATCCGTTAGCACAAACATTTTTCCATACACCTTGTAAACGAGAGTATTTTCACCAAATGGAAACTCTTCACTTACGCCTGCTTTTGCAAGGCAGTAGTCTCGAAAATCTTCGATATTCACTTAAAATAAGTGTTTACTGATTAAATAAATTACACCAATCAGAAAGATGAGGATAGAAAGTTTGTTCACCCCATGCATCATACGAAGACTGAAATTAGCAGGTCTGCTGGGATCTTTTTTCCGGAAGAAATAGCCCCCGACTTCACCGAGACTAAAAAACCGCTTCCATGAACTTTCCTCATGGTTAGCCTTTGCTTCTACTTTTTTATGTTCCATTTGAATCATAAATTTTAAGTTAATCACCTTTAAGTAAGCACTATAACACTATTCGTGAACTTCCGGTTCTGTCCACCTGCCATCCTCTCTGATAATATCAATCAGCTCATCTACTGCTCGTTCAGAAGGCACAAATTTCTTTACAACTTCTTGCCCCTTGTATAAGGTAATCTTTCCTTTTCCCGAGCCTACATATCCATAGTCCGCATCGGCCATTTCGCCTGGCCCGTTTACGATACAGCCCATGATACCTATCTTTACGCCCTTTAGATGATCTGTCCTCTGCCTAATCATGGCCGTGGTTTCCTGTAAATCAAAGAGGGTACGGCCACAGGAAGGACAGGAAATGTACTCTGTTTTAGACATACGGGTACGGGCAGCCTGTAAAACTCCAAATGCCGTATTATTCAACAGTTTCACAATCTCCACCAGCTTGGAGTTTTCATTTATTTTCCAGAGTGATGTACTAAGCAAAACGCCATCTCCCAAGCCATCGATTAACAAGCCTCCTACATCTGTTGCAGCATAAATCTGCAACGCATCATCTTCCATCGGCGGGTATTTTCTCATGATAATCACCGGAGATGTTATCTCGTGCTTCGTCAGTTCAAAAAAGAAACGCCTTTGTTCCGCCATCGCGTGTGCATTGTCCGTGTCCAAAACGACTACAACAGACCTGTCTTGCTTTAAAATAGAGATGATAGCCGGATCAAGCGCAGGTAAGCTCAGTTTCAGGAAATTTAGCTGCTCATGTTTCCTTGTTCCCACTGCATAGTCCTCCGGGTTTAAGAGTGGATATTTATTGGACTGGTCCGGATGATTTAGCCAGGAACTATAATTAAGTATCTCCCGTAAGCCATTGGGTAACATAAAATCAACAGGATTGTCAGCGGAATATATATAATCGCTTCCCAAATCATTCATCTTCCACTTGTCAAGCAAGGGCATATAAAAATGACCAAGGGCTTTAAAATCCTTCAGCTCAGGTTTTTTTAATTGATGAACATCTGTCACCACTCGCGGTACGTTGGTTCCCCCGATGTTGATGACCTCATGACTTTTTCGACGTTGATAAAAATATGGATCTAGGGGGATATGATCCACTTCAGGAATAAACCCGTGCCCCGATCTGGTATTATAACGATCTACCATAGTTTGAGCTACCGGTGCTTCAAACTCAGGCTCCTCTGTCAACGAAACCCTTACCGTGTCGCCCAGGCCATCTTCCAGCAGCGTGCCAATTCCTACTGCTGATTTGATTCTTCCATCCTCTCCTTCGCCGGCCTCAGTTACTCCCAAATGCAAAGGGTAAGGTTGAAAACCTTCTTCATCCAGTTTTTTCACCAATAGTCTGTATGCCTGCACCATTACCTGTGTATTGCTGGCCTTCATGGACAATACGATGTCATGGTAGTCTAAATCATCACAAATTCTTAGAAACTCCAACGCAGATTCTACCATGCCGAGGGGCGTATCTCCATACCTGCTTAAAATTCTATCGGATAATGAACCGTGATTGGTACCAATGCGCATGGCGGTTCCATACTCCTTGCATATTTTTACCAAAGGGGTAAAGCGCTCCCTGATCCGGTCCAGCTCAGCCTGATAGGTTGAATCAGAATATTCCAATAACTCAAACCGCTTTTTATCAGCATAATTCCCGGGGTTAATCCGCACTTTTTCCACGATACGCGCCGCTAATTCAGCTGCATTCGGTGTAAAATGGATATCTGCTATTAGCGGAACATCATAGCCCCTATCCCGTAAACCCTTCTTTATCAAATCCAGATTCTGTGCTTCCTTAATGCTCGGTGCGGTTATTCTCACATATTCACACCCGGCGTCTACCATTCTAATGGTCTGCTCAATTGACCCCATCGTATCCATGGTATCAATGGTGGTCATCGACTGCACCCTGATTGGATGATCGCCCCCTAAAGGAATATTTCCGACTTTAACTTCGCGGGTTCTTCTTCTCGAGTATGAAGTGAGGCTATTACAATATAGCTTCAAATTATCCACTTGTGTTTGCATATAATGGAATCGTAACTATCTATCAATATTTAAAACCCAATTAGATTTTAAATACTCAAAGTTAAATTTTTAAGATGTATTTACTTAATTTCCTGCTCAATTTCAACACACATTCTTGAAATTAAATTCGTTGACATTAATTAGTACACTAATAATCTATGAATACCCGCACACTAAACGGATTATACAAAAATTTAGCAATCTAATCATCTATAAAAAAACTATTTTTGTAAAACAGCGTTTTCCTGCGCAGATATTCTTAGTTTCCTAACAAGCTAGTTCTTGACTTGTCATTAGGGTGAAAGATTTTTTGCTGATAATAAATCCCGGAAGTTGAAATATATTATTTTTTTAGTAGCAGTATTTACTTTGCTTGTTTACAATTGCACCGAAATTTCCCCTAACGAGTTTTTAATTGCTGGCTTTCTAACCTTTTTAATCCCTGTAGCCATCGTTGTCAACCTTGGGTTCTTTTTGTGGTTGTTTTTCAAAAAATCTTATTTGTGTGTAATTCCATTTGTCGTCCTCGTATTTGGATTTAAATTCATTGCCGGCACTTTCGCAATAAACTTTCCTCAAGGTCACACTCAGGAGCTTTCTTTTTCTGTTTTAAGTTACAATACCAGTTTTTTTAAAAGAAGTGATTTCAACAATGACGTCAATCCTGCGCTAGATTCGGCATCGGATTCCTATAAAATGATACAATGGATCCGGGACAATGATGCTGATATCAAATGCCTCCAGGAATATTACCACAGGGATAGTACAGCGATGTTCGCCACCCTGGATCTCATATCTGAGCAGGGTGAATATGATTACTATTTTTCTTCCAATGGAATGGGTGGTAAAAATGCCTATGTTGGTATCGCTATTTTTTCAAGGTTTCCAATTGTCAACTCTGGCGAGGTCGCCTTTAAGCGAGGAAGCGTTAACCGCGCGGCTTTTGCAGATATAATAATATATGGCGACACAATTAGATTTGTTAATGTGCATTTACAATCTATGAGCCTGAGCTCCCACAATCCTCTGGCGAGCAAGTCTCTCTCAGGTACCAAAGAAAACATAAAAACTGTTTTTGAGAGATTTAAAAAAGGGCTGCTCGATAGAAGCTTCCAGGCAGAAGTGATTATAGAACTTATCCATCAAAGCCCTCACAAGGTGATTTTAGTGGGGGACTTTAATCAAACTCCTTATAGTTTCGTCTACAATTCTTTTAAGGAAATTATGCACAACGCGTTTGAAAAAGCAGGGAGTGGATTTGGATTCACTTATGGGGGTTCTACTTTGTTCTTTTTAAGAATAGACAATCAATTCTTTGATCCCGGTCTGAAGGCGATTGACTTTCAAACGCACAGGGACGTGCCCTACTCTGACCATTATCCTATAGAAGGGAAATATGGCTTAGGACATGACTAGTGCCCGGACTACGAAACCCCTCTAGGTTCTAAGC
>CAZHZR010000135.1:0-8219 GCA_964537095.1 uncultured Roseivirgaceae bacterium
CACTTCATCATTGCCACGACGGGAGCCATAGGAATTAAAAGCTTCCTTAGAGATATCTCTGCTGATTAAATATTGTCCTGCAGGGGAGGTCTCACTAAATGAACCTGCGGGAGAGATGTGGTCTGTCGTAACACTATCACCTAACATTAGCAGACATCTGGCCTCTTGGATGTCCTCAAAAGGAACCGGCTTGTCAGAAATGTTATAGAAGAAGGGGGCTTCTTTGATATAGGTAGAAGCCTCGTCCCAGGCGTATAATTTCTCCTCTGGAATTTCCAGGTTTCTCCAGATCTCGTTGCCTTCGAATATTTCTCCATAATTTTTCGCAAAATCCTGAGGGCTCAGCACCTTGCCCATTACTTCCAATATTTCCTCATTCGTAGGCCATATATCTTTTAGATATACGGGTTCCTGATTCGGATCGTAGCTGAGGGGCTCATTGATCAGATCTATGTCTACCCGACCGGCAATGGCATAAGCTACAACCAGCATAGGAGACATCAGAAAGTTCATGCGCACCTGTGGATGTATCCGCGCTTCAAAATTCCGGTTGCCCGAAAGTACCGACGCCACTACCAGGTCATTTTCGTCTACAGCTTGTGCAATATGGGAAGGCAAGGGTCCGGAATTTCCGATGCAGGATGTACAGCCATAACCCACAAGGTGGAACCGCAGCGCTTCCAGATCCTTTAGCAAATCTGCCTTGATCAGATAGTCAGTTACTACCTTAGAGCCGGGAGCAAGAGACGTCTTTACCCAGGGTCTTGAATCCAAGCCTCTGTCTTTGGCTTTTTTTGCAACCAGGCCGGCACCGAGCATCACATAGGGGTTGGAAGTATTGGTACAGGAAGTAATGGCCGCTATTACAACTGCACCATCCGAAAGCAAGTATTTCTTTGTACCAATGGTTACATGTGCAACCTTTAATCCATCTTTTTCTTTGGTTTCCACAGTGGCTGGCATTGCATTTGGGTGGGGTGGATGAGTAACAGGCTGGCTGCCACCCTCACCTGTCCATCGGACAATTTGCCTCTCTTCAGGTGTAATGTATTTTCTTCCATAAGTTTCATCCAAAAGATCGATGAACGTTGACTTAAAATTTTTGAGTAATATCTTGTCCTGCGGTCGCTTGGGTCCGGCTACTGTTGGTTCAATTGTGGATAAATCCAGTTCTATGACATCCGTATAAGTTATCTTGTCTTCGTTTTCCCGCCACAACATATTGGCCTTGCAATAATCTTCTACCAATTGGATTTGCTCCTCTGTACGATTGCTTCTTCGCATGTATTCCAACGTTTTATCATCAATAGGAAACAAGGTGACCGTACAACCAAATTCAGGCGACATATTGCCAATGGTAGCTCTATCCGGTACCGTTAGATGCGTCAATCCGTCTCCGAATACTTCCACAAACTTACCTACCACGCCGTACTGTCTTAATTTTTCAGCAATGGTCAACACAAGGTCGGTGGCGTTGGTGCCCAATGGCATTTCGCCGGTGAGCTTTAAGCCTATCACCTCCGGCATAATAAAGTAGATGGGCTGCCCCAATAATGCAGCTTCCGCTTCGATACCCCCGACGCCCCAGGCCAAAACGCCGATGCCATTCACCATGGGCGTATGGCTGTCAGTACCTACCAAAGTATCAGGAAAAGCTTCTCCGTTGCGGGCTATCACTCCCTGAGACAAATACTCAAGATTTACCTGATGGCAAATGCCCATGCCGGGAGGCACCACGCTAAAATTATTAAAGGATTTTTGTGCCCACTTCAAAAATTGGTAGCGTTCCCTGTTTCGATTATATTCTTCATCTATATTGCGTTCGTACGAATAATTTGTTCCAAAATAATCTACCTGTACCGAGTGGTCAATAACAAGGTCTACTGGCACCAAAGGGTTGATCGTATTGGGGTCTTTGCCCTTTCTGGCTACTTCTGCTCTTAATGAAGCTATATCCACTACCGATGGGACTCCTGTGAAATCCTGCATCAGTACCCGCGCTGGCTTAAAGGGGATATCCTTGTCAGATGCTTTTGGCTGCCAGCCAAGGATGGTCTCTACGTTTTCCCTGGTAATAGCAAAATCGTCGAAATTTCTTAAAGCATTTTCTAACAGGATTCGGATAGAAAAGGGCATTCTTTCAATATTGTACCCTTGTTTGACCAGTTCGGGAAGGCTGTAATAAGTTAGGGAGCCTTTTTTAGAATTTAAGGTCTGTTTGACTTTGAAAGGATCTGTGGACATATATTAAGGTTTTTGTGCTGAAAGTTTTGGCTAAGGATAGCTTGCGAATTTAAAAAATTCCGGTTAACCGATTAAGCTTAAATGTATGGATTTATCCTGGTTTTTTTGAGATGTCAGGCGATATTTCTATCAACTATCAAATCGTCGGACTACATGATGAAAAAGAAAATGAAATAATTACAAGCAATGCATGCCACATGTGTGTAAAAGCGTAAAAATTCGGTTATGGAGCTAAAGGTTATGCAGTGAGAACCTTCATCGCAACACGCACTTTCTAAAAAATAAAATAATTTATGAACCAATATTGCATTTAATACGTATGTTTGTATAAAGGATAAAATAGTCTTTTATAAAATTGAAAACATCTAAAATTTTACAACAATGAAGGTTAAAAATCTAATCCTGGTATTTATGAACAGTAAAAAGCATTTTCTATCTATCGTCTTTATGCTGTTGTTAAGCATGTCACAAATTGCTTCTGCACACTGCGATTCTTATGACGGACCGGTGATAAAAGACGCATTCAAAGCGTTTGATGAAAACAAGGTAGAGCTGGTACTAAAGTGGGTTGAAGAGGAGCATGAAGCAGAAATAAAGAGCCTATTTGCAAAGACTCATGCACTGAAAAATGAAGATGCAGAAATATACCAAATTGTAGAGAAGCATTTTTTGGAAACGCTGGTACGATTGCACAGAGAAGGTGAGGGAGCCTCCTATACGGGATTGAAACCGGCGGGATCTACCACTGCCATTGTTCAGATGGCCGATAAAGCATTGGCAGAAAAAGATATTAAAACGCTATCTACAAAACTGAATGCGCATATAGTGCAGGTAGTAAATGAAAAATATGAGAAAGCCATAGCCTTAAGCAAAGTTAAAGACGCATCAGTAGAACAGGGACGGGCTTATGTAGCTGCCTATGTAGATTATACCCATACTCTGGAAGGCATACATGCAATATTAGAGCATGGAGCTGAAGGACACGCCGCCCACAATCATTAATTAAAACATGAAAAGAGAATATCATGAAAACCATAAAGTTTATTATAGACGAGCTCACTTGTCCGGGTTGCATTACAAAGATCGAGCGTGTACTATCGAAGGAAAAAGGGGTAGCAGCAGCGGATGTGCTTTTTAGCGCAAGTCAGGTAAAGGTTGCATTTAGAGATTGGATGATCTCGGCAGACGAACTGGCTATTCTACTTGAAAATATTGGGTATCCGGTTCTGGGAGCAAAAGTTCTAAGTGATAAGGTGCCTTATTAAGAGATGATTATCAGGTCATTTAACAATGCGTGTTACCATCAGAGCCAGGCAGCTTTTGTTCTAAGCTTCAAATTTTCCAGAACAGGATTCTCCATAGCTTTTAAAACAAATGATAACGCAGCGCCTTTATAATCTAGAAGCTATATCTCTATATAGAACCTATGTATAATAATATTCAATCAAATGAAAGAAGAATCAGATAACAAGACCAAAACAGAGAAGGAGCTCAATGTTTTCAACCTCTCTTCGGAACTTAGGGAAATGAAGCAGGAAGAGAGTTGGCACAAGCATGGCCGAAGTTCGAGAACGCTGCATAAAGTTGGCGCCATGCGGCTTGTGCTGAATTCCATGAAAGCCGGTACAGAAATTAAAACGCATCACGCCAATGGTCCTATAAGTGTGCATTGTATTGAAGGGAAGCTAAAGTTTAAAACGGAAGAAAGATCGGTGACTTTGGAAAAAGGTGGGCTGCTTACACTGGATGAACTTGTAAAGCATAGCGTAGAAGCGCTTGAGGAGACAACATTTTTACTGACACTGTCGCTGTCACCTCCTTCAACAAGTGAACATTAGTATAGGATGATGAGCTTCAATTGTTGTGGCAAGCCTCCTTAGGTAATAGTTGTAGACACCAGCATCAATTTCAAAATCAGTTGGGAGAAAGTTGCCAGTATAGCTTCTCTCTTTGAATATCTTTTATTGTACTAAACCCACAAATTATGACCCCGGAAAATTTCTATCCAGCCGCCACAAGAGAAATGTCTGAAAAAAGAGCTTCTCTGGCACCCGAAATTACAGAAGCATTTCGAAATTTCAATAAAGCTGTCTTCAAAGATGGTGCGCTTCCGGAAAAAACGAAGCAACTAATTGCGATTGCAGTAGCCCATGTAACACAGTGTCCTTATTGTATTCGTGGCCATACTACACAAGCTGTCAGAAAAGGAGCGAGTCAGGAAGAAATCATGGAAGCGATTTGGGTTGCTTCAGAGATGCGCGCTGGCGCAGCCTATGCACACGCGGCACTTGCTATTGATGAGATGGAGAAATCCGGGAAGTGATCAGGGCAGAACTCATATCAAACCTGCTTTGCTAAACTTTTATCGAGTTTGGCAAATGTATTGGGATTACTAGAACGCGTTGGGTACCGTTGGCAGAGGGTAAAGATACTTCCCGGAAATTGAGGCCGAATCTTCGTTTGATCGGCTTCTTATCTGGGTTTTTAATAGTCTTTGCGCCCTTTGCGATAAAAGCTTCGCGAGCTTTGCGTGAAACCTTTAAAGCATGTAAAGTGATTGATTACACTATTCCCTGGGCTTTCATGGCTTCGGCCACCTTTAAAAATGCAAAGATATTAGCACCTTCAAGGTAATTACCAGGAACGCCATAGTCTTCGGCGGCTTTCAAACACACATCATGGATGTTTTTCATAATGTGCTTGAGCCTTTCGTCCACGTCTTCCCTGTTCCAATAAACACCCATCCGGTTTTGTGTCATTTCCAGACCAGAAACAGCTACTCCGCCTGCATTTGCAGCTTTGCCAGGTGCGTACAGGATATTTGATTTCTGTAAAATATGAATTGCTTGGGGGGTGCATGGCATATTGGCGCCTTCCGCAACCAGTTTAAATCCATGATCAGCGAGATTCTTCGCATCCAATTCGTTAAGCTCGTTTTGGGTAGCGCATGGAAAAGCACAATCAGCTTCTACTTGCCAAAGCGGATTATGGGTTTCAGTTCCATCCATCGTCGTGTAAGTAGCCGCAGGATATTTTTCAATGTACTGCTTTATTCTGCCTCTTTTTATATTTTTAAGTTGTTTGAGGTAATCTAGCTTTTCCCGATCTATTCCGTCTGGATCCAATATGAACCCTGATGAATCAGAAGCACTGATTGGTATTCCTCCTTCATCAATAATTTTTTCAATTGCAAATTGGGCAACATTTCCTGCGCCTGATACCAGGCATCTTTTTCCTTCTAAGGTATCTCCCTTGGCCTGTAGCATATTTGATGCGAAATAGATAAGGCCGTAGCCGGTAGCCTCGGGCCTAATGGCACTGCCTCCCCAATGTTCGCCTTTTCCGGTGATAACACCTGTAAATTCATTCTTCAGCTTTTTATAGGTGCCAAAGAGATAACCGACTTCTCGCGAACCAACGCCAATATCACCGGCAGGAACATCGGTAAAGTCGCCGATATGCCGATACAACTCCTGCATAAATGCCTGGCAGAATCGCATGATCTCCGCATCAGACTTGCCTTTGGGATCAAAATCCGCACCACCTTTACCGCCACCCATCGGTAAACTTGTCAGGGCATTTTTGAAAATTTGTTCAAAAGCCAAAAACTTAAGGATGCTGTAGTTTACTGAAGGATGAAACCGAAGACCTCCTTTGTAAGGACCAATCGCAGAATTCATTTGTACTCTGAAGCCCCTGTTAACATGAATCTCTCCCTTATCATCCTGCCAGCAAACCCTGAAAGAAATGATTCGTTCCGGTTCAATCATGCGTTCCAGAATTTTCAGATCCTGGTATTCAGGGTGTTTTTCCCATACCCTGCTTACTGATTCGATTACCTCTTCTACTGCCTGTAGAAATTCTTTCTCATAGGGGTTTCTTTTTTTTACGCGTGCTAATATCTCCTCTTTTAAGTTCATCATGGGGTATAAAATGTTGATGGTATTTACTACAGTTAATTTAAAGATTGTTTACGTATACATTTCCTTCGTTTAAATTGCCGGCCAGGCTTTCAACACTTGTTTCCTGGAAGGTTTTCATGAGTTGATCCCGGGTTTTTGCATACTCAAAGTGCATTGGGCAAGGATGTGCATCTGAACATTGCTTCAGTCCGAGGCCGCATTCTCTAAAAAACGCAAGCCCGTCTATGGCCTCAATTATTTTGATGACCGGAAGCCTGAGCTGAGCTTCTTCACAAAGAAAACCTCCGTAAGGTCCTTTAACGGAGGTGATAATCCCTTTCTTATTAAGTAGCTGTAAAATCTTCGCTGTAAAGGCTTCAGGTGCATCTATTTCCCGCGCAATTTCTTTAACACCTGGCTTGACCTTTGGGTTTCTTTTGGAGGCTATGAAAATGGTGGCACGAATACCGTATTTACATGCTTTTGATATCATTCAGTCTTCATTATGTCAATTTGGCCAGCAATATATTATTTTCCAGATGAATGTGTTGTATCAAATCACTTTCAAATTCCAGAAGTTTCGCATAAAAATGCGTATAGGTGGCACATGCGTCTGCAGGAAGTTTAAAATTATGGGTCAGGTGCCGAAAGTATTTAATTTCCTCCCCGAAAACTTTATGTTCCTCAATAATATTACGCTTAAATGATTCCATTTCCTCTTTTTCTGAATGAACGATATCGCTTTTATTTTTTTGGCGATTAGCTATTCTTTCAGCAACAGGAAATATATCCCGCTCCTCGATGTTAATATGAATTGCTAAATCTCTCAAAAAATATTTGAGCCTGCTCGCTAATTCCTTTAACTCGGGATACGCGTAACCATGTCTTGCTGATACTTTAAAAGCAAGCCTGTCAATCAAGTCTGAATTGTTTCTAATGTAAGAGTGGTGCGTATTGATGATGTATTCTATTAAAAAGGTAACCTCCCAATTTTTGAATACATGAATTTCTTTATCCTTATATTGTAAAGCTTCAATATACCATTCATTCCATATTTGTTCACTTAATCCAGCCTCTTCGAAAGCCTGCTTAAGCGATTTGTTGCCATTACAACAATAATCAATCCCAAATCTATGAAATAATTCTGCTTTTCTATAATCTTCAACGGCCAAAATGCCAATTTGTGGAGATTGTTTTTCTTCGGCTATTCTCGTAATCGCAGCTCTCCAGATATTTGGGCCTTTTTCTATGTATTCCCACGAAAATGTATTTCCTCTATCGCAAAGTAATTGATAAAGAAGAATATCAATGTTATGTTCGTTTCTTATGATGATACTTTCGCCCTTCTGAAGTGTATCAAACTTTGCCAGTATAGCATCTTTGTGGGGAAGGGATATTTTTTGTACTTCTTTAAATGGGAGGGTTTGCATGATAATTGAAGGTTTGGTTTAACATTGAAAGAGCTGAGGCTTTGGCGGCGGCATGATTTTCAGTGTTTACATGAGATTGTCATAAAGTCATAAAGTCACAAAGCCTCAAAGAGGAGAAAGCACGAATAAAACTAATGCCTGATGCTTTTTCGCATTGGTAAAAGAAATGCTATTCCACCAATTGAACCATCTCCTGAGAAAGTTGAACCGTTATTGGAACAGGGTCGATCTTATCATTCCAGGTTTCTGCTTTCAAAAATCTTAAGGAACATCATTGTTGACATTTTCCTGGCCCGTTGCTTCGCCAATTCTGCATGTTCTCCTTCAAAAAGATTTTCTATGGTACTGAACCATATCTGGAGCCACTTTCCAAAATGCTCCATAGTGATTGTATTGTTCACCCTCTCGTCAACATCACTATGCGCTTTCAATGGGTTTCCTTTGTACTTCCTGGTAAAAAGCAGGTTGGTTTCCCAGAAGTCCGTCAGTCGGTCCAGGTGTTCAGGCCAGTCCTCGATAATACCGTTGAAGATAGGCCCCAGCATTTCATCTTTCCGGATTCTTCCATAAAAGGTGTGGATCAGTAGCGCTATGTTTTCCCTGTTATTGAGTTCTTTTTTAACTGATTTTTCCATTTTATTTG
>CAZHZR010000136.1:0-8197 GCA_964537095.1 uncultured Roseivirgaceae bacterium
ACCATCTTTACAATATGATGACCGAATACCTTAAGAAGAATTTGTAATTGCCGCCCGGTATCTGACGCACCTGAGCGTTTTTCAGCAGGCTCTAATTCAAAGCGTTAGGGTTTGCTGTAAAACGCTTTAAAGAAGGCTTCTTAAATCATTTTTTTGCATTTCTTTTGTTTTCTTTATCAGCATTTTATGTCGTTTGCCGATAAAAGCCATCTTCGAAACGCCAAAAATGAATTGCACAATCATCTTCGCCTTAGACAGGTCAAATGCTTCGTTCGCTTAAGCTCGATTTTAAAAACACATCTTCACGTTACTACCTGGTTTGATGCGTCTGAAAATGAATGGGGGTAATTTTTTAAAAAATTAAGTTGGGGTAGGGGTTACCTTTTGGAGCAGTAAGGTATATATAAATACCTTTTGTACTTTTTTAATATATCTTATAAACTAATAAATTTATATTTGTTACCAAATTAATACAATACAAATGTAATATTTAAAAGTTTTGTTGATTTTACCCTACTTAAAAGATTTCTAATATTACCAATTATTTAAAAAACTTAAAATAGTGCCATGGAAAACTCTACACTACAATTTTTAGAAACATGGAATTCATGGGGAAAAATTGCAGCAATGGTTGCTGCAGGGCTCGGTGTTCTTGTATTTCTTTATTACGTCGTTAAATTAGTAAGCATTCGGGAGTATAAGAAAAAATACGATTTTATAAACCTTAATGAAATCAATCTGCTTTGGATAAGTTCTTTATTTCTTATCATCAGTGCTACCATCTATGCCAACACCTTAGTGGCAAAACCAGATCTGGTTTGGTTCATCGTGAGAATATTTGTTTCGGTAATGTTCGCATTGATTATCGGAGTAATCGTCTCTAACGTTTTAAGGGTCTATTATCCTTCTTTTATAGAAAAGCGATTGCACAAATTACGATTTACACCCAGAACCTCTCCTAAGTCCGGAAAGCCGATGAAGTTGCTGAGTGAAGAAGAGGAAGATGTGCATTTGGATGAAGGTATGCAGGCTGAAGAAAATATTTTTTCTGTAGATTATGATGTGTGGATCGACGAGGAAACAGGTTATACGCAGATTGATAAGTATGCAGGCCACCTTCATGCCCTTGAGTGTTCAGAATGCAGCTACCAGACATTAAAAGTTGCAAAAGAAGAAATTATCACTTCTCCTACTGTAGAAACATCAGGTGAACTAATGAAGTATTACAAATGCGGATATTGTAATCATAAAGTGAAGAAATTATTCAAAGTTGCAAAATTGGTAGAAACGAGCGAAAGTAAGCCACTGGCTTCAACCGTTACTGCATAATTGCGCTTCTCTAATAAAAAAAAGGCCCGGTATTATCTAATGCCGGGCCTTCTCTATTTACAAAGTCCCTGTTTTACCTCCGTCTACCGGAAGATTGATGCCATTGATGTAGGCAGCAGCAGGCGAAGCCAGAAATGCCACAGCAGAAGCAAGATCATCGGGACTGCCAATATACCCGGCAGGAATCTCTGAAATCATTTCATCTCTTACATGCGCTTCACTTGTTCCGGCTTTTTTTGCTTTGCTTTCAATAATGCTATCCAACCTTCCCGTATTTGTGAATCCAGGAAGGACGTTATTTACTGTTATGCCAAAAGGGCCGAGTTCCACGGAGAGTGTCTTAGCCCAGTTGGCGACCGCGCCACGTATGGTATTAGAAACGCCTAGTCCGGGAATAGGCATTTTTACAGAGGTTGAAATGATGTTAATGATTCTTCCATATTTTTGATTGATCATTCCTGGTACTACTGCCTGCGCGAGGATCTGATTGCAAATGAGGTGTTGTTTGAAGGCGTCCATAAAATCATCCAAACTAGCATCGATGGCTCTTCCGGCAGGGGGACCACCTGTATTGTTCACCAATATGCTGATTTCTGCACTGTTGCTTATATAGTTATTCACCTCTTGCTGAAGATGTGCGGGATCCTGGAAATCAACACAGAGATAATCATGCTTTTGCCCTGAATCCTTCTCAAGGCTTTCAACCACCTGTTTAAGTTTCTCCTCATTTCTGGCAACGAGCACAACATTCGCTCCTTGTTTTGCGAATTTTTGGGCAATGGCAAGACCAATGCCTTGCGTACTGCCACACACCATTGCATTTTTCCCCTGAAGATCTGATTGCATAAGATTTAATATTTATTGAATTTTTACAGCGTTGATTTGCTGTTCCGGAACAGTTTGTGAAAACTTCATCAAAAGTTAATCAAAACTAATGCATTGGCTTCTATTTTTACTAAATTAAAATTTACTTCTGTGGAAATTCTCTGCGCTGGTACTATTGAGCGGCGTTCAGTATTATACGGGCCAGTCCTTTAATCTTGAGGCGATCACCCAATCAGCACATAGTGTAGGAGCCTATGTGGGTTTTCATCTTGCGCATGCTGTAGGAAAGGTGATGCTCCAGTTGCATCAATGGGATGTAGATTTCGCTATATAGTGTAGCTATAAATACTTAAACGAGGACCCGGCGGGACAGCGGGAGCATTTATTCATACCAATCTGGGTTCTAACTTTGCTCTTCTAAGATTTGCAGGATGGGCTTGCTGAAAATAAAACAAGAAAAAAGTTTAATATATAGTTT
Source organism: uncultured Roseivirgaceae bacterium (assembly GCA_964537095.1). Lineage (GTDB taxonomy): Bacteria > Bacteroidota > Bacteroidia > Cytophagales > Cyclobacteriaceae > CAMPJM01. The sequence continues at coordinate 2,633 of CAZHZR010000136.1, forward strand.
TGAGCCAAAAGTCCTTTAAAGGCGCTCGTGCAAGGGCTAAATAGGTTCATGGAAAAGATCAAAAGCAAAGGGGGAGCTGCGTCCCACGACTGCATTATCCAAGCTTCAGGTATTCAATTAAAGAGTTCATTGCCCTGCTTTCTTCTTTGGACGTTCCGTTCGAAGCGCTCGCGAATAATTGCATGGTTTCTTTGATCTGATTCTTCTCATCGATATCATCTTCTATGTAGTGTTTCAATACATCCAGGAATATTTTCTCCCATTTATGATGATTTTTTAACAAATACTTAAATTCGTCTCTATAAATCAGCATAAGATTTTCTTCTTTTTCGAGCCCCAGGTCGTCGGTAGCATACTCGTATCCGAGCTTTCCTGCCTGAATACTCATGATTAATTTCTCTTCATGATCAATAATACCGTCGCTTTTTAGGATCAAAAGCGCCGGAAAAATTTTCAGTAATTGGGCAAATTGATCTTTATTTATTGAAATGAATCTTTCATCCAGATAGGAATGGTATAACAGCTCGAAGTTTTTTCCTACAATGTTCACAGTCTGATTTATTTTTTATTAAATCTATCTTAAATTATATGTTGAAGCAAGCCCGCAATTATTAATAAACTTAGATAACTTACATAGGTCTTATTTCCTTTTTATTAACTTATTGTAGAGACACAGAAAAACCGCCGAAGGTTTAAAAGGTTATCCGATGAGTACTTTTGGATCATGATTTAAGTCAACCATGCACTATTTGAGGTAGAGGGTTGGCTATTTGGTGGGTTATATTTTGTTGATGAAATGAATAAACAGGAGCGCAAACTAAAAGTGGCCGTAATTGGAGCTGGAATCGCCGGTATTGCAGCGAGTATCAGGCTTGCTCTAAAAGGTCATGAGGTGCAGGTTTTTGAGTACAATGCTTATCCGGGAGGGAAGCTTTCCGAATTGAACGCAGGTTCGTTTAGGTTTGATGCAGGTCCTTCCCTTTTTACGATGCCAGAACTGGTGGATGAACTATTTGAACTTGCAGGAGAAAATCCGAAGGATCAATTTAACTACATCAGATTACCCGTTACCTGCAAATATTTTTTTGAAGATGGTACCCAAATAGCCGCGTACGCTGAGTCGGAAAGGTTTATCGATGAGTTGTATGAAAAGACAGGGGAGCCAAGAACTAATATCTCCCGGGCTTTGTCCAACAGTGCTTCATTATATCGCTACCTGGCGCCCCTTTTTATGCACAGGTCGCTTCATAAAGCCAGCACCTATCTGAACAAAGATGCTTTGAAGGCTTATCTCAAATTACACAAGCTCGATTTTTTCCGAAGCATGGATCAGGCAAATAATAAATTTTTTAAGGATCCACGGGTAATTCAGCTATTCAATAGATATGCAACCTATAATGGATCTGATCCTTATAAAGCACCTGCCACTATGAACATCATTCCCCATCTCGAATTTGGGCAAGGTGCTTATTTTCCCACAAAGGGCATGTATGATATCACTATGAGTCTCTTTAAGCTCGCGGAAAGAGTGGGTGTAACTTTTCATTTTAATACCAGGGTGCAGAAAATCGTTACGCGCTCGAACACGGCAGTAGGAATTCAAATAGAAAATGAGGAGCGTTTCTTTGAACGCATTGTATGTAACATGGATGTGGTGAGCGCTTATCGTCATCTTTTGAGTCACGAGAAGCAACCGGATAAACTTTTAAAGCAGCCGAAGTCCAGTTCAGCAGTAATTTTCTATTGGGGGATTAACAAATCATTCCCTAACCTGGATCTGCACAACATCTTTTTTAGTAAAAATTACCAAACTGAATTTGACCATATTTTCAATAAAAACACTATCGGGGCTGATCCTACGGTTTATTTAAATATCACCTCGAAGTATAAGAAAGATGATGCGCCTGATGGCTATGAAAATTGGTTTGTAATGATCAATGTACCGCATAATACAGGCCAGGATTGGGATTATCTCATAGATCAGGCAAGAACCAATATCCAAAAGAAATTAAGCCGGATTCTACAAACAGATATTTGTAGATGTGTGGCCTCAGAATCTATACTCGATCCCAGATTGATAGAAAGTAAAACCTTTTCTTCGCAGGGAGCACTTTATGGGAACAGCTCGAATAGCAAATACGCCGCTTTTTTGCGTCATGCAAATTTCTCATCAAGATTAAAGCATTTATATTTCTGTGGGGGCAGTGTCCATCCGGGTGGGGGTATTCCACTCAGTCTATTATCGGCCAAAATAACCGCTGAAATGATTAGGTAGTGAAATTAAAGGATAATTTCACTACCTAATTGTAAGCATTTCAATACGCAGCACTATATGCTATGGAAGACGGGCCCACTGAAGCAAGCTCCGTTGGCATTGGTTCCACTTCTATTAACTGGCGGTATTTATCGTATCGGCTCATGATTTCTCTTACATATTTTACCGGTTCTTCACCGCGGCAATAACCCGATTTTACCACTGGGTCCAGATAAAACTCTGCAGTCGACTTCTTAAGAATAAAGTCTTCCACGTTATCATCCCATTTTTGAGGATCTTTCCCATATTTTTTAGCGAGCCTCCTGGCATCTAAAACATGCCCCTGCCCTACGTTAAATGAAGCCAGAATAAACTTAATCCTTTCCTCTTCATCAGGAATCTTCGGACTCCAAAGCTTGTCCAACCACTTCAGATAATTGGCTCCTGCGCTAATACTTTGAGCCGGATTGTACAAATCCGACGCACCGTACATCTCAGCCGTTGCAGGAAGCAGTTGCATAAGACCTACTGCGCCTGCCCATGATTCAGCCTGGGGGTTGAACTTCGATTCCTGATAGATTTGCGAAGCTAAAAGGCGCCAATCCCAGTTTAACTTATCTGCTGCCTTCTTAATCGCCTCGTCGTAAGGAGAAATATTTTCTCCGGATAGAGAGGAGTAAGTACTGGTAGCTCTTAGGTAAGAAGCTTTCGGGCTCTTGAAATATTTGTTGTAGATAACATAGTAAGCGGTTTTCTTCTGCATTTTTGTTATCCACTGATTTACGCCGCCTAACAGATCAGGGCTGTTTTTTCTTACCGCCCATGCAATCCGCTGTGGGAAGCTGATGGGGGTTTTGATGTCGATGTTAGGATAGTAGGTCTTATTGACCATGGCCACGTCATCGTCTGCTACCGTATAGTCAATTTCACCCGTTGCTACCTTCTTTATCAAGGCTTCAGTTTCCACATCAGCAAAATCCTCTACCGCAATGATGTCACCTCCAATTTCTTCAGACAGATTTTGAAGCCTTGTAAAGTAGGAAGACCCTTTACGAACATAAACTTCTTTGCCTATAAGGTCTATTGGATTTCTTATCAATTCTTCCTCGATTTGATGCACCTTCATCTTCCTCCAGTTTTCGGGCTTTCGCTGAACTAAGACCTGTCTCGTCTGGTAATGTGGGACGGTAAATGCAACTTGTTCCTTCCGGGATTTGGTGATGGTGAGATTATGCGCCACAATGTCACCCTTGCCTTCGTTTAGCATTGCCAGTGCTTCATCAATGTTTTTCGTGATCACCAGCTTTAATTTCACATCCAATTCCTTGGCTAGTAAAGTAAGCAGCTCATATTCATAGCCCATAGGCTGTCCTTTATATATAAAGTAACCAGTAGTGCTATTATCAACAATGGCAATCAGCGTATCTCTTTCTTTGATGCTGGCAAGGTCGAAATCGATAGGATCAGGCAAGGCCTGTGCGGCTGTTATATCCTGCTTTTTAGTTTCATTATTGTTCTGACGACATGATCCCACTAAAAAACTTACACTAAAAAAAATTCCACAAAAAAGGAAGATCTTTAAAAAATACAGTAATTTGAATAAGTTCATATACTTTTTTTTATCATTTCTAACATGCACTTTTAGGTGCATATCATCAACCTTCAGGCAAATTTACACAAATAATCTATAATTATTATAAATCGATATAACAATTATACAAAATTGCAGCTGAGTAGCCCGTAGCTAACGTTTTTTTAACAAAAATCTTGCCTCAATTATTGCTAAGGACTGACGGAACATTAAAAGCAAAAATCTAAAAGCTTTGTTCAAAAAAATGATTCTTTGTTAAAAATTAGAGTATGTAAGATTACGTGAAAATATCGGAAATGTTATAAAGGCATATATAGTTACCAATTGCCTTTCGCCTATCATGGCTGGGTTCGACCCACCTCCCTGGAGGTTTGGCTCGGGGTGACAAGAAATTCATCGGCCCGGCAGTGAATTAAATAGGGCGATCTATGCGCTGCCGAAAGTGGGGAGAGTGGGATCCTTGGAACTAATGCCCTCGCCGCTCGGGAGCCTTTGTGTCACACAATACATGGGGAATGGAGGGGATTGGGAAAAATAATTTTAGGCATAGCAAATTTTACCTAAAATCCTTATCAAAGAGTTGTCCGCTCAGCCTCAAGAGTTCGATTTCAGCAATTTTGGTGTTGAATTCTGCGTTCAATAGCCTGCTCTCAGCTTCAACAGCGTTGCGTTGTGCTTCTCTTAGCTCCAGGAAATTGGCATTTCCCAGTTTGTAACGGTCATAGGCAATCGCTTCACTTTCCTGAGCAATTTTAAGATTATCAGACTCTAATTTTACGAGACGTAAAGCATTTGAATAGGCTACATAGGTGTTCTGTAAATTAGCCAAAAGTTCAATTTCTAATTGGTTGCGTGTTAAATCAACAGTTTCTTCGTTTATTTTGGCATTTTGGATGCGCCTGTTGACGTCAAGGCCGTTAAATATATTGATCGTTGCATTCAGGCCATAATAATAACCATCGGAAATATTGCTTCGCATGAACCCTGATTGTGCTTCAATTTTGTTATATCCATATCCTGCATACACACCAACTTCGGGAAAACGTTCTGCTCTAATTTCTCTGGTTTCAAACTCGGCCACTTTTTTTGACACAGAAGTTGCTATCAGCCTGGGGTTGTTCTCCAGCGTCTTCAACTTTAATTCCTCAAGTTGCAGGTTCTCGTTTGGCTGAATCAGGTCGTCGACCAGGAAATCACTGTCTATTTCTCTGCCCAAATTTCTATTCAGATTAACCTTGGCATTGTATAAAAGCTCTTCCTGCGCAACTAAAGCTGAAACATCGGTATTATAGTCGACCTGGGCAGCCAAAAATTCAAGCTTCGAGCTTCTTCCCACTTCAAAGATAGCCTTTGCAATTTCCAGTCTCTTTTCTGAAAGCTCCAACGTGTTTTTCAGTACATTGATTTTTTCCTGCTCTAAGATGATCTGGTAGTAATTTCTGGAGATCTCTGCTATTCCGCTCTCAATGGTTGCTTTTAAATCATATTCACCGAACTTTGTGATTTCCTGAAGTTTGTCGTAGGTGATAAACATACCCAAACCATCAAAGATAGTCCACTCGAGATCTATAGCGGCTCTCAATTGGTTTGATTTAGCATTGTCACCACTTCTCGGTTCTCCATCCAAAAACTGCTGCTCAAAATTTTCGACATCGTAATTTCTGGTTGCGCTTGCATCTACTGATGGCAAAAAGCTATAGCGGGCAAAGCTTGAGTTGTT
>CAZHZR010000137.1:0-8110 GCA_964537095.1 uncultured Roseivirgaceae bacterium
TGAAAACGCAACTAATAAAAGTAAGACTGTGATGTTAAGTTTTTTCATGATTTTTTATTTTTTTTATTGCTTTGATGCAGCGAGGAAAGAATTGTTACAGTTGGAGAAAGAAATTTGAAATAATTTTTGTCAGAAGTGGAAAATCAAAGTATTTGATGCCAGAATCACATCACCTTCGTCATCAGATTCCATTATTTACAGAAGAGCATAGTAGCAAATATTGCGATCGCTTGCTTCAGAAGTGGTTCTTTTTTGTTAGATTGACGACCTGGAGATGGCTTTTAGTTTGATACGACTGTAGCAGATGCCCTAAAACAGCGTCTATAAACCTCTTCTGCTGCCGGGCGTTTAATTGGTCAGCGATTCCTAACAATTTTAAGTGATTTCTATGATAGCCTTGCATCTGGAGCAACGGATAAGAAGCTTTTTCTTTGGTCAATATCTTGCCAACGCTTTAAAGATTACTTTAGGCATTTTGGTACCTTCGCTGGTTTTTGCCTGGATGGGAGAACTGGAGTATGGACTGGTGATTTCTCTTGGCGCTTTTTATGTCAGTCTTGCTGATCAGCCCGGACCGGTAATACACAGAAGAAATGGGATGCTGGCCGCAATCTTGTCTATTTTTATCACTGTAACCGTAACCGGATTAATTTACCAGATCAGTTGGCTGCTGGCCGTTGAAATTTTCGTTTTCTGCTTTCTGTTTTCTTTCCTCACCGTGTTTGGGTCACGTGCTTCTGCAGTGGGCATGGCTGCCTTGCTAATGATGATATCCAGTATGCACATAGGCAGTATGGGAATTTCCTTACGCTACTACTCCCTCCTGATCATGGCTGGTGGAATTTGGTATCTGCTGCTGAGTTTGTCGCTGAACCAGATGCGGCCTTACCGGCAGGCACAACAACTTTTAGGCGAAGGTGTACTGGAAGTTGCCAAATACCTCAAGCTAAAGGGTGATTTTTATAATGATGCAAAGGAAATAGACAATCTGTATAAGCAACTGGTAATGCAACAGGTGGTTGTAGATAAACATCTGGACGCTGTTAGGCAAATCATTCTCAGAACCCGAAGAAAAGTAAGAGAGACGATGAAATCAGGGCGTCTGGTGATGATGATCTTTATAGATATTGTTGAATCTTTTGAATTGGCGATGTCTACCCATCACGATTATGACCTTCTTCGGAAAAAATATGCAAAAGATGACATATTACCTGATCTTCATAAGCTGGTGCTGAAGATAGCCATTGAGTACGAAGATCTGGGTTATGCACTTATCAACAATCAGAAGCCCAGGCCGCTGAGGAACTTTAAGAGCGACCTGAAAGCAATAACGGACAGGATAAAGGTGCTGGAATCAGAAGGTGTATCAGTGTTGACTTTGAAGAAAACGCTGGTGAACGCCCGCAATATGACACGGCTGCTTGAGGACATGTATAATTATTTTCTTTCGGAAAAACTGACTTTTCTTTCCAAGACCGAAGAGGCTGATCTCACCAAATTTATTTCGCATCAGGAGCTTGATTGGAAAAAGGTCCGGAGTAATTTAACATTCAGTTCCACAGTTTTCAGGCATTCGATTAGGCTGGCGTTCACCTGCTTGTTGGGCTATCTGACAATTTCGTGGTTTGCATTGGGGCAGCAAAGCTACTTGATACTGGTTACTATTCTGGTGATCCAAAAACCTGATTTTGTTCTTTCTAAAGACCGGAATCTAGAGCGGCTTATTGGCTCCGTTATTGGAGGCTTGTTGGGAGCATCTGTGCTTTTATGGGTTGACCATGAAGGCATCCGGCTGCTGCTTTTAATCATTTTTATGATTTTAAGCTTCAGCTTTAACCGTGTCTACTATATGGTAGGGGTGCTTTTCATGACGGCGCTGGTATTGATTCTGTTCAGTTTAATTTCAGACTCAGATAACCTGGATTTGACCGGGCAAAGAATTTTATATACCATCATTGGATCAGGAATCGCATTCTTATCCAGCTATTTTATATTGCCAGTGTGGGAGTCCTCGCTAGTTAGAAATCATTTGGCTAATACCTTAAAAGCGAATCTGGCTTATTTCAAGGCAATTATTTCCAGATTCAGCAATACGCCTTCACCTGCCACAGACCTGAAACTTGTGCGTAAGGATGTGCTAACTGAAACTGCCCGGTTGGGCGCTGCCTTTCAAAACATACTGAACGAGCCAAAACATAAAAAAGAAAATTTGCCCTATATCAACGAGTTTGTGATCTTGAATCACATTTTGTCATCCTACCTGGCATCTCTTTCGTCAACAATGGAAGAAACAGAGGATCCGATAATTTCGAACCATGAATACCTCAAGCTTATTCAAAAGACGAGGGTATTGCTTCAGGAGGCAATAAGCCGCATAGATATGCAACCTCATAAGGTAAAAATAGAACTACCGGATATTCCAAAAAGTCCCGAAGAAGAAAGTTCAGACGACTTATTTCTAGGAAGGCAATTGCGATTGATTGCAAAAGTTTCCGGAGACATAGAGAAGCTAACGAAGAAGCATTTTGCATTGCCTTCTGATCAGAACACAGCATCTTCGGACAAACTAGTGGTTGCAGCCGTAGCCGGAGAGAATCGTGCGGTTGGGAAAGAGAAATGATTTGCTAAAAATGTTTTATTTGTCATTAAACCTTTTTATATTGAAAAGCGTTACCTATTGATACGAACATTTGGTATATTTGGTAAAAATGTATTAAGCTCAAAGTTTGATGTTTTTTCTAATTAAAAATAAAGCAACTAATACCCTACCTCAGAAGGCTTTTATTTCCTTGCTGAGTAGAAGTTTATGTCTATAGTTTCTACTCAATAAAACTTCCATTATTTCAATTTTCCTGGCAACAACAAAAGTTTAATCGAAATACGATTAAACAGTTACTCATTATATAAAATCAATAGTTATGAATACAATTAACAAAACAGTTACAATTACAAAATTAGATCAGACCAGACTTAGGAACTTCTTTACAAAGAAGCAGAACACATTTGAACTGAAGAACAACATTAAAATTGTTGAAGAAAAATTAGGTGTGCCTCCGGTTGAGCCTGAGAAGGTACCGCCAACGGTGGTTACCATGAACTCGAAAGTAAAGATTAAGAACCTCCTTTTGGGCAAAACCTTTACATTCGAACTGGTGTACCCGGATGCAGTGGACATTTCCAATAACAAGATTTCGATATTCAGCCCGATTGGCGCTTCGATGTTTGGCTATTCTCAAGGCGATGAATTTGCATGGGTGGGCGGCAATGGCAACAACAAATTTGTAATTGAAAAGGTAGTTTACCAACCTGAATCTGCAGGAGATTATCACTTATAAGCAACCAGCCCTCCACAGACAATGCCGGCTATGGTTCAGAACGACTTTGCGAAAATAAAGGCACCTTACAAATTTTAGCACTTCATTACATAGGACTTATATTAAACTCTTATATGAGATTAAAATAAGTCCTTCTTTTTAAATTTAAGTTTCAAAATTAACTGTGGTGCAGCGTCCACATTCTGATTAATTTCACAGGAAAATGAATCAATCTCCTCTTTAGAAAGGGGAGTTGAGGGTTTATTTTCAATAAAGATTTTCATAAGTCCGGTACGGCGTTTCAAAATTGACATGAATGTTTTTCCTTTGCAGTCCAAAAAGATTTTCGAAGGCAAGTAAAGAATTTGTTGAGACGAGGCCGCTTTTTGAAAATACTAAAAGTATAAAAAATAATTGATGGAAAAGTTCGGTTTTACCAGAGGTTGTAGCGTTGCTATAGATCTGGGAAATAACAATACGATACTAACAAATAGATCAAATCTGCCTCAGTCATCCCCTTCTTTCGTTGTTGTAAATCAGAGCAATAAGACGATACGGGCGGTAGGAAAAGAGGCGTATGAGATGCAGGGAAAGGCTCCCAAGTCGTACAAAGTAGTAAAACCGCTGAAAGGCGGAGTAATTGCTGATTTTGACTCCGCCAGTAAAATGATGCATGCACTGATAAAAAATGTTTATCCAAAAAAGACTTTTTTCTCGGGATTTGATTACGTGATTTCGGGAGTTCCGTTTTCGACCACTGAGGTGGAGCGAAGAGCGCTGAGAGACACATTGGATTTATTCAATTCTTCCAAAACTTTCCTGCTCTACGAACCGCTGGCGGCGGCTATCGGTATAGGCCTGGATATTCGTCAGCCAGAAGGGCAATTTTTGGTGGATATAGGTGGTGGAATTACAGAGGCAGTTGTAATTTCTTTGTCAGGAATCGTGAACTATCATTCCATAAAGGTGGCTGGCGATTCTTTTGACGAAGATATTCAAAAGTATTGCAAGAAAAACTACAACCTTGACATAGGTTTGAACATGGCGGAATATGTAAAAATAAATGTAGGTGCAGCTCGGGAAATTACGACAGACGCACCAGAGCCGCTTCATGTCATCGGCAAAGATGCAATTACCGGAATACCAAAAGGAATTTTAATTGATCATTTGGAAATAGCCTATGTTTTAAACACCTCCATCATAAAAATAGAGCAGGCAATTATGCAAACGCTGGAAGAGTGCCCTCCTGAGCTTGCCGGAGATATTTACAAGAATGGCATTCACTTAACCGGCGGAGGTTCATTGTTGAGAGGCCTCAGAGACAGGTTAGAAGCAAAGGTCAAAATTCCAGTTCTTCAGGATGAAAACGCTTTGTTTTCGGTAACCAAAGGAATTACCACTGTGCTTTCTGATATTGAGACCTATAAGCCAGTGCTCTTTAAATAGGACTTTAAATCAAGTATTTTCCTTCACATAGTTTAATACCCTGTACTGGAAGGTAGATCTAAGTGAGGGATTAAGCCTAAACTGGTATGTAGTCCGGGAGTCAAATTGTATGTCTTCGGTAAAGCCTTACATAGCTATGACTATGCTCATTTTCATGATTTAACCCACTTTGCAGCTAACCGGTCATAAGCGCCTGTTTTCAGAATGTTCTGTTTTTTCTAGTTTCAGTTTGTGTACTACAGATTTTCGTTTTGTAAATGGTTGGTGTTTGATTTCAGGATATTATAAGTCCTTTTAAGATTATCATAAAGCCATTTTACCTCTCTTGTAAGGAAAGTTGTTTTTAATCGGCAATAAAAGACCTTTTTATCTTTATTCTGAAATTTATACACTAATTTTGAAAAACATTTTCTTAGTTGTACAGCTATATAATTATGGATACATCGAATAAAGAACAAGTCATTAAAACGAAACCAAAACCACTCAAGAGACACCCGGCATTAATCCCCTTGTCTAAGGACCATCATTTTGGACTGTTACTTTGTTGGAAAATACGAACAGGCATTAAGAAAGAAATAGCAGAAGAAAGAATTGCTGCCTATGTAGCGTATTTTTTCCAAAACCATTTGTTGGTCCATTTCGATGAGGAAGAAAAATACATATTTTCTTTGCTTGATGAAAAGGATGAGAAAAGAAAAAAAGCAGAAAAACAACATAGAAAAATAGCGCGGTTGGTAGAGAGACTGAGATCAGAACCCGAAAAATCCAAAGTAACACTAGGTTTGATCGAAGAGGAAGTTGAGTCTCATATCCGGTTTGAAGAGCGTGATTTATTCCCCTACATCCAATCTACCATGGATGAGGATACGCTGGAGCAGTTGAGAAAAAAGATAGAAGAAATACACGAGGCCACTAATGAAATTTGGGAAGATCAGTTTTGGGGGAAATAACTTCACACAATTTTTTCAAAAGCTTTCGAATACGGAATACGTGCTTTCATATATATAGGCGCAAACTGCAGGGTTGGGAAAAGGGTCGGCATAAAAGAAATTTGTGGTGAATAGCCGCACCTGAACATTTTACGGCTAAAATACTGCAGGAACTCAGTAAGAGGGATATAGTGAGTTCAATAAAGGGCGCTGATGGCGGGTTTTATATAGGAAAAAAATCAAGAAATAAAGCTTATAGATATTGTCAAAGCTATAGACGGCGAAAAAATACTCACCAGTTGTGAACTCGGCATCAAAATCTGCTCCAGCAATAAACCCTGTCCGATTCATTATGAATTCAAAAAGATCAGAAACTCTCTTACACGCATGATGGAAACTACTTCTATAAGCTAGGTGACTGAAAATTTTGAAAAAGGTTTGGTCTTCCTAAAAAAGTAAAAAATATATGGGTAAGTTATTTATTACCGATGACATGGGCAAAGATCATGTGCTTAACTTCAAACCTTTGGAATACCGTAGTTTAATGGATCTTATTCTAAACGAACTGTGGATTGAGTGGGGAGATTGCAGAGGAAGAGCAATGTGCGGCACATGCCATATAGAGATATTGGAAGGCGACTTGGGAGAGAAGGATGCATATGAATCTGACACCCTGAACAACTTGCCCAATTACACATCAACGAGCAGACTGGCATGTCAAATTATAGTAGATGAATCCATTGATAATATGAGGTTTAGAATACTCAGAGATTATTAAATTAGAAATCTTAATCCGCACCGCATCCTCCTTTAGGGCGAACATCAACATTAATCAGGGGGTTGGTTAGCTATAAACGTCATTTGGTAGCAGTTACAGACTTACCTTATATCTTCCTATAAACTTTCCGGTTGATAATCTTCAACTCCTTTTTTTCAGCAAGCGCCTTGATTGACCGGATCACTGTTTCTACACGCAGCCCGGTCATGTCTGCCATCTGCTGGCGGGTAAATGGCACCTCAAAGTGCACCTCCTCCGAGGGTTTCGCTTTCTCTTTAAAATAATCGATGAGGGTTAGCAGCCGGTGTTCCGGGGCGTGGCTGGACATTTCTTTGGCGATCATTGACTTAAATTGAAGTCTGCTACTCAAGCTGGCACAAAACTTTAGGTGGAGGTCAAAATTATCTTTCAGGAGCCTGATAAAATTATCTTTGGGCAGCTTCCAGACTATTGAATCTACTACTGCTACCGCATTGGCCGGATAAGGAAAGTCAGCAAATAGTGGCGGCTCACCGAAGCTCTCGCCGTCCATAAACATTCCCTGCACAAACTCCTGGCCGTCCTGACTATAATTGTTCATTTTTATAATACCAATCGACACCTGGAAGTAAGACATCGCAGGACTTCCTTCAGCAAAAAGGATTTCATTTTTATGTAATGTGACTGCTTTTGCCCCAAATTTCTCCAAAATCGAAGTTTCTATAATCATGTTGATCCAATTTTCTGATTCAAACTAAAATACGGAATAAAGTTAGTTATACATGATGATTGAGCAGAATGATATTGATCAGTACTTGAGATGAGATCGATCAGAAGGGTATTAAATTGTAAGACGGAACTGAATACAGCTGCTGAAGTCTCTTATAAAGTTAAATGGGGGAAGGAATTTCCCGTCTTTCTGGAGGTTTGCAAGGTGTTGTCAAAACCATCCCGATGCCGGCTTGCAGGATATGACAGTATCTAAACCGGGAGATGTAAATTTCCCGGAGATCAGGTTACAATTGCTCTTCTGCTTTAAAAAACATCGCCTTTTTCACAACTACACCTAGCTTGTAGAAGCCCATTGCCTTTATTCTTACCTAGGCTCGTTAAAAACACAGAGAAACATAGCACTTCGACCTAAATTGTCTCCATAAAAAACAACTCTTGGTTTCCTTCTGCAAATCCTACCCGGATACGAACCATAATCCGAACCCTCAATTTCATCTCCAATACGGCAGTAGTAAAAGCTGACAATGATCATGTTTTGCTATGCATCAGGTCATCGCAAACCTGCATTTTGAACGATAAATTTGCATTAAAAAAATTGCAATGACGCATACAAATCTGATAGCAAAATACAATGTGCCAGCACCAAGGTACACCAGTTATCCCACGGTTCCTTTTTGGAATGAAAAGTTAATCGAGAGCGGAACCTGGATGGACATTTCCAAAAAGACCTTTGATGAAAGCAATGCCGAAAAAGGAATAAGTTTGTACATACACCTCCCATTTTGCGAAAGCTTATGCACTTATTGCGGCTGCAATACCAGGATTACGAAAAACCACAAAGTGGAAGATAGCTATATCGAAGCGGTACTGAGTGAGTGGCGTTTGTATCTGGCATGCTGGAAAGAAAAACCGATCATCAGGGAATTGCACCT
>CAZHZR010000138.1:0-6806 GCA_964537095.1 uncultured Roseivirgaceae bacterium
AAAAACCTGCTCCATCTGATCTTGTCAAGAAAACCGCCTTCAGGATCAAGCGATAGCCAGATAAAAAATGCTTTTCCAACCACATGGTCTTCAGGAACAAATCCCCAGTATCTCGAATCGAGAGAATTGTGGCGGTTGTCTCCCATCATGAAGAAATAGTCCTGATTGAATGTATACTGTTGCAGGTCTTCTCCTTCTATGCTGAGTTTACCGTCCTCAATGATTACATCTTCGTTGCCATCATAATGTCTGATGATATCACCATATTTTGAGAGTGTTTCCTCGTTCACTTCCACGGTGCTTCCTTTTTTAGGGATTTGCAGCGGGCCGTAAAAATCTTTGTTCCAGGCAAATTTGCCGCCATCCGGAAAAATTCTGGATTCCGCTCTACCTTCTTCCTCCTGACCGATCTGCACATTATCTATAAAAGGTAGTGCTTTTAATTTTTCAGCAGTTTCAGGGGTAGTCATTGCATAATAGCCCAAATTCGGAATAATATTATATTCTCTGATTTCATGTTCTTTGAAAACACGCTCATTGATTACGTTTTTAGTAGAGATATAGTACTGAAACTGCATTCCTTCCGGATTGTCAATGGCTTTTCCATTGATAAATATCTGTGAATCAGCTATTGTAATCGTATCGCCAGGCAATCCTACACATCTTTTAATATAGTGTGTTCTCAGGTCAGACGGATGCTGCAACTCCTCAGGATAATTGAAAACCACTACGTCATTTTGTTTAATCTCTGTAAATCCTGGAAGCCTGTATTGCGGAAGTTGGATCCAATCCAAATAGGAGGGAACGTCAGGCATTCCCCAGATATGATTGTGCGTTAGTGGAATTTGTAAAGGTGTCTTTGGGGTCTTAGGCCCATAGTGAATCTTGCTTACGAAAAGAAAATCACCCACTAAAAGCGATTTTTCCATGGAGGGTGTTGGAATGGTGAAGGCTTCCAATAATAACCATCTGATGAGTGTGGCTGCTATAACTGCAAAGACGATGGCATCTACCCACTCTCTGGTTTTCGACTTGGGGCCACCGGATCTTCTAAAATTAAAGTTCATATATTTGTTTGTGCTTTCTTGTTAATCCTAAAGTTTAAGAAAATCATCCATTGTTAAAACGCCTTTTTTACCAGGAAGCCATTCTGCTACATGAACGGCACCTGCTGCGAATCCTTCCCGGCTAAATGCGGTGTGTTTTATCTCTATTTCATCAACAGCAGAGGTGTATTTTACCGTATGGGTTCCTGGTACCTGAGGCTCTCTGAAGGAGATAATCGGCAGCTCTTCTTTCAAGTCTGTAGATTTGTTGACCCATTGCTTTTTTGCAGGGTTGCTGTATAATATTCCTTCCGCCAGGGTAATAGCCGTGCCACTTGGAGCGTCTTTTTTCTCGGTATGGTGAATTTCTTCTAAAATAATATTATAATTTTGGTGTCTTTCCATCAATGCAGCTAAAGACTGGTTGAGCTTAAAAAACAGATTTACTCCTATGCTGAAATTGGAGGCATAAAAAAAGGCTCCGTTTTGCTCAATTGTATAGGCGTCTATTTCCTTTTTGTGCTGTAACCAACCTGTAGTGCCAGACAGCACCGGAACTTTATGCTTTAAACAAAGCTTTATATTTTCTACTGCCGCTTCCGGCTCACTAAATTCTATCGCTACGTCTGCTTCTTTTACAATTTCACCGTCTTCAAACTCTCCTCTGTTGTCAATGGTAACTTTGCCGATTATAGTATGCCCTCGTTCAATAGCAATGGCTTCAATAGCTTTGCCCATTTTGCCATACCCAAATATTATAATTTTCATGTTTTACGGATAGATATTTAGCGCGTGTAAAGTTTGACGAACTACAAATAAAAGTTTTCTTTGGGATAATCTAAAATTTCTGCTTCACAATTCTCTTCACCCATTGCTATTTAAAATACAGGGCTATTCCAACTCCTCCAACAGGTGTATTAAAGGCTGTAGAATTTAGCGAGGGCTGAAGTTTAAGGGAAAGGTCATCGCCAATATCAAAACCCTTCAAATGGGCATCAATATGAGCATCTACTATATTGATGATATAAGCCACGCCGCACATGATAATATAGAAATCCCGTTCTCTACGATAGCTTATCACTGCATTATCCAATACCCTTTCGCTTAATCCAGTTGGATTGCTTCCGGTAGATTGTTGTATTAATAATACCCTTCGGTACTGAGAATACCTGTCAGCATAAAAATCAACTACTAGGCCCAATCCTACCAGCCCACCATAAATAAGCGGAATCTTCCAGTATTTTTTAGTGTATGCCTGGCCCAAACCTGGTAAAATGGCCGAATACAAAGAGGCTTTTCTCGGAGAATACTCTTCCGAGGTGTCTTCAACAAGCGTAGTGTCGACTGCATCTGCTGTTACAAAAGGTCTTTCTGAAGTGCCTGGAGTGCTCACGGTATCTTCCACAACCACATGAGGTCGGTTTTCGCCGTGAGAAACTGAGTCTATCTGCACCTGGGCCGTTGCAGAAAATTTTACCAGAACCAACAAAAAGAACAAAAAAAAGAATGTGACCTGTTTATGCATTACAAATTAAGAATCTCAAGTATTCTGTTAAGGTCTTCAGCGGAAACAAAAGGAATTTTTATTTCTCCTTTGTTTTTATCATCACTTTTAATATTAATTTTTGTTCCGAAATGCGATGATAATTTTTGCTGAAGGCGTTTGATTTCATAATCATTGGCAGTTGATTTTGTTTTGCTTTCGGCAGCATTGTCCTCATCTTCCTCACCATTGGTCATCAAGTCACGAACCATCGCTTCCACTTTCCTCACGGAAAGATCATCGGTGATTATTTTTTTGAAAATTGCCAGTTGCGCGTCCACATTTTCCACATTAATAATTGCCCGCGCATGCCCCATAGAAATCTGGTTGTCTCTTAGTGCAATTTGAATATCCGGAGGTAATTTTAGGAGTCGCAGGTAATTATTTACGGTTGTTCGGTTTTTGCCAACCCGTTCGCCCAATTGTTCCTGCTTCAGATCACACTCCGAGAGCAGTCGCTGATAACTAAGGGCAATTTCAATGGCATTAAGGTCCTTTCGCTGAATATTTTCGATCAAGGCCATCTCCAGCATCTGCTGGTCGTCAGCGGTACGGATATAAGCAGGAATACTATCCAAGCCAGCCATTTTAGATGCCTGGAACCTGCGCTCTCCGGAAATGAGCTGGTAACGGTTTCTCTCCAGCCTTCTGACCGTTATAGGCTGGATTATTCCCTGTACCTTTATAGATTCAGCAAGTTCCTGAAGGGACTCTTTATCAAAAAACGTACGCGGTTGAAATGGATTTACCTCAATTTCGGTAAGGCGTATCTCATCCATGCCGCCGGTGTGCGCCCGTCTTTCTTCGTTGGTTTCTTTCTTAGAGCCACTGTCTTCTAGCAAAGCACCCAATCCTCTTCCTAAAGCATTTCGCTTTTTGGGTGCATTTTTATTATCGCTCATTCTTGGTCTTTATCTTTGATATTTATTGTAAGACAAGGGAGGCTGCTCGCTGTTATGCTACTGCGCCTGCTCCCTTGTTTTGCCTCTAGCGTCTTTGCATCTGCCTATTTTATCATACTACCGCGTTCTTTTTTATAATTTCCTCAGCCAGATTTAAATAGGCCACAGCTCCTTTGCTCTCCGCATCATGTGAAATTGCCGGAACCCCAAAGCTGGGAGATTCGCTCAATTTGATATTCCTGGGGATGATGGTTTCGAAAACCATCTGCTTAAAGTGGGCATTCACTTCTTCTACCACCTGATTTGATAGCCTAAGCCGGACATCATACATCGTAAGCAGAATCCCTTCAATCTCCAGGTTCATATTTAAACGCGACTGTATAATTTTAATTGTATTTAGCAGCTTTCCCAACCCTTCAAGTGCAAAATACTCGCATTGTACGGGAATGATCACAGAATCAGCGGCAGTCAGCGCATTGATGGTGATTAAACCTAAGGATGGGGAGCAGTCAATAATAATGTAATCATAAAGTTCTTTTACTCCCTGCAGGGCTTCCCGCATTTTCTCTTCCCTGTTTACCAGATTTACCATCTCAACTTCTGCACCAACCAGATCAATATGTGAGGGCAAGAGATCGAGAAAATTAATTTCGGATGACATAATAGTGTCTTTCACTTCTATGCCATCAACCATGCATTCGTAGATGCTATTTTCAATGTTTTTTGGATTAAAGCCCAATCCGGAAGTAGAGTTGGCCTGCGGGTCTGCGTCCACTATCAAGGTTTTGTGTTCTAATGCCGCAAGGCTAGCCGCCAGATTGATAGCTGTGGTTGTCTTTCCTACTCCGCCTTTTTGGTTTGCTATTGCTATGATTTTACCCATCCTAAATTTTTATTTGCTTAATTCACCAATTTGCATCAAAATTAATCTTTTTGCATCATTGAGAAGTAAATTTGTACTGTTTGAAAAACAGTTTTGATGTAAGAAAGGGAAAAAGAAATGAGATCCCTCTTCTTGTTAGAATTCAAGTAATACGTCAGATTTATCCGTCTTCTATTTTAGCAGGTGAAATTACTCTTTTTTAAAAGAAAAAAATAATCAAACTCAAACCTTTCCAAAAACAAACCAAAAATATAGTATTAAACAGACTTAAAAGTCTTACAGCTTAAATAATTTTTACAAAGCTTCTTTTCACCTGGAAATGAGGATATATGAAGAAGTGAATGATATCGAAATGTAAAAATGAAAAATAGAAAAAATAATAGTTCAGGCAAAAATGTTCGCCTTTATATTCCGCCTATTGATTGATGCGGACCGACTGTTGCCATTTTAGCCAAGACCGGCACTTTATAATTTTTCATAGAAGCAATATTTTTATTTTAGAAGACTGAATCGGCATTCGGGTGTAATATTTTTTCAGAAAGGTTCCCGAAGTTGAATTATCGTCAATCATTATCGAAGGCATATAGCGTAAGTAATCCACCCAATTAGCTTTTTATTTGAGACCATTTACCTCAATCTTTATGATGCCGTAATTGATGCGGCTATCACAAATCTTACTTTTTAAATAAAACACTATTAATGAACATGTTAAGACAACTATGGGTACCCGTAATGGCGATGGTGCTACTTTCATCATGTACGGGTGTAGTAGACAGCAGTACAAAGGAAGATGGAGCAATTGGCCAGAAAGTCTTTAGATACAATCAGGCAGATGGATTGAGTTCGTTAGACCCCGCCTTTGCGAGAAATCAGGCAAATTGTTGGGTAACGACCCAATTATACAGTGGCTTGTTCGAACTAAGCGACGAATTATACACAGTACCCAATCTGGTAGATACCTGGAAAATCTCTGAGGACGGTAAAACTTATACTTTTAACATCAAAAAAGGCATCTATTTCCACGACAATAGTGTGTTTTCCAACGGAAAAGGTAGGGAAGTAAAAGCCTCCGACTTCGTATTTACATTTAAAAGGATACTTGATCCAAAAACGGCGAGCACAGGAGCCTGGATCTTTAATGACAAAGCTAAAAAGACAGGGGATGGAAAAATAGACCCTGAATGGGTAGTGGCCACTTCAGAGTACGAGTTGCAGATGCACCTCCACGAACCTTTCGGTCCCTTCCTTGAAATACTCACTATGCCCTACACATTTGTAGTTCCACAGGAAGCGGTTGAGAAATACGGAAAAGATTTTAGGGTAAACCCGGTGGGTACTGGCCCGTTTCAGTTCAAATCATGGGATGAGGGGAACAACCTGATCATGGTAAAGAATGAAAACTATTGGAGAAAAGATGACAATGGCAAATCTTTGCCCTATTTGGATGCTGTGCAGGTTTCTTTTATCGCAGACAAAAACCAGGAGCTGCTCACTTTTCAGCAGGACAAGCTGGATTTTGTATCCTATTCCGGACAGCCGAATTCTATTGATATCATTCTCAACAAGGATGGATCGCCGACCATTGATTTCTCAGGTAAATTCATGGTTCAGAAGGAACCTTATTTGAATACCGAATACATTGGCTTTCAATTGGATCCTCTAAAATATGAAGATCAAAACCATCCTATTTTAAATAAAAAATTCCGCAAGGCGCTTAATTATGCTATCAACAGAGAAGAAATGGTCGCCTATCTTTTCAATAATCTGGGAGTGCCCGGAAATGCAGGCATCATGCCTCCAGCAGTAGCTGCTTACGACGCAGAAAAAGTAATGGGGTACGCCTATGACTTAAAAAGGGCAGAAGAGTTGCTAAGTGAAGCTGGGTACCCAGGAGGAAAAGGTGTGCCAGAACTTACCTTGAATACGACCATACAATCAAAGCCTATGGTGGAGTACCTTCAAAAGCAATGGGAAGCCATTGGCGTGAAGGTTAAAATAGAAATCAATCAGGTGCCCACGCATCAGGAGTTGGTAGATAACAGTAAGGTTAACTTCTTCAGGGGTTCCTGGTTGGGCGATTACCCGGATGCGGAAAACTATTTGTCTATGTTTTACAGCCAAAATAAAGCGCCCTTGGGACCCAACAAAACCCATTTTGAAAATGCAAAATTTGACTCTTTGTATAACCTTGCAAGGTTTGAGTCTGAAGGGTTTAAGCGTTTTGATTATTATCTGGCAATGGACAATATCATTATGGAAGAAGCTCCGGTTATAGTCTTGTTTTATGATGAAGTTCTAAGACTTACCCAAAATAACATAACAGGACTAAAGCCAACAAACCCAATGAATGTGTTAAAACTGGAGAAGGTGGATTTTATGCAAGGTGGAATAGTACAACATGGTTTTTAAGTGTGCAATAATGTGTGAATAAG
>CAZHZR010000138.1:6906-7984 GCA_964537095.1 uncultured Roseivirgaceae bacterium
TTTCCTCTTCTGATCAAGCTCAGGAAAGCTTTCAAGATGGTAATCATGATCAATCAATCCGCCATTGTCTAATCTGCGGGCTGTCTCCCGATCAACAAAAACGATGATCATGCTCTGATCTGCTGTTTTTATCATGTAAAACCTTTCAGATGTATGTAGCCATTTGTCTAATATGATGTTCAGCGCGGTTACGAGGTTATTGTCAAACCAGCCATTGCATTGCAAATAGATTCTATAAGGGTTGTCATTTATGAAAAAGGCTATCACCGCAATAAAATGGTCCACTAATGTAATTTCATCAGTTTGATGAAAGTATGAAGACACAACAAACTCTAATTTTAATTGCTTTCCTGGCAAAGCGGTCATAGTTTCGAAAAGCCTAACATACTGTTCCGGTTCTTCAAAAGATTCGGCATCAAACCAGACTATGGCTTCTTTTTTAATTCCGTACGCAGCTAATGTCTCAAACATTTTCGGATAAGCTAAATCTACTAATTACTGTTTCGGGCGGCTAAGATCCTTTTTTCCACCTGAAATGCCGGCCATATTTCCCAAAGCTCGTAATGTCTGGAATCTTCCTTGCTGATGGGTGTCTCTACTCCATTTTGCCATAGCCGCAAGTCATTGTCAGGACCCAAAACCAAGGTAATTTCAGAATATTTCGCGTCTTTTTCTTTGTCAAATGCTTCGTTGCTATGTCGGAACCGCCACCGCTTTTTGAAAATTCCTACTCCGGAAATAGCGATTGGAGGAAACAATCTGCCGGAGTCCACTATCATCGAAGGCGCTGCGCTCGGGTCGCCTGTACACTTAAACACTTCCACAATGATGCCACTGCCTCCCCGATCTTCTATGATCCGGCAAAAACCAAAGTCACCTGCAGAGGAATCAAACTTTACACGGGCAAAGCTTTTAAGTTCTGGCTGGTCGGAAACGAAAAGTGGTATAGCATATATATCGCCCGGATTTACGTTTATGAGCTTTTTCACAGAATGGATATTTTAACAAATCTAGGACGTGCTAAGACCTGAAACATCACCTTTGGTAGTTAATATGAAAACTCACTATTTATAATGAT
>CAZHZR010000139.1:0-6196 GCA_964537095.1 uncultured Roseivirgaceae bacterium
ATCCGGCAGATATTCCTGAGCGATAAAATTCTGTTCGAAATCATGGGCGTATTTGTAGCCTTTTCCATAGCCTTGATCTTTCATGAGTTTGGTTGGGGCATTTCTGAGGTGCATTGGAACAGGAAGGTCGCCTGTTTCGCGAACCAATTGCTTGGCCCTTTTTATAGCCATATAGCTTGCATTGCTTTTGGGCGATGAGGCCAAATATGTCGCACATTGAGAAAGGATAATTTCAGCCTCGGGATAACCAATGAAAGTGACAGCCTGAAAACAATTGGTGGCGATAACGAGAGCAGTTGGATTGGCATTTCCTATGTCTTCAGAAGCAAGAATGAGTAGCCGACGGGCAATAAACTTTACATCTTCTCCGCCTTCGATCATTCTGGCCATATAATAAACGGCTGCGTTCGGATCACTGCCCCGGATGGATTTAATAAAGGCAGAAATAATATCGTAATGCTGCTCGCCACCTTTATCATACAATGCTACACGCTGTTGTGCAACCTGGATCACCATTTCGTCAGTAATGGAAACCACTTTATCGTCCACAGACCCTACCACAAGATCGTAGAGATTCAGCAGCTTTCGAGCATCTCCACCTGCTATATTTAGCAATGCTTTGCTTTCGCTGACGTGAATTTCCTTTTCCTTTAACTTTTCATCTTTGAGAGAAACGTCCGCTAAAAGTTGAAGGAGTCTCTCATCGTCCAGCGGCCTTAAAGTATACACCTGACATCGCGATAGCAAAGCTGCGTTCACCTCAAAAGAAGGATTCTCGGTCGTCGCTCCTATCAAAATGATAATTCCCTTCTCAACTGCTCCTAATAGTGCATCCTGTTGCGACTTACTGAACCTATGAATTTCATCAATAAATAAAATTGTTTTCCCGAGTGTTTTGGCTTTCGCAATTACCTCCCTCACATCTTTTACACCGGCACTTACGGCGCTCAGTTCAAAATAGGCAGCTTTAATCTTGTTGGCAATAATGTAGGCCATTGTAGTTTTGCCCACCCCGGGAGGGCCCCAGAAGATCATAGAGGGAATATTACCGCTTTGAACAATCTTTCGCAAAATTCCATTTGCTCCGACCAAATGTTCCTGCCCTATCAAATCTTCCAATTCTTTGGGTCTCACTCGTTCGGCCAGCGGGGATTGTCCTGAATTCATAATTATTTTTGTTTGAACTCACTATTTGAGTAATTGAATCGTTAGTGACATAATGGCTCTATCTTTGCTAAGAGATAGAGCAGCATCAACTAGACAAATCTATAAACAAATCATCAGATTTGGTGTTAGGTTATAATTCTTAAAATTTTTTTAACTGATCGTTTATGAATACCAAAGAACGCATCATCCTGGGGGCTGAATCTCTCATATTAAAAAAAGGATTTACTGCTTGGACCTTTAAAGATATTTCGGAGAATATTTCAATACAAAAAGCACGGATCCATGATTTTTTCCCGACAAAAGATGAACTTGGAAGAGCTGTAGTGGAAAAATCACGACTGTCCTTTCTCGAATGGGCACAACAAATAGATCTTTCGAGCCTCAAAGCTACTGAAAAGTTGAGCGCGTTTTTTGCATCATACACTACCATGCTAGCCGATGGTAATAAGATTTGCATAGCAGGCATTTTAGGCACAGAATTGAATAAACTATCCCAGATTATACTCCGCGAACTGCGAATTTATTACCTTGAGCGACAGGAATGGTTGCAAAAATTATTGCTTAACGGATATGTAAACGGAAGCTTTTATCTCAAAAGCTCAGTAGAAGAAGAATCAATTTACATTTTATCAAGCCTACAAGGGGGACTTCAAATTTCCCGCACCAATGACGATCATGATATTTTTTATACCATTTGCAGACAGTTGTTATTTCAACTGGTAAGGAAGCCTCAGGCCGTGATGTTCAAAATTTGATCCACAGGAAATAGGCACTTACCCTACTTGCAGTAATTCTTCACATTGAAGGCTGCTTTTTTGTCACCTCCCTGCTGCGCCTTCGTCCAATCGCTGCAGGCGCCCTGCGTATCGGCCAACTGATATTTAATATTTCCCCTTGAGCGAAAAAAATCAACATTGTCTGTTTCCAGCAATATCGCCTGATCCAGATCCTTTAAGGCAGCTTCAAGTCTGTTTAATGTAAGTTGGGCATTGCCCCTGTAATAATAAGCTCTTGCATCTTGAGGGTTTAGTTCAAGCACCTTGTCGTAATCTGTAACCGCACCTGTAAAATCATCCAGTTCTTCCTTTAGCGCAGCGCGATTATAGTAAGCATTCTGATTATCCACATCCAGAGAAATGGCTTTGTTCAGATCTTCTATGGCAGACCGGCTATTTCCGATGTAGATGTAGGCTTCTGCCTTGTCCAAAAAGTACTGTACATTCTTCGGGTCTGCCTGAATGGCTTTCTCATAATCCAATACCGCCGCATTATAGTCACTGAGCTTGAAGAATGATCTTCCTCTGTGATAGTAGGCTTGCACATCGCTTGCTCCCATTTCAATAGCCCGATCGAAATATGCAATCGCCAGCGAATAATCTTCCAGGGCGTAGTGGCATTCGGCTTTGTTGAAAAAGATAGTACTGTTCGCCTCGCCTGCTTTTTCAATAAAAGTAAAATCGGCTATGGCCCCTTTATAGTTCTTTAACTCGAAATGCGCCAGACCTCTGTTTTCGTAAGCTTTGGGATAGGCATTGTCTAATGCAATTGCCTTGTCATAATCTTTGATGGCCTCCTCAAATTGGGAAAGCAGATGTTTAGCCTTACCCCGGTTATTGTAAACTATAGGATCCGACGTTCCCTTGCCAATAGCCTGATCATAATCAGCGATGGCTTTCTCATAGTCATTATCCTTAAAGAAGGCATTGGCCCGCGTAACATAAATTACCGGCTCCGATAGCCCCTGTTGGATAGCGGTAGTCAAAGCTTCTATCGCATTCTTGTTTTCCCCGACAGTATAACTCGCCCGACCGAGGTAGGAATACAACTGTGGCTGCTGAATACCTTTTTCTCTGGCAGTCACAAAATTAGATAATGATCTCCTTTCCTCTCCACTCTCAAATTGAGCGACGCCCAGCTTATAGAAATTTTCGGCAGCATCCTCCCCTTCCTTAATAGCATTTTCGAAATCTTGAGCAGCTTCTTTGTATTTCTTAAGTTCAAAATGAGCAGTTCCTCTGTTCACATACAAACGTCCTTCTTTTGTTCCCAGACCTTCTGCTATGGTTAGCGCTATTATTCCGTTTTCATATTCCTTTAAAGCAACATGGGATAACCCCAAATAAAATGCGCTGGCTTTATCTTTAAAGCCCATCGTCTCCGCTTTAAGCAGGTCGTCTTTCGCTTTGGCAAATTGCTGTAGATGAAAATTTGATTTTCCTCTACCAAACCAGGCACCACCGGCATTTGCATTTAAAGCTATTCCTTTGTCGAAAGACATAACCGCAGCCGTATAATTGCTGGTTTCATAATATGCTTCCCCCAGATAAAAGTGGAGTTGGTCATTAGAAACTCCTAAAGTGGACGCCTGAGATAGAGATGCAACCGCGCCTTCAAAATTCTTCAACTTAAAATGCGCCACTCCTATTAGGTAAGCGGCGTCTTTTTGATCAACCCCCAGACTAACCGAGTGCGTGATATCTTTTAATGCGGCCTCGTAATTTTCAAGCTCAAAATGACTCAGTCCTTTTCTATACCAGACTATGCCTTCTTTATTTCCTTTTGCGATTGCCTGCTCAAACTGTAGTATCGCCTCTTTAAAATTCTTTAACTCAAAATATGCGTTGCCCAGCTTTGAATATAAAGAATTGTCAATATCAGTTCCTGCGCTTGTCCGGAAGTAATCTTCCAAATCCGCAGCGGCTTCCTTAAATTTTTTATCATCATAAAGAATAGAAGCCCTTGCTTTTAAAATGGACGACTCCTTAGCGCCCATGCTAACCACCTTATTTAACACAGGTAGCGCTTCCTGAGGCCTGTTTTCGTTGTAATACGCTAGCGCCAGCATTTTCAATAAATCAGGATCATTTATGTCTTTTGCCTTCGCGCTTTCGAAGTCAGTGATCGCTTTTGCAAACTGGCTTTGCGCAAAATATGCTGCACCCCTGTTTAGAAACCCTTTTTGATAAGCTGGGTTGACCTGTAAAGCTTTGGAGTAATCCTGAATAGCTTCATTATATTTTTGCAGGTGGTAGTATGCTTTGCCACGATTGTTATATAGTACGTCGCTGCCATTTCCGAGGGTCACACATTGGCTGTAAGCATTTATCGCTTCTGGATAATTCTCTTTTTGAAAATAAAGATTGCCCAATAAATAAGCCGCTTCAGCATTTTTTGAACCCTTTTCTAAAGCCATTTTCAAGTCAGGGATGGCCTTGTCAGTATTTTTTAGCTCATGATTTGCCAAGCCTCGCTCTAAAAATAATGCTGTCTCTGAACTTCCCTTTGCTTCTGCATCAGTAAGCATTTTAACAGCCTCTTCATATTGCTTTGTTTTGGCATAGGCCATGCCCAGCATCAAACTAACATCTTTAGAGGAATATTTCGAGTTACTCACTTTTGAAAGATCCATAACAGCACCTGAAAAATCTTTTTCGAGGTATTTCGCAGTGCCCCGGTTCAAGAAGTATAAGGGTTCCTCTTTATTACCTGCAATTAATCTGTCATAAACCTTAATAGCTGCGTTAAAATTTTTTGTCTCAAACAGGGCCTCTGCTAAAATGGGCTCGTGGTCTTTAATATCTTCACCCAGGGAATTTGCTGCATCCAAATCTTTCGCTACTGCCTCCCAAGCTTTTAATGCAGCATTTGCTTCAGCCCTGTTCGCCATGGCTTTGCCGTACTTTTCATTTAGCTGTATTGCCTGAGAATAATCATCAACAGCTCCCGCATAATCCTTTGTCAGATATTTCGCCTTCCCACTGTTGTTGTAAAGTACCTCATCTTTTAGGCCTGCTTTTATTGCCTTTGAAAAACTCTCTACTGCTGCCTTGTAATCATTCGCTCTGAACTGCGCATTGCCCAGAATAAAGAAAGCCTTGGGTTCATTCACCTTGGCTGCATTTACTTTTTGCAAATCCTGAATAGCACCAGCGTAATCCTTTAATTCATATTTTGAATGCCCGCTATAAAGAAAAAGCTTGTAATCGGTTTCCGAAGCAGTCAGCACCCCTTTTAAATCCTGGAGAACTTTGTCATAGCTTTCGAATTGGTAATAAATAGCTGCCCTGCTCTTTTTTGCGGAAAGAATGTTTGGATTTAGTGCAAGTGCTCTACTCAAATGAGTCTCTGCGGCTTCTAGGCTATTTAATTCGATGTTTGCAGTTGCCGCCAGCAAAAAAGGCGCAGCTTGTGTATTTAGCCTGGAAATTGTTTTATCCATGTGAGCGACCACTGCTTTATAATCTTTTTTTATATACGCCAGAAGACCATTTAAAAAATCAGCTGGATCATTGATATCAGAGGCAAATGTTTTGGGCGGGAGATTTCGGGAAACCATTTTATCGAGCCGCTGAACAGAAAGCAACACAGAAGGTGTGGCGGCTGAGGTCAGTCCAATAACCTTGTTGGCAGGATCTAAAATTACCATTACCTCATTTCCCCCACCTGAAGTGATGGCGACGTGCCCGAATTCTTCAGCAGAAAAATTCTCCGTTACGTTGAGCGCGACGTTTTTATATTGATTATCTGCTGACGCAATTATCGCCTTTAATTTTGTCTCTTCTGCTGCATTATTGGCACTAGTTGGTAAAACTGTGAATGCTGTGGTAAGATTGTTATCAATACTTATCTTTACCAGGCCTGTAAAAGGGTCTTCGGCAACTATTCTTACAACCTGATGTACACTGCTATCTGTAGTTATCACCTTTGCAGAGCTCGCGCCGACAAACAAATCGCTGTGGGTAACGCCGTTACCTTGCTTATCAATGAAAAAACCGGTTCCGGATTTGATCAACTTTTCTTCCGCATCAAAAACCTGTAGATAAAATATTCCTTTTTCAACACCTTTTTCCACCTGAGCCTGGGTGGAGGTAGAGAAAAACAATAGGATTATGAAGCCAATGGTAAATTTTCTAGTCCAATTCATGCAACAAACTAAAGTTTAAACTTCAAGTTAGAACCTTCGCGCCGCACCCCTAAAATGAATAGAGCGAAAATACAACTGATGTAATTTTAGGCTGGAGATTATAGA
>CAZHZR010000139.1:6296-7955 GCA_964537095.1 uncultured Roseivirgaceae bacterium
CAGTCAACAAAAAAAGGGAACTAATCGCTAAAAACTGATTAGTCCCCTTTACATGTAAAGCAATGGTTTTAATTACTTTCTCTATTCACTTGGGCTGCTATTATAAATGGATTACTTCATCATAGGCAGCGGCCGCTGCTTCCATTATCGCTTCAGACATGGTTGGATGCGGGTGGATAGCTTTAATAATCTCATGGCCTGTTGTCTCTAATTTACGGGCGACAACTACTTCAGCAATCATTTCTGTCACATTTGCTCCAATCATGTGAGCGCCTAAAAACTCTCCGTATTTTGCATCAAAGATCACCTTCACAAACCCATCTTTTGCTCCTGCTGCACTTGCTTTACCAGAGGCACTAAATGGGAACTTGCCCACTTTAATGTCATATCCGGCTTCTTTGGCTGCCTTTTCGGTATAACCTACAGAAGCTACTTCAGGCTGGCAATAGGTACATCCCGGTATGTTGTTGTAATCAATTGGCTCCGGATTCAAACCCGCGATTTTTTCCACACAAGTGATTCCTTCGGCAGAGGCCACGTGAGCCAGGGCTTGTCCGTGAACAATGTCACCAATGGCATAAACGCCGTCTACGTTGGTTTTGTAATAATCATCAACCAATATCTTTCCCTTTTCAGTTTTTACACCAACGTCTTCCAAACCAATGCCTTCAATGTTGGTAGCGATTCCTACTGCCGACAAGACAATGTCACACTCTAACTGCTCTTCTCCTTTTTTCGACTTTACCGTAACTTTACATTTTTCACCTTTGGTGTCTACCTTGGTAACCTCAGCGCCGGTCATAATGGAAATGCCCGATTTTTTCAAACTTCTTCCGAGTTGCTTGGAGATCTCTTCGTCTTCAACCGGTACCACGTTTGGCATATATTCAACGATGGTCACTTTTGTGCCAATGGAATTGTAGAAATAAGCAAACTCGACACCAATGGCACCGGATCCTACTACCACCATAGATTCTGGCTTTTTATCCAAAACCATCGCCTTTCTATAACCGATTATCTTTTCATTATCAATGGGCAAATTTGGCAGCTCTCTGGACCTACCTCCAGTGGCTACAATAATATTTTTCGCGGAATAGTCTGTTTTCTTGCCGCCTTCTTCCGTCACTTCGACAGTCTTATTGGCTTTTAACTTTCCAAATCCCGCTATATGATCAATTTTGTTCTTCTTGAAGAGAAACTGAATGCCCTTGCTCATTCCACCGGCAACTTCCCTGCTTCTTTTCACCATGGCTCCGAAATCTGCAGTCGCTTCCTTTACATTGATACCATAGTCGGCTGCGTGAGATATATATTCAAATACCTGAGCACTCTTTAACAATGCTTTTGTTGGAATACAACCCCAGTTCAGGCAAATTCCTCCGAGCTCGGCTCTTTCAACTACACCAACCTTCATTCCCAATTGGGATGCGCGAATCGCTGCCACATATCCACCCGGGCCACTGCCAATTACAATAAGATCATATTTTGCTGACATATTTATATAGTTTTATGATTCAACTTGAAACGCTGCAAATTTACCTTTTTTGAGGTTAGAAAAAAATGGTTGGAGAACAAGATACGGAAACAGCTAGCTTCCCCTTTCGTACCAGTAGATAATATTATTTACTATTCTTACAAACGGATAAATAGACCAAACGC
>CAZHZR010000140.1:0-1884 GCA_964537095.1 uncultured Roseivirgaceae bacterium
GATATAAATTACTTATTAAATAAATTTATGCTAATTTTGCAGCCTTATATAATTATTTATAACTATCAATTTTTAAAATTTCAATATGGAAATTAAAAATTATGAGGCAGTATTCATTTTAAATCCCGTTTTGTCTGATGAACAGATGAAGGATACTGTCGAAAAATTTATCAAGGTACTGACAGATAACGGTGCTGAGATTATCAACGAGGAACGATGGGGACTAAGGAAATTGGCTTATCCTATCATGCACAAGACTACCGGATTTTACAATTTTGTTGAGTTCAAAGTAGATTCTCAAGTCATTACTACACTAGAAACCGAATTTAGAAGGGACGAAAAGGTGATGAGATTCTTAACAACTGTATTGGACAAGCATGCGCTTGAATACAATGCAAAAAGAAGAAG
Organism: uncultured Roseivirgaceae bacterium; assembly: GCA_964537095.1. Taxonomy (GTDB): domain Bacteria; phylum Bacteroidota; class Bacteroidia; order Cytophagales; family Cyclobacteriaceae; genus CAMPJM01. The sequence continues at coordinate 409 of CAZHZR010000140.1, forward strand.
AGGAGAATTTAACAAGAAAGACAAAGAAGAACCTAAAAAGGAGGAAAAAGCAGCATGACACTAGTTAACGAACCTATCAACAGAAACGAAAACAAAAAGAAATACTGCCGGTTCAAAAAGAATGGCATAAAGTATATCGATTATAAGGATGCTAACTTCCTTTTAAAATTCGTGAATGAGCAAGGTAAAATCCTTCCAAGAAGGCTTACCGGCACCAGTCTGAAATTTCAGAAAAAAGTTGGACAGGCTGTAAAAAAAGCAAGACACATTGCTTTATTGCCATACGTAACCGATTCACTAAAATAGTTTTAAATTTTGAATGCTGAATGTTTAGTCGTTGCTTCAAAACAACGCACATAGCATTTGTCAGGACAACATTTAACATCTCAAAAATGGAAGTAATACTAAAAGAAGATATAAAAGGACTGGGTTATAAGAATGACCTAGTGAACGTAAGACCAGGATACGGAAGAAACTTCCTTATCCCCAGAGGTTTTGCAACAATCGCCAGTGAATCTAATAAGAAGATCATGGCAGAGAACATCAGGCAGGCGTCTCACAAAGCTGATAAGCTGAGACAAGATGCTCAGAATATAGCAGACGGCATTGGCAACACAGTGCTTGAAATCGCTGCTAAAGTAGGTGAAAGTGGTAGAATATTTGGTGCAGTTACTACGCTTCAAATTTCTGACGCCCTAAGAGAAAAAGGATTTACTGTGGATAGAAAGCAGATTTCTTTCAAATCTGAGGTTAAGTCTGTAGGCGAATACATTGCTGAACTGGACCTTCATAGAGACGTAAAACACGAAGTAAACTTTAAAGTAGTTGCTGAGTAATAAATAATTAGCACAAAAAAAAGCGACTCTATATGGGTCGCTTTTTTTTTGTGCTAACTTTAGGAAAAGATTAAAGTGATATCCGATGGATTTCAGAACTTCCCTTTCAATAACGCCTTCTAATTTTGAGATAAATCTGGACACCTGGCTCCTTTCCATCGGTTCCTGCTTTTCAAATTGCATTGGAGCCAGGCTTTACGAGAATAAATTTAAAGTGATTGCCAATCCTTTCGGGATTATCTTCAACCCGCTTTCTATTTTCAGGTTATTAGATTATGCTGTTACCGGAAGCAAGCCTCCTGAAAACACATACGTACAAAATGATGGTATCTGGAAAAACCTTGATTTTCATTCTGATTTTTCAGCGACTGATAAAGCAGCACTTGAAAAGAAAATTACCGAAGCGATAAATGCTGTAAAAGATTATCTCCCAAAGTTGTCTTACCTGCTCATTACCCTCGGTACAGCAATGGTTTATGAAACAAAAAAGGAAAACCACCTGGTAGCCAACTGTCACAAACTGCCTCGTGACAATTTTCATCCTAAACGACTGCTGGAAGTGGAGGAGATTGTCAGCACTTTCGAGCTTCTTGCGGAAAAAATAAGAAGGATAAACCCAGATATCCGCTATGTATTTACG
>CAZHZR010000140.1:1984-7859 GCA_964537095.1 uncultured Roseivirgaceae bacterium
ATACCATTGACTTCTTAAAAAAATGGTCTAAGATAAAGGAAGCCATAGCACACAAGCCATTTCATCCTGAATCCCCCTCCTATCAGCTTTTCGTTACAAAAACTATTTCAAACTTAGCAGCTTTAAATATGGTAACAGATGTAAGTATAGAAATGGACATTTTAAAAGCAAGGTTGCATGGAAAGTAAACAGTTTAGCAATCGCCTGACGGACGAGACAAGCCCTTACCTCCTCCAACACGCGCACAATCCCGTCAACTGGTATCCCTGGGGTGAAGAAGCGCTGCAGTTAGCAAAAAAAGAAGACAAACCCATCATCGTGAGCATTGGCTACTCTGCCTGCCATTGGTGCCATGTGATGGAAAGGGAGTCTTTCGAAAACGAAACAGTAGCCGATATTATGAACAGGCACTTTATCGCTATCAAGGTAGACCGGGAGGAAAGACCCGATGTAGATCAGGTTTATATTGACGCGATCCAGGCAATGGGCATCCAGGGTGGTTGGCCGTTAAATGTGTTTCTTACCTCGGAACAAAAGCCTTTTTACGGAGGCACCTATTTTCCTGCTGAGACCTGGGTTCAACTTCTGAAAAATGTCGCTACAGCCTATAAATCCGAACGCGATGCCTTGAATGAATCTGCCGAGAATTTTACCGAAGCATTGAATTTCAGCGAAATCAATAAATACAAACTGACAGCAGAATCCTTCTCAAGCGCGGATCTTAAGCCCCTGTACGACAACCTCTCCAAAGGATTCGACCTGGAAAAGGGCGGCATGAAAGGTGCTCCCAAATTTCCTATGCCGGGAATATGGAGTTTTGTGTCTCGCTACATTACGGTCAGCGGGACTGAGCATGCAAAGCTGCAATTGGATCTCACCCTTGAAAAGATGGCCCAGGGCGGTATTTATGATCAAATAGGCGGCGGCTTTTCAAGGTATTCTGTTGATGATAGCTGGTTTGCCCCCCATTTTGAAAAGATGCTTTATGACAATGGGCAACTGATGAGCCTATATTCAAAAGCCTATACCCTTTACAAAAATACGTTTTACAGAGACGTTGTATACCATACCTTTGAATTTTTACAACGAGAGCTCACCAGCCCGGAGGGTGGATTTTATGCTGCCCTTGATGCAGACAGTGAAGGCGAAGAAGGGAAATTTTATACCTGGGAAAAGCCTGAGTTTGACGAACTCCTCGGGGAAGATGCCACGCTTTTAGGAAGATATTTCAATATAAAACCGGAAGGAAATTGGGAAAAGGGCAGGAACATTTTACACACTACCGACTCAATAGACGCCTGGGCAACCAAAGAAGGCGTTTCACAAAAAGTTTTGAGTGACAAAATCAGCGCTGCCAAAATAAAACTGCTGGAAGCAAGGAATCAAAGGATCAGACCAGGTTTGGATGATAAAATTTTGGCTGGCTGGAACGGACTCATGCTACAGGGGATCATTGACGCCTATATCAGTTTCAAGGACGAGCGTTTCTTAGAGTTGGCTTTAAAAAACGCTAATTTCATCAAGAATAATTTAATCAGGAGCGGGTACGGCCTGTATCGCAACTATAAAAATGGGAAAGCTGCCTTGCATGCATACCTCGAAGATTATGCGAACGTTATTGGAGGGTTCAAGGCGATGTATGAAGTAACCTTTGACGAAGCTTGGCTGGAGCTAGCAAAGAAACTGTGTGAATACAGCCTGGAACATTTCTACGACCCTGCCGAGCAGCTTTTCTTCTTTACAGACAATCAAACCGAAAAGCTAATAGCAAGAAAAAAGGAGATCTTCGACAGCGTAATCCCCTCTTCGAACGCGATAATGGCGGCGAATTTGTTAGAATTAGGCATTTTGTTGGACAATGACAAATGGCAGCAGATTGCCCGCGACATGGTTGCAAAGGTTAAAAAATTAATTGTCAGCGAGCCCCGCTTCATGAATTCATGGGCGGAAGTCCTGTTAAAAATGGTGCAGCCCCTTGCCGAAATTGCTATTGTCGGACCAAATGCGTCTGAGGTAAGGTTACGATTTGGAGAAATCCCAGGTTTAAATGCAGTATTTGCCGGCACAAGTAGTTCCAGCAGGTTACCCCTTCTAGAGCAAAGAACGATGCTCCATGGCGAAACAACGATCTACGTGTGCTATAACAAAACTTGCAGGTTGCCCACTAACAGTATTCATGAAGCCATCAAACAACTTAACTTCAATAAAAATGATTAATTTTGATCTTAAGTTAGGTCATATTGTAATAAAAATTCTGATTTGAGCCAGTTAACCTTTCAGGAATACGAAGCGGAGGAAAGGACTACCTGCTTTGCCGATGTAATCCTTCCTGTACCTATTCCTAAGTTATTCACCTACAGAATCCCCAGGTCGCTGGAGCCAGTGGCTGCTGTAGGTTACAGGGTAATTGTACAATTCGGGACGAAGAAGGTACTGACCGGCATAATTGGCAAACTGCATCAGGAACCGCCAAAGGAATACGAAGCAAGGTATATCATTGAACTACTTGATGAGCAGCCGATCGTGACCCCCATTCAACTGAAGCTGTTTGGATGGGTCGCCTCCTATTATATGTGTACCATTGGCGAAGTATTGAATATTGCGCTTCCCTCCGGGCTGAAACTCAGCAGCGAATCTAACATACAATTGAATCCGGATTTCGAGCTTTCAATCCCCGAAAACGAACTTCAATTTTCCCTGTCGAAGAATGAACAGCGCATCATTGATCTTCTTAAAGAAAAGAAGGCCCTCTCCTACACTGATGTTGGAAATCTGCTGGAGGTAAAAAACATTCACCAGCAATTAAAATCAATGTTGGAGCGTAATATCATTTTGCTCTACGAATCTGTAAAAGAAAAATTTCAGCCCAAAAGGATCAGGAAAATCCGACTCACCAAGGTTTATAATAGCAAAGAAGCCCTGGAATCACTCTTTGAAACTTTGAGCAGCAAACCCAAACAGGAGGACGTACTATTAAGGTATCTGCAGGAAGTTCCGGCGTTCAAAGCTCCTGAATTAAATGAGAAGGGTTTGCCGAAGGCCCTTCTTTTACAGGGAGATATTTCATCATCTTCGCTTCAGACGCTCATAAAAAATGGTGTGTTTGAGGAATTTGAGATTATGGTATCCAGATTTGACACGGATGAAAACAGCATAGAGGCAGAAGTAAGCCTAAACCCTGCTCAGTCGAAGGCAAAAACTGAAATAATGGAGCGCTTTGCTCAAACGGATACAGTGCTTTTACACGGCGTAACTGGCAGCGGAAAAACAGAAATATACATTCAACTCATCCGAGAGGCCCTTGCAGGAGGAAGCCAGGTGCTTTACCTATTGCCGGAGATAGCTTTGACCACTCAGATTGTAAGCCGCTTAAGAAAATTTTTTGGTGACAAAATGGGGGTATATCATTCTAAATTTTCCGATAACGAGCGTGTTGAGGTTTGGAAAGGTGTTCTGTCCGGGAAGTTTTCGTTTGTAGTGGGTGTGCGCTCATCTATATTTCTACCCTTTGACAATCTGGGGCTGATCATTGTAGATGAAGAACATGAAACCTCCTACAAACAGCATGATCCTGCGCCCAGGTATCATGCCAGGGATTTGGCGCTAGTCCTTTCGAAGTGGCATTTTGCGAAAGCACTGCTGGGCTCAGCCACGCCATCTATCGAAAGCTACTACAATGCAAGCAACGGAAAATACGGACTGGTGACACTATCTGAACGCTATGGAAACGCTGCACTGCCTGAGATAAGATTGGCCGACATTCGTGCGGGAAGAAAACGAAAAACCCTGAAAGCCGATTTTTCAAGCGAGTTGATTCTCGCACTGGAAGGCGCTCTGTCGCGGAAAGAACAAGCAATTATATTTCAAAACAGGCGTGGATACGCACCCTTTGTAACCTGTGAGGAGTGTGCCTGGATTCCCAAATGTGAAAATTGCGCTGTTAGCCTAACCTACCATATGTACCACAACGAACTGCGTTGCCACTATTGCAGCCACCGACAGAAAGTTCCAAACGTCTGCAGCGCTTGTGGATCTAACAATGTAAAAACGGTAGGATTCGGAACAGAGAAGCTGGAAAACGATCTTAAGTTAATTATTCCAGAGGCGCGCGTTCAACGGATGGACCTGGACACTACCCGAAGGAAATACAGCTACCAGACCATCATCGACAGTTTTGAGAAAGGCGATATCGATGTACTAATCGGCACCCAGATGGTCAGCAAGGGCCTGGATTTCGATAAGGTTAGTCTGGTGGGAATAGTAGATGCAGACAGGATGTTATACTTTCCGGATTTTCGCGCCTTTGAAAAAGCGTTTCAGATGATAACGCAGGTGAGCGGTAGAGCCGGACGCCGGGAAAAGTCCGGTCTTGTAATTATCCAGACAGCGAATACAGAACAACCGGTGCTGGATGATATTATGAAGAATGATTTTAAAGCCATGTACAGGAAAGAACTGCTGGAAAGAAGTGTTTTCTTCTATCCGCCATTTGTGCGGCTTATAAAAATTACCATCAAAAATGAAAAGAAGGAAGTGGCAGAAAAAGCAGGAAAGCTGCTGCAGCGAATTTTGGCAGAAAAATTAGGTTCAAAATTTGCTTTGGGACCTCAGGAACCACCGGTCGCAAAAATACGAAACCTTTTTCTGATTGAAATTATGGTTAAATTAAAGAAAAATGACCAGATAGCTGGTATCAAAAATTTTATAAAAGATGAGTGTCAGGGGATTATTACAGACAAAAATTTTAAGAAAACAAGAATTAGTATAGATGTGGATCCTTTATAAAAAACACACTAAACTGGCTCAAAACTGTTGCAATAGCTTATCTTTGGATATAATTTTAAAATTCTAACGCATAAAACATGGTAGGGAAAATAAACGGCTTTTTCGGTCTGCTTTTTCTGTCTTTATTATCACTGACTTTTTTAAATAGTTGTGATGAATGCTATGAATGCGATGTTTATCCCGATCCTTACGTCAACGTCAAAATTGTTAAAGCATCAGATTTAAACTTAGTTAACGATTCCGTTGCTAACGTTGTAGAACAACTTGCGGAGGCAAGAAAAGTACAGGCCGCATTGACTGCAGATGCTCCTGTGCAAGAAGTAAATGATATCAAGGCAATTATAGATAGTCTCAATGCTGAAAAAGTTAGACTTGAAACAAAAAGAAATCTCCTGCGAACAGGAATGGTGAAGATCGATTCGCTAAAAGGCGACTATAACAGAGCAGTTAAAATTGTAAGTGATAGTGCCACCACCCACAGATTTCCCCTTTCCATGAAGGAGACGTCTTCTTCATTTGAAATTTATTTGAAGGGTCATTCGAATGTCGAAACACTCACTTTACATTATAAGACAGAACTAGTGGTCGAGAATAACCGGGTTATCATAAAGGCCAATAGTATTGAAGATCGAAAACCTCCAATAACTACTTTTGATTCCCTCCTGATAGTCGAAAGAGATGACCGAAAAATTACCGATGAAACGACCATATATCTTTATTATTAGCATTTGTAGTTTCTTGTTGGTTTTTGTAATTGCACCAGTAAAAGTTCATGGGCAATCTGAAAACCGTTCGGAAACCGAAGAGACTTCAGAAGCCGAGGAGACGCTGGAAATGGAGGAGAATTCTGAAATTGAGGAGATTTCAGACACTGAGGAGCCTTCAGAATTAGAAGATTCAACGTCCTCCGATGGTACGACGGCAGCTCCTGCTGCACCCGATTCGCTTAAAATCGACTATTCTAAAAATCCTTTGGGGATTCAGGTAGGTGTTGATCTGGTAAAGTTAGGCAGTTTTGCCATTGATCAGGAAACTAAATATGAAGTACTTGCAGGGATTAGCTATAAACAGCTGACATTGGTGGCCGAAG